>CACKFP010000012.1 GCA_902599485.1 uncultured Pelagibacteraceae bacterium | reverse complement strand
AAAAGACGGTCACAAAGAAGATGACCATGATCACGGCCATAAGAAAAAAGATGATCATGATGACCATGACGACCATGGACATAAGAAAAAGGACGATCACGATGATCATGAAGGTCATCATCACGGCGAACATGACCCCCATATTTGGTTAGATCCAATTAATGCAAAAGTAATATTAAATGAAATGGTAGAGCATTTGATTGAAAATGATCCAAATAATGCATCAACTTATAAAAGTAATTTAAATAAAGCTTTGAAAGATTTGGATAAACTTACAATGGATGTAATGACGGAACTTAATAAAAGCACACCATCAATTGTTTTTCATGATGCTTACCAATATTTTGAGGAAAGATTTAATGTTAAAGTTTTAGGTGCGTTTACAGTAAATACTGATGTTATGCCTGGTGCTGAACAGTTAGCAGAAATTAGAGAAATAATCGAGCACGATAAAATTACTTGTATTTTTTCTGAGCCTCAATTTAATCCTGATATAATCAATGCTGTTGCAAAAGATATGGATATTAAAACTGGTGTTTTAGATCCATTAGGAGCTACATTGGATCCTGGTAAAGACTTATATTTTGATCTAATCAAAAATATGTCTAAATCTTTTAAGGGTTGTTAATTAAAAATTGAACTTTTGTCGTAAATAATATCTAATATTATTTATGACAACTGTTCCTTTAACTTTAGAAGAAATTTTCCATTTAGCTAAAAAAACTTTAATAGCTAATGGTTGTGATGAAGAAACAGCAGATACTTTATCTACTTTAATTAAAAATGCTGAAAGAGATGGATCGTTATCACATGGTTTATTTAGATTACCCGCTTATATTTCTGGTTTAAAAAGTGGAAAAATTAATGGCAAAGCTAGACCTGTAATTTCAAAATTAACTGCTAGTGTTGTTAAAGCAGATGGGAAAAATAGTCTTGCTCCAATGGTTTTAAAATATGGAATACCAGAACTCGTAAAAGCTGCAAAAGAAAATGGAGTAGCGGTTTTAGCAATTACTAATTCTCATCATATGGCTGCTATGTGGCCTGAGACAGAAGCAATTGCAGAGCAAGGACTTGTTGCTTTTGCCTGTACATCATACAAGCCAGCAGTTGCACCAGCAGGAGCAATTAAACCTTTATTTGGAACAAACCCAATATCATTTGCTTGGCCTAGAAAAAATAAACCACCTGTAGTTTATGATATGGCTACTGCATCGATGGCAATGGGAGAAGTTCAAGTTGCAAAAAGAGAAGGGCACAAGGTTCCAATAGGGACTGGTTTAACTAAAGATGGAAAAGAAACAACAGATCCTGGCGAAATAGCAGATGGTGGAGTTTTGTTGCCATTTGGCGGCTATAAAGGCTCAGGAATAGCAATGATGGTCGAATTACTTGCTGGAGCCTTAGTTGGAGATAATTTTAGTTATGAGACGGCTGAGAAGGATACAGATGATGGTGGACCACCAAGTGGTGGAGAGTTTATTTTAGCTATATCTCCTGACAAATTAACAAATTCTGATTGGGATAGTCATTCAAATAAATTCTTTGAGAAAATGAAATCAATGGGAGAGGTTAGGTTGCCTGGTGAAAGACGTCATAAAAACAGATTAGATACTGGACCTAGAAATATTAATGAGGAACTTGTAATTAAAATAAAATCTTTAAGTTAATTCAATTTCAATTGGTGTGTGATCAGAAGGTTTTTGTCTTCCACGAGGAAATTTATTAATTTTTACATCTTTCACAAGATTTATAATTGAGTTTGAAACTAAGAAATGATCAATTCTCATGCCATTATTTTTTTGCCATGCACCGCTTGTATAATCCCAAAACGTATATCCCTCTTTGTCAGGATGAATATATCTATATGCATCATGAAAACCTAAACTTAATAATTCCCTTAATTTTTTTCTTATCTCTAGTCTAAACAATGCATCATTTTCATATCCTTTAGGATTATGAACATCTTCAGCTGAAGGAATTATATTAAAATCACCACCAATAATTATATTCTCTTTTTTTTTTAAATAAGCTTTTAATTTTTTAATTAAACTCTCTAGCCAATATAATTTGTAAGTATACTTTTCTGTATCAACTGGATTTCCATTAGGTGTGTATATATTTATTAATTTAATTGTTTTTGATTTATGATTTAGATCTGCTGTAATAATTCTTGATTGTTTATTTTTATCTTTAAAAATATCTTTTTCAATTTTGTCTAATTTTTTTTTAGAAATTATTGCAACCCCATTATATGATTTTTGACCAAATACATAATTTTGGTAATTTGATTTTTCAAAGTCTTCGTAAGGATAGTTTTCATCTTGAGCTTTGATCTCTTGAATCATTAAGATATCTGGTGAATATTTTTTTAGATACTCTTTAATATTTTCAATTCTTGCTCTTACAGAGTTAACATTCCAGGAACTAATTATCATTAAAGCGAGAAAGATACGCCACAACCACAAGAAGATTTACTTTGTGGGTTGTTTATTTTAAAAGAATCTCCGATCAATTCTTTTACAAAATCAACTTCAGATCCTTTTAGTAAATCAGCCGATGTTTTGTCGATAAGAATATTGTCTTGTTGTAGATCATCATCATTAGCAGAGTTATCAAATGAGAAATCATATTGAAATCCAGAGCATCCACCACCTTTAATGGCGATTCTAAAAAATGACCCTTTATCTTTTGATGATAGAAGATGGTTTATCTGCTTTATAGCATTATCTGTAAATTTAATTTCTTTAATCATAATTAAACATTGATAAAAACAATATAATAATATTTTGCCATTTTTAAAGAATGAAAAATTACTCAAAATTAGGAACATTTGCTTCAAAAGGTAGACTGTTCAAAGAAGCGAGCAATTCTTTCAGATCACCTTTTCAAAGAGATAGAGATAGAATAATTCATTCTACCTCTTTTAGAAGATTGAAGCACAAAACTCAGGTATTTGTGAATACTGAAGGAGATCATTATAGAACCAGAATCACGCATTCCATTGAAGTTTCACAAATTGCTAGAACAATTGCTAAATACTTAGGTTTAAATGATGATTTAGCTGAAACATTAAGCTTAGCTCATGATTTAGGTCATACCCCTTTTGGACATGCGGGAGAAGAGTCCCTAAATGAATGTATGTATGAATATGGTGGATTTGACCACAATCTTCAAACACTTAGGATAGTAATGTTCATTGAAAATAAATATTTTAAATTTGAAGGTCTTAATTTAACATTAGAAACATTAGATGGTCTTATTAAACATAATGGTCCGGTAACAAAGCTAGTCAAAATAAATAATTTAATTGGTTTGAAAAATTTAAAAAATAAAATTAATTTTTCAAAAAACTCCTCACTGGAGGCTCAAATTGCATCTATATCTGATGACGTTGCATACAATAACCATGATATTCAAGATGGAATAAAAGCTAAATTATTTACTTTAAACGATCTTAAACAAATCTCTTTTTTTGATGAAATTTTAAAATCATATAAAAACAAATTAAAAAGTGAAAATAATGATATTCTTGTATATCAAACTATAAGAGACTCTATAAATTTAATGGTTCAAGACTTAATAAAAACAACAACAAGAAATATTTTAATGAACAAAATATCTACAAAAAAAGATGTATCAAATAAAAAAAATCAAATTGTTGATTTTTCCAACAAATTAAAAATAACTATAAATGAGATTAGAGATTTCCTTAGAATAACTATGTATAATAATAAAGATGTATTAAAAAAAAATAACGAAGGAAAAAAGATAATTAAAAAGCTTTTTAGTGTAATTAACAAAAATCCAAAAAAGTATATTAAAACTAAATATTTAAAAAATAACAAAGAAAGAGCTATATCTGATTATATTTCTGGCATGACAGATAGGTACGCCATACAATTATATAGAGCATCAAAATGAATATATTTGAGGAATACTTAAATAAAATTTTAAATAAAATTAAATTAGCAAGTGAAGAAAAGCTAATTTTATTACCTGAAAGTTTATCTGGTATAAATGTAGATATACCTCCTAAAAAATTTAAGTGCGATCTGTCAACTAATGTTGCAATGGTTTTATCTAAAACAAATAATGAACCACCAATTAAAATTGCCGAAAAATTGAAAGATATTATATTTGAAGATGATAATAATATTGAGAAGATAGAAATAGCAAATCCTGGATTTATAAATATTATTTTAAAAAAAGAGTTTTGGACTTCATTTCTTTTAAATATAAATAATCTTAATAATTTTGGTGCATCACTTAATGACTCTAAAAAGAAACATTTAATTGAATTCGTGTCAGCAAATCCCACTGGACCATTACATGTTGGTCATTGTAGAGGTGCTATTCTAGGTGATGTTATCTCTAATTTGTTAAAATTTAATAATCAAGAAGTTGTAAAAGAATATTACGTAAATGATCATGGTAATCAAATTTTACATTTTACTAGATCTGTATATTTGAGAATAAAAGAAAAATTAGATAATCAAACCTTTCCACTAAATGAGGATGATTTATATCCAGGAGAATACGTCAAGGATATAGCCCAACATATTATAGATAATAATAAAGATTTACAATTTGATGATTATGAAAAAATTAAGTTAACACTTACTAAACTAGCAATTACAGAGTCACTTAAACTCATTAAGACTAATTTAAATAATTTGGGAATTATTCATGATAATTTTGCGAGTGAGACTGAAATAGTTGAAAATAAAGAGGTTGATAAGGTTATTGAGAAACTTAAAAAAGATAAATTTGTATATATAGGAAAAATCAAAGCTCCCGAGGGAGAAGACACAACTAATTGGGTAGAAAGAGATCAATTACTTTTTAGATCAACAGATTTTGGGGATGATAAAGATAGGGCATTACAAAAATCTGACAACACATGGACTTATTTTGCTGGAGATGTTGCGTATCATAATACAAAACTAAACAGAAAATTTGATAAATTAATAAATATTTTAGGAGCGGATCATGCGGGTTATATAAAAAGAATTACATCTGTTGTTGAAGCATTATCTGGAGAAAAAAATAAATTAATTTGTAAAGTAAGCCAACTTGTTAAGTTAATAAAAGATGGCAAACCCTTTAAAATGTCTAAAAGAAAAGGGGATTACATTACCGTTGAAGATTTAATTTCTGAGGTTGGAAAAGATGCAACAAGATTTATTATGCTAAGTAGAAGCAATGATGCTGAATTAGATTTTGATTTTACAAAAGTAAAAGAAAAATCTAAAGACAATCCGCTTTATTATGTTCAATATTGTTATGCTAGAATTTCATCGGTTTTTAGAAATATAAATAAAAATATTGATGACAAGATTGATAATGAAAATAATAATATGCAATTTAATAATGAAGAAATTGAAATTTTTAAAAAAATATCTGAATGGCCTAAATGTGTAGAAATTTCCACTAAAAAACTAGAACCTCATAGGATCCCTGTATATTTATATGAGTTATCATCTCAATTTCATTCCTATTGGAATATGGGAAAAGATGATGTTGAAAAAAGATTTATCAATGATGATAAAACAATAAATATAGAAAAACTAATATTTTTAAAATCTATTGCAAAAACAATTAAAACTGGAATGGATATTATAGGTGTTGATACACCTGAAAAAATGTAATGCTAAAAGAGCTCAAATATCTATTTTATTTAATAATTATATTTTTCTTTCTATTTTTTACTCTAAGATATTATTTTTCAGACGATAATTACAAGAAATCATATAGAGCAGTTTCAAGTATTGATGAAAAAATATCATCTAACGAAAATAATCTATTTATTCTTAAAAATGATACGGACAACATTATTGAATATGTAGAATACAAAAATAAAAACACAAAAAAATATTCTTTTTGGGAATTGTTATATAATGATTAAAAGAACTAGAGCTTTTATATGTGGCATTAGTGGACATAATTTAAAAAAAAGTGAAGTAAGTTTTTTAAAAAAATATAAGCCATGGGGAATAATCCTTTTTTCAAGAAATATAAAAACAATCAATCAAGTTCAAAAATTAACTGGTTCGATTAAAAAAATATTTAAAAACCCTAATTATCCAATTCTAATTGATGAAGAAGGTGGAAGAGTAAGTAGATTAAGAAAATTCATAGATAATTCCATTTTTAGTGCAAAATATTTTGGTGATTTATATTCAAAAGATAGAAAAAAATTTGATATTTATTTCAATGTTTATGTTAAGCAAATATCCTATTTGTTAAGACTTATTGGTATTAATATTAATACAGTTCCCGTATTGGATTTAAGACGAAATAAGTCTCATAAAATTATAGGTGATCGATCCTATTCAAATGATAAAAAAACTCTTTCTAAAATTGGCGATATATCTATCGAAAAATTTCACGAAAATAGGGTTGGTACAGTAATTAAACATCTTCCAGGTCATGGTTTAGCTAAAGTTGATAGTCATTATAAATTACCAGTTATAGACAAAGATCTAAAGTATCTTAAAAAATATGATTTTTTTTCATTTACCAAAAAAAAATCTGTTTTAGGTATGACTGGTCACTTGTTGTTTAAGAAACTTGATCCGATAAATAACGTTTCACATTCTAAAAAAATCATAAAAATGATTAGAAGAGAAATATCATTCAAGGGAATATTAATGTCAGATGATATTTCTATGGGTGCTCTTAAAGGTAATTTAAAAAATAACGTTATTAAATCTTTTCGTGCAGGTTGTAATTTGGTGCTTCATTGCAATGGAAAAATGAGAGAAATGAATGTGGTAGGTCAAAATTCACCTTATATCGATGATTTTATTGTAAAAAAAACTTCTAAATTAATTCAAATAATAAGTTAAATTTAAATCCATGAGTGATTCTTTAGAATTTAATGTTGATCTTAGTAATTACTCTGGATCATTAGAAATACTTTTAGATTTAGCAAAATCACAAAAAGTAGATTTGGAAAATATATCAATCACCAAATTAGCAGATCAATTTCATGATTTTATAACAAAAACTGAAAATTTAAATTTAGAATTAGCCTCAGAATATTTGCTTATGGCTACTTGGTTAACTTATCTTAAATCTAAACTACTATTACCAGAAACAGAAGAAGAGGAATTTAAAGCTCTTGAAGTAGCAGAGAAATTAAAGCTCCAACTTAAAAAACTAGAATTAATAAGATTATTGTCTTCTCAGATGTTGAGCAGAAAAAGATTAGGCAAAGATATTTTTATGAGAGGTTCAAAAAGTGGAATGAGATCAATTTATAATTCTCAATATTCATTAACATTGTTTGAATTATTAAAAACGTATTCAAATATCGTAATGACAAAAGATTTTCAGAGAATGAATATTCCGAAACTCCCAGTATTTACTACTGAAGAAGGTATTAAAGTTATAAAAGAATTTTATAATAATTTAAATGATTGGAAAAATATGACTGATCTAATACCAAAAAATTTTAGAAATTCTAAAACTTTAAGTAAGACAGGTAATGCAGGAATTTTTGCTGGATCCTTAGAGCTTGCAAAAGAAGGCAATATATCTATTAAACAAGATAATTTATTTGAGGACATATATATTAAAAAAATATAATGAATAAATTAAAAAAAAATAATGTTGTATCATTTCCATCTAAATTAAGTGATGTTGATAAAGAAATAGAAGCTATTGTTTTTGCAGCTGCAGAGCCTCTAAATATTGAAACTATTGAAAATAAAATTTCAAAAAAGACAGATGTTGAAAAATCTTTACTAAAACTTCAAAATTTTTATTCTGATCGTGGAATAAATTTAGTCTGTATATCCAATAAGTGGTCTTTTAGAACTTCACCAAATTTATCCTCATTAATGTCTCAACAAAAAACTGTTGAAAAAAAATTATCAAAGGCTGCGATAGAAACACTTGCAATTATTGTTTATCATCAACCAGTCACTAGAGCTGAAATAGAAGAAATTCGTGGAGTTGCTTTCGGGAATAATACACTTGAGATATTGATGGAATTGAACTGGGTTAGACCTCAAGGTCGAAAAGATGCCCCTGGTAAACCTATTCAATATGGAACAACAGATGACTTTTTAAGTCATTTCAATCTCCAAAAATTGTCAGATCTTCCAACCGTTGATGAATTAGGTACTGCAGGTCTTATTGATACATCTAGTGTAGATGCATCTATATTTGGAACAGGCAAATTCTATAAAGAAAAACAAGAGGATAAAAAGGAAAATATATACTCTGATATAGATGAGATGCTTAATAGCACTCTTAATACCGATAACGATAAATAAAAAAATAGTTTTAAAACTAAAATTATAAGGTTATAAGTAATTATGAGTATAGGATTTTGGCAAATTGCAATTGTAGTAATTTTAGTAGTATTACTTTTTGGTAGAGGTAAAATCTCTAGTCTAATGGGTGATGTTGCTAAAGGAATTAAAAGTTTTAAAAAAGGTATGGCTACAGATGCTACAGAAGATAGCCAACCAAAAAATATATCTGAAAATCAAGACTCAGACAAAAAAGAGTAATCAATGCCACAGATCGGCTGGTTTGAAATATTAATAATAGTATCTATTGCAATAATAGTTGTAGGACCAAAAGACTTTCCTGTAATGTTAAAAAAAGTTGGATCATGGATAGGTTCAGCCAAAAGATATTTTTCAGATGTTCAAAATCAAGTTACAGAAATAACTGATGTTTCAATTAAAGAAGAATTAAAAAAAAATACAGAAATTATGAAAGAGGATAAACCTAAAGATGACAGCTAAAAAAAAAGAAACAGGTTTTATAAGTCATCTTACTGAATTAAGACAAAGACTAATAAATTCATTTATCTTCTTAGCAGTATTATTTGTGGTTTGTTACTATTTTTCTGAATACATATATGGATTTTTAGTTGAACCTTACGCAAATGCTGTAAAGGATGATAATGTTGATAGAAGATTAATTTTTACCGCTCTTCAAGAAACATTTTTAACATATCTTAAAGTTTCTTTTTTTGCTGCTTTCTTTGTGACCAGTCCATATATCCTTATTCAAATTTGGAAATTTATTGCACCAGGATTATATACCCATGAAAAGAAAGCAATTATGCCTTACTTAGTAATTACACCAATACTTTTTTTACTAGGAGGTATGCTTGTTTATTATCTAATTATGCCACTAGCATTTAAATTCTTTTTATCATTTGAAAGTGCGGGACTTGGGACTAGCTTACCGATTCAATTAGAAGCCAAAGTAAATGAATACTTATCACTTGTGATGAAGTTAATTTTTGCATTTGGATTAAGTTTTCAGCTACCAGTTGTATTAAGTTTGCTTGCAAGAATAGGAGTTGTAAATTCAACTTATTTAAGAGAAAGAAGAAAATATTTTGTTGTAATAATATTTGCTGCTGCTGCAATATTAACTCCACCAGATCCAATTACACAAATAGGTTTAGCAATACCTTTGTTAATTTTATATGAATTATCAATTTTTTCTGTAAATATTATCGAAAAGAAAGCTCAAGAGAGAAATGCACAATATTAAGGATATTAGAAAAGATATCGATAATTTTAAAAATACAATTAAAAATCGAAACGTTGATGTAGACTTTGAACAAATATTAAATCTTGATGAAGAAAATAGAAAATTAATTCAAGAAAAAGAAAAATTAGAAATGGAAAAAAAATCTATTTCTAAATCTAAAGATGAAACCCTTTTTGAAAAGTCAAAAGAAATTTCAAATAAAATAGATGATTTAAGTAAAAATCAAAAAAATGTTAAAGACCAACTTGATCAGATATTAAGTAATATTCCTAATTTACCATTGAATGATGTTCCCGTAGGTAAGGATGAAAACAGCAATAAAGAGGTTGTAAAATCTGGTGAAATTAAAGAAATGAGTTTTAAACCAAAATCTCATTATGAGATTGGTGAAAAACTGAATATGTTAGATTTTGATTTAGCAACAAAAACAACTGGATCAAGATTTGTTTTTGTTAAAGACAAATTAGCATCATTAGAAAGAGCAATTTCTAATTTTATGATTGATACGCATGTCAATAATAATGGCTACACTGAAATCTCTCCACCTTTAATGGCTACAGACAACACTATGTTTGGAACTGGCCAATTGCCCAAATTTGAAAATGATCAATTCGAAATTAAGTTTGATGATAAAAATGATAGAAAGTTTTTAATCCCTACTGCTGAAGTGATTTTAACTAATATGGTTAAAAATCAGATATTGAACATAAAATCATTGCCAATGAGATTAGTTGCATCAACACCTTGTTTTAGAAAAGAAGCAGGAAGTTATGGTAAAGATACAAAGGGCATGATTAGACAACATCAATTTTATAAAGTTGAATTAGTCAGTATTGTAGAAAATAACAAATGTATTGAGGAACTAGAGAGAATGACTAATTGTGCAACTAAAATTTTAGATGATTTACAATTACCTTACAGAAAAATTATTTTAAGCACTGGTGATATGGGTTTTAGTGCAGAAAAAACTTATGACATAGAGGTTTGGCTTCCATCTGAAAATAAATATAGAGAAATATCAAGCTGTTCTTCATGTGGAACATTTCAGGCTAAAAGAATGAAAGCTAGATATAAAAATAACAATAACGAAAATGAATTTGTTGGTACTTTAAATGGGAGCGGACTTGCCGTTGGTAGAACTTTAATTGCGATATTAGAAAATTATCAAACTGAGGATGGTTCAATAACTATTCCTGAAAAACTAAGACCATATATGAACAATATGGAGAAAATAGGTATCAATTAAGAGTTGTCTTCTAAAAGTATATAGTATAAATAATCGATAACTTTTTAAGGACTTAACATGGACGCAGGAATAGGACAATTTATACCCCTAATTTTAATATTCGTAATATTTTACTTTTTCTTAATTAGACCCCAGCAAAAGAAAGTTAAAGAACATAAGGCTATGGTTGAAGCTTTAAAGCGTGGAGATAAAGTTATTACTTCTGGTGGTATCGTTGGTACTGTAGAACGAGTTATCGATAATGAAAAAGTAGAAGTTATGATAGCTGATAATGTTAAAGTTGAAATTGTTCGAGCTACAGGAATACAAGGACTAGTTACTAAGGCTGAACCAAAAAAATAATAACTTCCTAAAGTGTTATATTTTTCTAAATTAAGAGTTTTTAGTGTTTTAATTTTTACACTTATTATTTCATATTTTACTATTTCCAACTTTACAAAAGTTGATGATGAATTTTTCTCAAAAAATATAAAATTAGGATTAGATTTACAAGGTGGTTCTTATTTATTATTAGAGATAGATAACGAACCAGTCATTACTCAAAGATTGCAAAGTAAAGTATTAGAGTTTAAAAAATTTTTCAAAGATAAAGATATTAAGGTTAGAAATTTTGTACTTGAGGATAATTCGATTGTATTCGATGTTGAAAATTCTAAGATTGAGGATGTTAAATCATTTTTAGATGATGATAAAAGTGAGATAAATCCTTATTTTCAACAATATAAATCTCATCAATTTAACTTTGAAAACATGGATACCTCATTCAAATTAGAATTTTCTGACTATGGATTAGTATTGTTAAAAAATTCTTCATTAGATCAAGCAATTGAAACAGTAAGAAGAAGAGTTGACGAAGTTGGTACTAACGAGCCTAATATTTTAAAAAGAGGAAATGATAGAATATTAGTAGAGTTACCCGGTTTAGATGATCCAGGTAGAATAAAATCTTTGCTTGGAAAAACTGCAAATTTAACTTTTCAATTTGTTACAACTAATCAAGAAGAGTCTTTTGGAACTGAGAAACTACAGTTTGAGGATGGATCTGGTGAAACAATTGTTAGCAAAAGAATTATTTTAAGTGGAGATAATTTAGCTGATGCAAAACCTACTATGAATAATCAAACAAATGAAACCGTTGTATCATTTAATTTAGATAGAGTAGGTGCAAAAAAATTTGGAAAAGCTACCTCTTCAAGTGTAGGAAGAACTCTTGCCATTGTATTAGATGGAAAAATAATTAGTGCTCCTGTCATAAGAGAGCCAATTGTAGGTGGTTCTGGTCAAATATCTGGTAATTTTACTTTTCAATCTGCAACAGACTTAGCCTTATTATTGAGGTCAGGCGCACTGCCAGCACCATTAAATATAATTGAAGAAAGAACAGTAGGTCCTGATTTAGGAAAAGACTCAATTAATGCTGGAATTATGTCATTGATTATTGGATTTATTTTAGTCGTTGCATTTATGTTTTATAAGTATAGATTTTTCGGATTAATTGCTAACTTAGCCTTAATATCTAATTTATTTTTATTAGTTGGGATTTTAACTTTATTTGAAGCAACTCTTACACTCCCTGGGATTGCAGGCATTATTTTAACAGTAGGTATGGCTGTTGATGCAAATGTTCTTATTTTTGAAAGAATTAAAGAAGAACTAAAAAATGAGAATAATTCAATTATAGCTTTTGATTCTGGTTATACAAAATCACGAACAACGATTTTAGATGCTAATATTACAACTCTTATTGCTGCAGTGATATTATTCTTTATGGGATCAGGTCCTATAAAAGGTTTTTCAGTTACTTTGGGCATTGGAATACTTACAACACTATTTTCAGTATATTTCATCGCTCGTTTGATTACTGCTTATTATGTCATCAAAAATAAAAACAAGGAAAAACTAATATAATGAAAACAATCTATTTTAATAAGTTTTATAAAAGTTTTAATATACTTTCGGGAATGTTAATTATTACTTCCTTAGTTTTCTTAGTTTTTAAAGGATTGAATTTTGGTGTTGATTTTAAAGGAGGTACTTTAATAGAACTAAGGACTGACAAATCTTCTGCCAATATCACAAAAATAAGAGATAGTTTTAATCAAATGAATCTTGGAGATGTCTCTGTGAAAAATTTCGGCAATGAAACTGATTTTGTAGTTAAATTTGAAAAACAAAATTCAAATGACCCACAATTTATAGATGAGATAAAAACTAAACTATCTAATTCGATAGGTTCAGTTGATTTTAGAAGAGTAGAAAATGTTGGGCCAAAAGTTAGTGCAGAACTTTTGAGATCAGGGGTAATAGCGATAGCTTTATCTTTGGCAGCTATGCTTTTATATATTTGGATCAGATTTGAGTGGCAATTTAGTCTTGGAGCCATTTTAGCTTTATTTCATGACGTTATAATTACATTAGGAGTATTTTCCGTATTTTCATTAGAAATCAATCTTTCTATCGTTGCAGCTGTTTTAACAATAGTTGGATATTCAATGAATGATACAGTTGTAATATTCGATAGAGTTAGAGAAAATTTGCGTAAATATGCAGATGTAAAAATATTTGAACTAACAAATATTTCAATAAATGAAACTTTATCCCGAACAATAATAACCTCGGTTACTACTTTGTTGGCACTTTTATCTATATTTATTTTTGGTGGAGAAATATTAAAAGGATTTTCGTTGGCAATGATATTAGGAGTAATTTTTGGAACTTATTCATCTATTTATATTGCAAACCCAGTGTTGGTTTCATTAAAAGTTAGCCAAAGAACGATTGTTAAGGAAGAAAAAGAATAATTAATAAAGATTTTGTGCCGCTACCATTGTTAATAACATTGGTAATGATAAAAGTGTGTTTGTTCTAGAAAACAGCATTGCAGTCTTTGCAGATTTAGCTTTAACTTCAGGTTCACACTCAACCATACCCAAAGCTCTTTTTTGATTTGGCCAGATAACAAACCAAACATTGAATGCCATTATTAATCCTAACCACATTCCAATTCCTATTGCAGTATTTTTTCCACCACCTGATCCAATTCCTAATGTCATCGCTTGATGAACGTATCCATTAAAATAGGCTAATAATAATCCTGATATGATTGTAAATAACGCTGCCCATCTAAACCAAAATAATGCTGCAGGAGCTATGACTTTGCCTATTGCTGGTTTTTGTTCGTCTGGAATTTTAGCCATGTTAGGAATTTGAACAAAATTGAAATACCACAGTAAACCAATCCACATAATACTTACAGTTACATGTACGTATCTTAATAACCAGCTCCAAAATAAAACATCAAAATCAAATCCACCATTACCTATGTAAAGACCAATGAATAGTAATATTGCAATAGCCAATGATAAATGAACAGTCTTTGATAATGATTGTAATATCGAAGTCATCTTTAAGATGATTTTATATTATTTTTCTATAAAGATTAAGCGGTTTTTTTAAATTTTGTATCTAATAAAGGCTTTAAAAATTTACCTGTATAGCTATCTTTCACTTTTGCAACTTCCTCGGGTTTGCCTTCAGCAATAATATTTCCACCTTTAACACCACCCTCTGGTCCCATATCTACAATATAATCGGCAGTTTTAATAACATCTAAATTATGCTCAATAACTACAACTGAATTACCCGTTGCAACAAATGTGTGTAAAATTTCCAAAAGTTTTTTTATATCATGTTGATGCAATCCAGTAGTTGGTTCATCTAATATATACATTGTTCTTCCTGTAGACCTTTTAGATAATTCTTTAGCAAGCTTTATACGCTGAGCTTCTCCACCAGAAAGAGTTGTAGCTTGCTGACCAATTTTTATGTAGCCAAGACCAACTTTCTTTAACGTTAGAAGTTTAGTTTTGATGTTTGAAATATTTTCAAAATACTCACATCCTTCATCAACAGTCATATTTAAAACATCTGCAATACTCTTATCTTTGAATTTAATCTCTAATGTTTCTCTGTTGTATCTAGTACCTTTGCATTCATCGCATGTTATGTAAACATCAGGAAGAAAGTGCATTTCGTAAGTAATTACACCATCTCCTTCACATGCTTCACATCTTCCACCCTTTACATTGAAAGAAAATCTTCCAGGTTTGTAGCCTCTACTTTTTGCTTCTGGTAAATTAGTAAACCAGTCTCTTATAGGACCAAAAGCTCCAGTATATGTAGCAGGATTTGATCTAGGAGTTCTACCAATAGGTGATTGATCAATATCTATAACTTTATCAATTAATTCTATTCCTTTAAATCCTCTGAATGGCTGAGGAATTTTTCTAGACTTATTATTATTCAAAGTAAGATTTAATGCATTGTATAAAGTTTGAAGTATCAAAGTAGATTTACCACTTCCAGATACACCTGTAACACAAGTGAAACTACCTAAAGGTATTTTTAAATTTACGTTATTTAAATTATTTCCTGATGCACCATTGATTTCTAAAAATCTACCATTTTTTGCAAGTCTTCTATTTTTTGGAATAGGTATGAAACTCTTATTTGATAGATATCTTCCTGTAATACTTTTATCATTTTTTAAAATTTGTTCATATGTACCTTCAGCAACAATTTCTCCACCTTTGTTTCCAGCTTCAGGTCCTAAATCTATTATATGATCTGCATTCTCCATTGTTTCTGTGTCGTGCTCAACAACAATAACAGTATTACCTAAGTCTCTTAATCTTTTTAATGCATCTATAAGCTTAACATTATCTTTTTGATGTAAACCAATTGATGGTTCATCTAAAACGTATAGAACCCCAGTTAAACCTGATCCTATTTGTGAAGCTAGTCTAATCCTTTGTGCTTCACCACCAGATAACGTTCCAGACTCTCTAGATAAAGTTAAATAATCAAGACCAACATTTAAAAGAAAATCTAAACGTTCATTAATTTCTTTTAATATATGTTGAGCAATTTTAATTTGTCTTTTGTCTAATTTAACTTCTAAAGATCTAAACCATTCCTTAGCATCAAAAATTGATTTTTCTGTAACTTGGCTTATGTTTAATTCGTTTATTTTAACACACAGAGCTTCATCTTTTAATCGATAACCATTGCATCTTTCACATTTTGTATCAGATTGATATTGAGCAATTTCTTCTCTTTTCCAATCGCTATCTGTTTCTAAATATCTTCTCTCTAGATTATTGACAACACCTTCAAAGGTTTTTTTATGTGAATACTTCTCATAGCCATCGTCATAAGTAAATTTAATTTCTTCATCATCAGATCCATACAAAATTACATCCTTAATTTTTTTTGGTAGTTTTGACCATTTATCATCTAATGAAAAACCATAATGTTTAGATAAAGATGCCAATGTTTGGGCGTAATACATTGATGTAGATTTTGCCCAAGGTTCAATAGCACCATCTGCGATAGATTTTTTTTCATTTGGAACGACTAAATTTGGATCAACATTTAATTTCATACCAATACCTTCACATTCTTCACAAGCTCCATACGGACTGTTGAATGAGAAAAGTCTTGGTTCAATCTCTTCAATAGTAAAACCACTTTCAGGACAAGCAAATTTGGTTGAGAAAATTAATTTTTCAATTTTTCTGTATTTTTTTGGAAGTGTTTCATTTTCATATTCAACAAAAAGCAAACCATTTGCTAAATTAACAGCTGTTTCAACGCTTTCGGCTAATCTGTTTCCTAATGATGAATTTATTACAATTCTATCAACTAAGATTGAAATATCGTGTTTAAGTTTTTTATTTAATTCTGGAACACTTTCAATATCATACAATTGGTCATCAACTTTGATTTTTCTAAATCCTCTTTTTTTGTATCCTAATATATCTTTTTTATATTCACCCTTACGCCCTCGTACAACAGGTGCATATAAATATATTGTAGATTTTTTTGGTAATTCTTTAATCTTATCAACAATTTGACTAATAGTTTGTGAAGTAATTGGTTTACCAGTGAATGGAGAGTAGGGTATCCCAGCTCTTGCATAAAGTACTCTCATGTAATCGTATATTTCGGTTACAGTTGCAACTGTTGATCTTGGATTTTTAGAAGTATTTTTTTGTTCTATTGAAATTGCTGGACTCAAACCTTCGATTAAATCTACATTTGGTTTTTTCATTTTGTCTAAAAACTGTCTTGCGTATGCAGATAAACTTTCAACATATCGTCTTTGACCTTCTGCATAGACAGTATCGAATGCTAATGATGATTTTCCTGACCCAGATAGACCCGTTATTACAACAAATTTGTCTTTAGGAATCTCTAGTGAAATATTCTTTAAATTGTGCTCTTTTGCGCCCTTAATAAGTATCTTTTTAAGCATAATTTTAGTTGCTTTAGATTAATAAAATTAATATTCAAGCTTATTAATGTTATAAATAACATTTCAAATATATAAATATTATGGCAGGAAGCTTAAATAAAGTACTTTTAATCGGTCGATTAGGCGCAGATCCAGAAGTTAAACAAATGGTTAACGGTAAAAGTGTAGCAAGATTAAGCCTAGCAACTAGTCAATCATGGAAAGATAAAAATACTGGTGAAAAAAAGGAAAAAACAGAATGGCATAGAGTAGTTGTTTTCAATGAAGGACTAGTAAATGTAGTTCAACAATATTTAAAAAAAGGAGCACAAGTATACGTTGAAGGACAACTGACTACTAGAAAATGGAAAGATGAACAATCAGGTCAGGATAAATATTCTACTGAAATTTTAATTCAAGGATACAATTCATCATTAACAATGTTAGGTGGGGGAAATCAAAATTCAATTCCATCTCAAGATAACAAACAAAGTTTTGATGATAGTTCTATGGCTCAAAACGAGTTAGACGATGATATCCCTTTCTAAATAAATGCAAAAAAACGAAGTAACTAAGGATTTAAATATCAAACCAATTTCAATGTATGATGAAATGAGTTCATCATATTTATCTTACGCCATGAGCGTAATAATTAGTAGGGCATTACCCGACATAAGAGACGGACTTAAACCTGTTCACAGAAGAATTTTATATGCAATGCACAAAGGTGGTTTTGATTGGTCAAAACAATTTAGAAAATCTGCAAGAATTGTTGGAGACGTAATTGGTAAATATCATCCGCATGGTGATCAAGCTGTGTATGATGCCTTGGTTAGAATGGTTCAAGATTTTTCAATGAGTGTTCCTTTAATTGATGGTCAGGGCAATTTTGGTTCAATTGATGGTGATCCACCTGCAGCAATGAGGTATACAGAAACAAAACTTGCAAAAATATCTCAATTTTTGATTGATGATATAGAAAAAAATACTGTCTCATTTAAAAGTAACTACGACGAAACTGAGCAAGAACCCACAGTATTGCCTGCTCAATATCCTAATCTTTTGGTAAATGGAGCCGGAGGTATCGCTGTTGGTATGGCTACTAGTATACCACCACATAATCTTGGTGAAATTATTGATGGAACTTTAGCGCTTATAAAAAATAAAGATATTAAAGTTAAAGAGTTAATGAAGCATATACCTGGCCCTGATTTTCCAACTGGTGGAGTTATTATTGGTAAAGATATTATTCGAGAAGGATACAAAACTGGCAGAGGTTCTTTTAAAATTAGAGGTGAGATAAATGTAGAAAATCTTAAAAATGGTAAAGATAGATTAGTAATTACTTCAATACCTTATCAAGTAAACAAATCTAACTTAAATGAAAAAATTGCAGAATTGGTTAGAGACAAAAAAATCGAGGGTATAAGTGACATTAGAGATGAATCTAATAGAGAAGGTATAAGAGTTGCAATCGATCTAAGAAGAAGCGTTGAGCCCGAGACAATCAAAAGACAACTTTATAAATATACATCCATTGAAACCTCGTTTGGTTTTAATTCATTAGCCATTGTTGATAATAAGCCTAAAACATGTTCATTAAAAGATTTTTTAGAGAACTTTTTAAAATTTAGAGAAGATGTAGTCATTAAAAAAACTAAATATGATTTAAAAAAAGCCGAAGATCGTGTTCATGTCTTACTTGGTTTATCTGTTAGTGTAGAAAATATCGATAAAGTAATTAAAATTATTAGATCTTCAAAAAATCCAGAAGAAGCAAAAAATACTCTTATAAAAACTAAATGGAAAATAACAAAATCTGCAAAATTAATTAAATTAGTTGATAGTAAAAATTATAAAGGATCATATAATTTATCTGAAACTCAAGTTACATCAATACTAGAACTTAGATTACAAAAATTAACTGCCCTTGGAATTAATGAAATTGAAGACGAAATAAAAAAATTATCTGAATTGATTACAAAGTATAAAAAAATAATAAATTCTAAAACTGAACTATTAAAAGTAATAAGTAATGAGTTATCTCAAATTAAAGAGAAATTCTCATCTCCGAGAAGAACGCAGATTATAGATGCTGTATTAAACTATAATATTGAAGAAACTATTCAAAAAGAGTCTGTAATAATTACAATTACTTTACAAGGATACATTAAAAGAGGCGCTTTAAGTAATGTTAAACAGCAAAAAAGAGGTGGTAAAGGCAAAACTGGAATTAAGACAAGAGATGAAGATTCTGTAGTACAAACATTATCGGTAAACACTCACACATCTGTACTATTTTTCTCTACAGAAGGATTAGCATATAAAGTTAAAGCTTGGAAAATTCCGGAAGGATCAGCTGCATCAAAAGGTAAGTCTTTATTTAATATTCTTCCTCTAAAAAATCATCAATCAATTAGTTCAATTATGCCATTTCCAGATAGTGATGTTGATACAAAAGACATGCATATAATTTTTGCAACAAGTGAAGGAAAAATTAGAAAGAATAATCTTGAAGATTTTACCTCAATTAATGCTTCAGGTAAAATTGCAATGAAACTTGACGGTAATGATAAAATTATTGGTGTTAAAATTTGTAGAGATGATCAGGATATAATTTTAAGTACTAAATTAGGAAAATGCATAAGGTTTGAGTCAAAAAAACTTAGAGTTTTCAAAGGTAGATCATCTAAAGGTATAAGAGGTATCAATTTAGCAGAAAATGATACTATTGTATCTCTGTCTATTATTGATCATGACTCAAATAAGAAAGCAAAAACTAAGGATCATAAATCAGAAATTAAAGCTAAAGAAAAGTTCATTCTGTCTATTACAGAGAATGGTTATGGTAAGAGAACATCTCACTATGATTATAGAGTTACAAATAGAGGGGGAAAGGGAATTATTGGTATTGTCAATTCACAAAGAAACGGGAATGTTTCTTCATCCTTTCCAGTTTTTGAAGGAGATCAGATATTAATTTCAACAAATAAAGGTAGAGTAATAAGAACAGCTGTTAAAGAAATAAGAATAGCTGGTCGTAATACACAAGGTGTTAGAATAATTAAACTGACTGGTGATGAAAAAGTAGTTTCTGCTATTAAATTAGATGATAATCTCATCTAATGAAAAATATAGCTATCTATCCAGGAACTTTTGATCCAATTACTTTCGGCCATATAGATGTCATTAAGAAATCACTTAAGATAGTAGATAAAGTAATTGTAGGTATTTCAGATGGAAATCAGAAAAACTTTCTATTTTCATTAGAAGAAAGAATAGAAATTGTAAAAAGAGCTCTTTATAAAGATCTGAAATTTAAAAAGAATAAGGTTGATGTTATAAAATTTAATACTTTGACAACAGACCTTTGTAAAAAATATAAATCAAATATAATCTTAAGAGGCTTAAGAGCAGTTTCTGATTTTGAGTACGAATTCCAACTTGCTGGAATGAATAGAAAGCTTAATAGTCAAGTTGAGACAATTTTTTTAATGTCAGATGTTGAAAATCAAATAATATCATCTAGATTTGTTAAAGAAATTGCTCAACATAATGGTGATTTGAAAAAATTTACGACCAAAAGTACAATTAAATCATTGAAAGAGGTTTATGAATAAATTTTTAAATATTTTAATTATTTTTTTTATTTTTTTATCAACAAATTTAATAGCAAAGGAGAATATAATGATTTTAAAATTAAAAGATGGTGACGTAAAAATTGAAATGTATCCTGATGTTGCACCAAATCATGTTAAAAGAATTCAAGAGTTAGCAGATTCAGGACAATATGATAATGTTGTTTTTCATAGAGTTATTGATGGGTTTATGGCTCAAACAGGTGATGTAAAATTTGGAAATTCATCTTCTAAAGATTTCGATTTAAGAAGGGCAGGTATTGGTGGATCCGATTTACCAGATTTAAATCAAGAATTTAATAACCTTCCTCATGATAGAGGAACTGTTTCTATGGCAAGATCGTCAGATCCTAATAGTGCTAATAGTCAATTTTTTATATGTTTTAAACCAGCACCTTTCCTTGATAGACAATATACTGTTTTTGGAAAAGTAATAGAAGGAATGGAATTTGTTGATATGATTACAAAAGGTGATGGCGATAACGGAGCAGTTTCAAATCCAGATAAAATTATTAGTTTTAAATCTCAATAATTAAATAATGAATGTCATTAAAAGATTTCAATTTTAATGTTCATCATACTCAAAATTATGCAAGAGTAGGTATTATAGAGACCCATAGAGGCAATATAAACACTCCTGCTTTTATGCCAGTTGGTACTCAAGCAACTGTTAAAGGTGTTTTTTTAGAAGATATAAAAAAAACAGGTAGTGAGATAATTTTATCAAATACATATCATTTAATGATAAGGCCTGGTGTTGAAAGAATTGAAAGTGTTGGAGGACTTCATGAATTCATGAATTGTGATTTACCAATTTTGACGGACTCAGGTGGTTTTCAAGTTATGTCTCTATCAAAATTAAATAAAATTGATAGAGACAAAGGTGCAATTTTTCAATCACATATAGATGGTAAAACTTTTATTTTAAGCCCTGAAGAAAGCATAAGAATTCAAAAAGGTTTGAACTCAGACATAGTAATGGTTATGGATGAATGCCCTAAAAATACTAAAGA
>CACKFP010000011.1 GCA_902599485.1 uncultured Pelagibacteraceae bacterium | reverse complement strand
TCTTCAAATCGAAAAATTAGAAATAATGAAGGATTGCAGCTCAGTTGGGATCCAAATTTCTAAAAAAAGAAGCCATGATCAGCTCTGATATAGGTAAAGAAGTAATTAAAAAAGAATTACCCTTGGTTCCTAAGTTGCCAGGTGTTTATAGGATGCTAAATTCAAAAGGAGAAATTCTTTATGTGGGTAAAGCAAAAAACCTTCCAAACAGACTTAAAAGTTATGTATCAGAGAAAAGTCATATCATTAGGACTGAGAGAATGCTCTCTCAAACAAAAAGACTCGAAATTACTACTACTTCAAATGAAAGCGAGGCTTTACTTTTAGAAGCAAATTTAATTAAAAAGTTTAAACCAAAATTTAATATTTTACTAAGAGATGACAAATCCTTTCCTTTTATTTTTATAGGCGACAAAGATAAATGGCCACAAATCAAAAGGCACAGAGGAAAAAAAGGCAAAGAAGGATTTTATTTTGGACCGTTTGCATCAGCTGGATCTGCAAATTGGACTATAAAAATGATTCAAAAAATATTTCATCTCAGAATTTGTGATGATACCGTTTTCAAAAATAGAGAAAGACCCTGCATACTTTATCAAATTAAAAGGTGCTCAGGACCTTGCGTTGGTTACGTAACTGAGAGTGATTACAAACAAACTGTTGATGATGCAATTGAGTTCGTGTCAGGTAAATCAAGAAAAATTCAGAAAAGCTTATCTAATCAAATGGAAAAGGCTAGTGAAGATTTAGACTTTGAAAAAGCAGCAATATTAAGAGATCGGATTAAATCATTAAATATTATCCAATCTTCTCAAAGAATTAATGAAGCAAATTTAGTCGAAGCAGATGTTATTGCGGGATATAAAGAGTCTGGAAAAACGTGTATTCAAGTTTTTTTTTATAGGTCAAAACAAAATTGGGGTAATCAAGCTTTTTTTCCAAAGCATGATCCAGAAGAAAATCTAAATGATATTATTAATTCTTTTGTCTCTCAATTTTATGAAAATAAAAGTGTGCCATCTTCAATAATTTTATCAAATGAAATTAAAGAAAAAGAATTAATTGAAAAAACACTTACACAAAAAGAAGGTAAACAAATCACAATTACTGTTGCAAAAAAAGGGACAAAACTAAAAGTTATTAATCAAGCAATAAATAATGCAAGAGATAGTTTGAATAGAAAACTTTACGAGAGTCAAAATAATAGAGATCTTTTCGATGCAGTATCAAAAAAATTCAATCTTGAAACTAATATTAATTTAGTCGAGGTTTACGATAATAGCCATATACAAGGTACAAACAGTGTGGGCGCTTTAATTACTTATGGCGATGAAGGGTTTGTTAAAAAAAGATATAGAAAATTTAATATAAAAATTCAAAAAAACAATCAAGATGATTATGGGATGATGAAGGAAGTTCTTAACAGAAGATTTAAAAGGGCAGTTCAAGAGAAAGATAACTATCTAACTTTCCCCGATTTGGTCTTAATTGACGGAGGGAAAGGTCAATATTCTGTTGCAAGAGAAACAATGAATGAGCTTGGTCTACATGAAATTCCTATTGTAGCGATAGCAAAGGGTAAGATGAGAAATAGTGGAAATGAAACATTTTTTCATAACGGAAAAGAGTACAAGTTTGAGAAAAATGATCCAACATTATTCTTTCTACAACGATTAAGAGATGAGTCTCATCGATTTGCTATAAGTGCTCACAGAGCAAAAAGGAAAAAAGGTATAAGTAAATCATTATTAGATCAGATTGATGGTATTGGATCTATTAGAAAAAGGGCATTATTAAATCATTTTGGTTCAGCTAGAGCTGTGGAATCGGCTAGTTTGGATGAAATAAAATCGGTTGATGGAGTTGAGGAAAAAGTTGCAAAAAAAATATATAACTTCTTTCACGAATGAAATTTAAAATACCTAATTATTTAACAATTGGACGAATAATAATTGTTCCAATTTTTGTTTTTACATTCTATCTTCCAGGATTTTATGGAGACGTAATACCATTTGCTCTTTTTTTAATAGCCTCATTTACAGATTTTTTAGATGGCCTATTGGCGAGGATGTTTAAAGAAGAGTCTAAACTTGGTGAGCTTTTAGATCCTATCGCTGACAAGATTATTGTTGCAACTGCGTTAATTTTATTAGTTATGGACCAAACAATAAAAAATTACGAAGTTATCGCGGCTATTATAATTCTTACAAGAGAAATACTAATATCAGGATTAAGAGAGTTTCTAGCGAAAGGAAAAATAAAGCTTCCTGTATCTAATTTGGCAAAACTAAAAACATTCTTGCAGATGTTTTCGATAGCAATTCTTTTAACTGGAGAAACTGGAAATAAGTTAATTAATTTTCAAGATTATAATGCTCAAACA
This sequence comes from uncultured Pelagibacteraceae bacterium, assembly GCA_902599485.1. GTDB lineage: Bacteria > Pseudomonadota > Alphaproteobacteria > Pelagibacterales > Pelagibacteraceae > Pelagibacter. Next base: position 21,338 of record CACKFP010000011.1, on the reverse strand, counting down.
ATTGGCATTATTATTTTATGGCTATCTGCGTTTTTAACACTCTATACTGGATATGATTATCTTAGAAAAGGAATAGACCATGCAATATCTGAAGATAATAAGGATTAGGCAGCTTTTTTTTGTCTAACTAACTGATCAAAGCTTTTTGATAATCCTAATATAATTTCACAAATTTTGTATTTATGATCTGCTATACTTGCAACAGGTGTTATTTCTGCTGCAGTACCAGTTAAGAAACATCCATCAAAATTACCTAGTTCATCTGGAGAAATTTTTCTTTCATGAACTTTAATATTTTTTGATTTGGCTAATTCAATTACAGCTTGTCTTGTAATACCATTTAAAAAAGAATCTGGTGTTGGTGTATGTAATTCATTATTTTTATCTTTAAAAAAAATGTTTGCACTTGTTCCTTCTGCAACATTACCTTCAAAATCTAACATTAATGATTCAGAATACCCTTGTTGTTCAGCTTCATGTTTTGAAAGAGTACAAATCATATATAATCCAGCTGCTTTTGCATCCCAAGGAATAGTATTTGGAGCCGGTCTTCGCCATTTAGAAATATTTAATCTTATTCCTTCAGCTTTTAATTTTGGATCAAAATATGCAGGCCATTCCCACGTAGCTATTGCTACATTAATTGTATTTTTCTGTGCAGACACACCCATCATCTCACTTCCTCTCCACGCAAAAGGTCTTACATATCCATTTTGAATATTTTGAACCGCCACTATTTTTTTAGAAGCTTCATTTATTTCATCTTTTGTATAGGGAATATTAATGTCTAATCTTTTTGCAGAATAAAATAATCTATCTGTGTGCTCTTCTAGCTTAAATATTTCTCCGTCGTATACTCTTTCACCTTCAAAAACTAAACTTGCATAATGAAGTCCATGACTGATTACATGGCATTTTGCATCTTGCCATTCAACAAGCTCATTATTGTACCAAATTTTTCCTGATCGTTTATCGAAAGGTATCATTATTTAATTTTATAAAAAAATATATTTGTATATATAATATGTCAATATAACTTACCAATATGAAAAAACTTTTATATTTAAAAGATGATGATCTCAAACAATATATTGAAAAAATATTTCTTGGCTACAGAGAGACGGTCTCAGATGCTAGAAATGTGTTGAATAAATACTCCATAGGTGTCGCACATAACAAGGTTATTCATCTAATTTCATTATATGAGGGTATCACAATATCAGAACTTTTAAGAAAATTGAAAGTTACAAAGCAAAGTTTGAATAGGGTTTTGAAAGATTTGATAAATCTAAAAGCAATAAAATATGAAAAAGACCAAATAGATACAAGAATAAAGCATGTCTACTTAACGGAAGAGGGAGAGAAATTGTTTAACGAAATTTTCTCTGCTCAAAAGAAAAGAATTTACCAAGCATTCTCCGCATCAAAAGCAAATGAAGTTGTTAGTTTTGACAATGTTTTAAAAAAAATAATTAATGGAAAAATTTAAAGCACATATTTTAGTTGTAGATGATGATGATGGTATAAGAGAATTAGTTAAGGAATATCTTTCTCAAAATAATTATCTCGTAACTAGCTCAAATAGCGCCGAAGATGCTCTTGAAAAAGTCAAAGTTATAAAATTTGATTTAATAGTGCTTGATATAATGATGCCTGGCAAAAGTGGTTTGGAATTTACAAAAGAAAATAAAGACAAAATTTCGACCCCTATAATTCTTTTAACTGCGAAGGGTGAAGCTTCAGAGAGAATAGAAGGTTTAGATATTGGTGCAGACGATTATCTTCCAAAACCTTTTGAACCTAAAGAATTAATACTTAGAATTAATAATATCTTAAATAAAACAAAATATAAAAATACAAAGAGAAAATTTAAATTTGGTAAAATTGAAATAGATCTTAATAAGCAGTTTATTTTGAAAAATGATAAATCAATAAAAATCAATAATACAGAAAAAATAATTTTAGATAAAATGGTTAATTCTCCTGGAAAAATTTTTAAAAGAGAGGAGATTGGAAATCTTATAAAAATTGATAAAGAAAGGTCAGTTGACGTAATCATTACAAGACTTAGGAAGAAAATTGAAGAAAACCCCAAAAGCCCAAATTATTTACAAACAATAAGAGGTGAAGGTTATGTTTTATGGATTGAATAAATATATAAAAAATATCTTGCCTAAAAGACTTTTTTATAGAGGTTTACTCATAGTCGCTGTTCCAATAGTAGTTATGCAAATAACTATCTCTTTAGTTTTTTTTGATAGTCTTTGGATCAAAACTAATTCTGGAATGACAAGAGCATTGGTCTCTGAAGTCAAAACTTTTGTAGATGCATATGATAACGATGAAACGAACAAAGATTTTATAATAATTTTATTCAAAGAACACTTAGGTTTTAATATCAAATATGAAAAAGATAAAATCTTACCAGATAAAATACCAGAAAGATGGTTCAGTCCAGTTGATCGATCACTAAGAAGAGAATTAAAGAAAAAAAATTTAACTTATTGGTTTGATACAACAAACTTCAAAGAAGTTGTTGACTTGAAAATAGGATATTCAAAAGGATATTTTCAATTTTATATTCCAAGGGAAAGACTAACTACGAGTTCAGCTAGATTATTTGGTCTTTGGATAACATTGCCGGCATTGTTAATGATAGCAGTAGCAATAATTTTTTTAAAGAATCAAACTAGACCCATAACTAAACTTGCAGAGGCATCTGAAAGATTTGGTCGAGGAGAAGATATTGATGAATTTAGACCTTCTGGAGCACTCGAAATCCGAAAAGCTGGTTTAGAGTTTGACAAAATGAGAAAAAGAATAATTAGACATCTTAACCAAAGATCTGAGATGCTATCCGGTATCAGCCACGATTTAAGAACACCTTTGACAAGGATAAAACTTCAAATAGAGATGATTAAAGATAAAAGCGTTGTAGAGAAACTCTCAAGAGATGTTGATGAAATGGAAAAAATGTTAAATGAATATCTTCAATTCGCAAGATCTGGTGCAAAAGATAAAACTGAAACGTTTGATATCTCTGCTCTTCTTGAAGATATTTGTAAAAAATATGAGAAACCAAATATAAAATATTTTTTAAAAGAAAGGATTTATTTTGATGGAAGAAAAAATTTAATTAGTAGATGTATCAATAATCTAATAGATAATTCTTTAAAATTTGCTGATAATGTCGAATTATATCTAAAAAAAGGAAGATCAACTATTAGTATTTCAATTGAGGACGATGGTCCAGGCATACCACAGAAAGAACATCAAAATGTTTTAAAACCATTTTATAAAATTGACAAAAGTAGATCGGAAACAAAGTCTAGTGTTGGTCTTGGCTTAGCTATATCATCAGATGTAATAAAATCACATGGTGGAGATCTTAAATTTGATAAATCTAGTTTGGGTGGATTAAAAGTTATTATTTCTTTGCCCGTTTAGTTTTTTTTTTTATTTTTTTTTCAGCAATTTTTTTTTCTAATTTTTCAATTCTTTTATTTAATATATCGATTTCATCTTTACTGACTAAATTCATTTTAAGGATAATTTCTTCTTTTTTTGATCGTAAAATATTTATGACTTCATCACTAAAATCTTTGTAATTGACCAGTCCTTCTTCCAAAAATTTTGCAAATTTATCAAATACGAATCTTGATTTTGACATAATAATTACTTATCAAAGTTTAAGTAATATTTATAATATTACAATTAAATGTTTATTAATAATTTTGACCCAGTCGCTTTTGAGATCTTTTCATTAGAAATTAGATGGTATTCCTTGTCTTATATATTTGGCTTAGTATTTGGTTGGTATTTTGCAAAAAACAAACTAATCAAAGATAGCACTCAAAAAGAATATTTCGACGATTATATAACTTATTTGATCATAAGTATCATCCTAGGTGGAAGACTTGGATATGTAATTATTTATGACCCTATTTATTTTATCAGTAATCCAGTTGAGATTATAAAAATTTGGCAAGGTGGCATGTCTTTTCATGGTGCACTAATTGGAATTATTATAGGAACTTATTTTTTCTGCAAAAATAAAAATCAAAATATTTTTAGTTATTTAGATGTGGTTGCTGTTTGTTCTCCTATAGGAATTTTTTTAGGAAGAATATCAAATTTCATAAACTCAGAACTTTATGGCATAGAAACAAATGTGCCATGGTCAGTAAAGTTTATAAAAATTGATGATTTAAATAGACATCCTTCACAAATTTATGAGGCAATATTTGAGGGAGTTGTTCTATTTATTATTTTAAGTTTGTTGTTTAATAGATTAAGGAACATGCCTGGAATTATTTCGGGGTATTTTTTAATTTTATACTCTTTTTTTAGATTTGTTATCGAGTTCTTTAGAGAGCCAGATCAGCAGCTAGGATATTTATTTTTCAACTTGAGTATGGGGCAAATAATAAGTTGTATAGCACTAACCTGCGGATTAATTATCATCTATTATAAAAATGCTAATAGCACAGAATAAAAAAATCTCATTAGATAGATTTATTTACAAATCTTTGTATGACAAGGATAATGGTTATTATATTAAAAATAATCCTTTTGGGGAAAAAGGTGATTTCATAACATCTCCGAATATTTCTATTCTTTTTTCAGAAATGATATCTATTTGGTTAATTTCATTTTGGGAGAATTTAAAAAAGCCAAAAAAAATAAATATTGTAGAGCTGGGTGCTGGTAATGGTGAGATGATGTCACAAATTATAAAAACTTTAAATAATTTTAGTGAAATTAGTTTATCTGCTAATTTCTTAATTTTAGAAAAAAGTCCATTACTAATAAAAATTCAGAAAAGTAAAATAGATAAGAAAAAAGTAAGTTGGATTAAAAATTTAAAAGAAATTCCAAAGGCTCCAACTATATTCTTGGCTAATGAGTTTTTTGATGCTTTTCCTATTAAGCAGTTTTTAAAGAAAAACAATAATTGGTATGAAAAATATGTAGCATACAAAAAAAATAAGTTTGAAGTTTGTGATCAAAAAGTGTCCTCAAAAATAATTGAGAAATATTTAGGTAAGGATATAAAAAAAGAAAAATTTGTTGAATATTCACCTTCAGCAATGAAATTTGTTAACGAAATAGGCAATTTTATTTTTAAAAATAATGGTGGCTTATTGATGATAGACTATGGCTTTACCAGTGGAAAAATGAAAAATACATTGCAAAGTGTTGAGAAGCATAGAAAAATTAGTTTTTTAGAAAATCCCTATAATTCAGATATTACTCATTTAATAAATTTTAAAATGTACAAGAAAAAGTTTACAAATTCTAATTTGAAATCTTTAATAACAACCCAAGGTAATTTCTTAATTAAATTAGGAATATTAAAAAGAGCTGAGATAATAAGTAAAAACTTACAATTTAGTAAGAAAGCTGACATATTTTATAGAATAAAAAGATTAATTGATGCAAAATATATGGGCTCTTTGTTTAAAGTATTATTTGTAAGCAAATCCAAAAATAATTTTAATTTGGGTTTTAAGTGATTAAGTCAAAAATTTTAAGAAATCAAAAATACGTTTCACATTACTTTTTTAATAGATTAGGCGGTACCTCAAAAGGAATTTACAAAAGCTTAAATTGTGGAAAGGGGTCAAAAGATAAAATTGTAAATATAAATAAAAATTTAAAAATAGTTTCAAAGAAAATAGGCTGTGACAGTGAAAATCTAGTTTTTCTTAATCAAATTCATAGCAATAAAGTTCATAAAATTAATAATGTTCCAAAAAAAAGATTAACTGGAGACGCGATGATTACAAATCAGCAAAATATAGCGATTAGTATTCTAACAGCCGACTGTGCACCAATTCTAATTATTGATAAAAAACAAAAATTTGTTGGTGCAATCCATGCTGGTTGGAAAGGTGCGTTTAGAGGAATTGTAAAGAAAACAATTCAACTTTTAAAAAAAAATGGATGCTCAGAGAAAGATATGATTGCTTGCATTGGGCCGTGTATAAAAAAAAACAGCTACGAAGTAAAAGATGATTTTTTTAAATTGTTTAAGAACAAAAACAAAAAAAATGTAAATTTCTTCACATTTAAAAAGAAAAAAATTTTTTTTAATTTAAGTGAATATATAAAATCTCAATTTTATGAAAATGGAGTTAAAAAAATAGATATAATAAGAAAAGATACCTACACTCTTGAAAATAACTTTTTTAGTTCTAGGAGATCAAAAAAATATAAGCATAACGATTATGGTAGAAATATTTCTGCAATTATGATTAAATAGGTCATCGCGGATGAAAATTCTCACAGGAAACAGCAACAAAAATCTTAGTCAAAAAATATCTAAATTTTTGAAAAATAGACTAGTGAATTCAAATATTAGAAAATTTGCGGATGGAGAAATTTATATTGAAATTAATGAAAATATTAGAGGTAATAGTATTTTTTTAATTCAATCCGTTTCATCTCCTGCGAATGACAATTTAATGGAATTACTACTATCCATTGATGCTTTAAAAAGATCATCGGCCAAAAATATAACCGCTGTGATCCCATATTTTGGATATGCAAGACAAGATAGAAAGGTGGTTCCTAGAACATCTATATCTGCAAAACTTGTATCTAATCTTATTGCAAAAGCAGGGGCAGATAGAGTCGTTACAGTAGATTTACACTCTGGACAAATTCAAGGATTTTTTGATATTCCAGTAGATAACTTATTTGCTACTCCAATATTTGCTAGGCATATCAAAAAGAAATTAAAAAAAAATAATATTATCTGTGTTGCTCCAGATGTCGGCGGTACCGCAAGAGCAAGGGCTTTGGGAAAATTGTTAAATGTGGATTTAGCAATAGTAGATAAAAGAAGACCTGCTCCTGGAAAATCAGAAGTAATGAATGTAATCGGAAATGTGAAAAATAAAACTTGCATATTAGTTGATGATATAATCGACTCTGGTGGGACAATTGTAAATGCTGCTTCTGAATTAAAAAAAAGAGGAGCTAAAGATGTTCATGTGTATGTAACACATGGTGTATTAAGTGGTAATGCTGTTGAAAAAATTAAGAAATCTTCGATAAAAAATTTAGTCGTAACTGATACTATAGATAATTCAATGAAAGTTAAAAAAGCTAAGAATATTGAGGTATTAACAATCTCTAATTTAGTTGGAGAAGCTATTAAAAGAATATCAAATTCTACTTCAGTATCAGATCTATTTAAATAATTTACTTGTAAAATTTAGTTTCATAAGTTAAAAACCCGACACTTTATGAGTTTATTAGCTGCTACGATAAGAGAGACAAAGACTAAGGGTGAAGTGAAATCTCTTAGAAGTAAAGGTATGGTTCCAGGAATAATTTATGGAGGAGAGGAGCCAAATCAAAAAATCTCTGTCTCTGTTAAAGAGGTAAAAAATTTATTAAATAAAGAAAATATTTTATCAAATATAATTTCAATTAATATTGATGGGAAAGAACAAAAAGTTTTACCAAGAGTTATTGATTTTGATACAGTTACAGATGAGCCTATACATTTAGATTTTTTAAGAATTGTTAAAGGTGCAAAAGTAATTTTAGAAATTCCAGTTAAATTTATAAATCATGAATTATCACCAGGACTAAAAAGAGGTGGAGTTTTGAATATAGTAAGACGAAAAGTTGAATTAAGATGTCCTACAGAAAACATCCCAACAGAGTTAGTTGTGGATTTAAATAACTTAGATATTGGAGCAAGTATTAAAATATCTTTTATAAATTTACCTGAAAATGTAACACCAACAATTCAAGGAAGAGACTTTGTAATCGCGACTGTAGCAGCACCAACGGTTGTTAAAGAGCCTGAAAAACCAGCAGAAGCTGAGGGAGAAGGTGGAGAAACAGCGGAAGCAGCTGCGAGTGGAGATGTCAAACCTGAAGAAGGTGCAGAAAAAGCTGCAGATGGTGATAAAGGAAAAGAAGAAGGAAAAGCTCCAGCAGAGAAAAAATAATAATCTGTGAAAATAATAATAAAATAAAATGTTGTTACTCGTAGGCTTGGGCAATCCAACCCCAAACAGTCATAATAATAGACATAATATAGGTTTTAAAGTTGTAGATGCGATAAACCAAAAATTTGGTCTTTCAAAACAAAAGCCAAAATTTAAGGGTTTACTTACAACAGGTAATATTGGAGAAAAGAAAATTTATGCTATCAAACCTCTGACTTTCATGAACAACTCAGGAATATGTATCAGAGAATTGCTTGAATATTTCAAAATAGATGCAGAAGATGTCATTGTTTTTCATGATGATCTAGATGTAGAGTTTGGAAAGATAAAGGCAAAATTTGGTGGATCGAGTGCAGGTCACAATGGAGTTGCTTCTATAGATAAATTTATTGGAAAAGACTATTCAAGAGTAAGGATTGGGATTGGAAAGCCAGATAATAAAATGTCTGTATCAGACTTTGTTTTAAATGATTTTTCTGATGATGAGCAAGAACACTTAGAAAAAATTACTGACAATATAATAGACTCTATTGCTATTTTGATAGATAAAAAACTGGATTTATTCTCAAGCAAAGTTAACAATAATTAAATGGGTTTTAAGTGTGGTATAGTTGGTTTACCAAATGTTGGTAAATCTACTTTATTTAATGCACTTACAAATTCAAGTAAAGCCCAAGCAGCAAATTTTCCTTTCTGTACTATAGATCCAAATATAGGTGTAGTTCCTGTACCAGATTATAGGTTAGATGAATTGGTTAAAATTTCAAATTCAAAAAAAAAAATAAATACTACAATATCTTTTGTTGATATAGCTGGATTAGTAGAGGGAGCCTCTAAAGGTGAAGGATTAGGTAATAAATTCTTATCCCACATAAGAGAAGTAGATGCTGTTATTCATTTAATTAGATGTTTTGACTCAGATGATATTCAAAATGTAAATCCAACAATTGATCCAATTAGAGATTTAGAAATAATTGAAACGGAAATGTCTTTGGCAGATTTAGAATCTATACAAAAAAGACTAGATAAGAAAAATAAAAAAAATAATGATGAAAATCAAAATCAAATTCTAGAAAGAGCACAGAATTTAATTAATGATAACAATGATATAAATAAATTGTACGATGAATTTGATAAAAAAGATGTTGAACTGTCGGGATTATTGTCAATAAAGCCTAAACTGTATGTTTGTAATGTTGATGAAAATAGCATTGATAAAGGCAATGAATATACAAAAAGTTTTATTGAAAAATACGGTTCTAAAAATACCCTAACTATTTCAGCTGAAATAGAAAATCAATTAAATGAACTAGAAAATGAAGAAAGAAAAAACTATATGAAAATGATTAATGTTGATGATACCGGATTAAATTTATTAATCAAAAAAGGATATGATCTTTTATCTTTAGAGACCTTTTTTACTTCGGGAGTTGAGGAGACAAGGGCTTGGACAATTAACAAAAATTGTATGGCACCTCAAGCAGCAGGAATAATCCATACAGATTTTGAAAAAGGTTTTATAAGAGCAGAAGCTGTGTCTTATCAAGATTTCGTTGGTAATGGGGGTTGGTTAAAATCTAAAGAAAATGGTAAAATGAGATTAGAAGGTAAAGATTATATCGTTAAAGATGGGGATGTTCTAAACTTTAGGTTCAACACGTGACCATATCTTTTTCATTGTAAAGTAAACCAATACAGTCAATATTATCAAATAAGCTATAACTCTAAATCCTGTTTTATGTCTTTGCTCTAAATGTGGTTCTGCTGACCACATCAGAAAATTTGTAACATCTTTCGACATTTGCTCAGCTGTTGCTTTTGTTCCATCTGTATACTCAATTAAATCATCAGATAAAGGAGCTGGCATTTTTATTTTATTACCATACATATACTTATTGTAATAAACACCATCATCTAGTTCTACACCCTCTGGTGGTTCAGAATATCCTAACAATAAGGAATAAATATAATCTGCTCCACCCTTTCTTGCCTTAACTAGAACAGACATATCTGGTGGATAAGCACCACCATTAGCAGCTTTAGCTTCTTGTTCATTAGCATAGGGCATCACGAATTTATCAGATAATTTGGCTGGTCTTACAAACATCTCTCCAGTGCTGTCAGGACCATCTGTTACTTCAAAACTTGCAGCTATTGCTTTAGCCTCTGCTTCAGAGAATTCTGGTCCACCCTTTTCTGCTAAATTTCTATAGGTTAAATATTTCATAGAATGGCAAGATGCACATACTTCTGTATATACTTGATAACCCCTTTGCAATGATGCTCTATCAAATTTTCCAAATAGACCTTTGAAAGTCCATTTAGTCTCTAAAAAAGGAGGGGATTTTTCAGCAGAGTTAGATGAATTTAGTACTATAACTGAGAATATTAATACAAAAAAAATATTTTTTAACTTTCTCACTTTATTGTTTTTTCTATTTTTTCATCACTCCTTGCTGCAGCTAAATTTGGCGAGCCTCCTAAAACTGGCTCGGTAATACTCAAAGGCAGCGGGGTAGTTTTTTCTTTCCATCCTAAAACTGGAAGAATAATTAAAAAATGCGCAAAGTAGTACGCTGTAGCAACTCTTGCAATTAACAAGTACAATCCTTCAGCTGGCATCGCCCCTACATATCCTAGAATTAAAACATCTGCTACTAAGATCCAGTAGAACTGTCTAAATAATGGTCTGAAAACCGCTGATCTAACTTTTGAAGTATCCAACCATGGTAAAGCAGCTAAAATTAAAATAGCTGATAACATAGCGACAACACCCATAAGTTTATCAGGAACAGATCTTAAGATCGCATAAAAAGGTAATAAGTACCACTCAGGAACTATATGAGCAGGAGTAACAAGTGGATCCGCCTCGATATAATTATCAGCATGTCCTAAAATATTTGGCTGATAAAATACAAACAGCGCAAAAACAATACAAAACATTAATAACGCAAAAGCATCTTTAATTACGATGTATGGATGAAAAGGAACTGTATCTTTAGAAGGTTTTTTAATATCAATACCAACTGGATTGTTATTTCCAGGAACATGTAATGCCCATATGTGAAGTACTACAAGCCCTAGTATTAAAAATGGTATCAAGTAATGAAGAGTAAAAAATCTTGTTAGAGTTGGATTATCAACTGAATAACCACCCCATAACCAAGTTGTTATACTTTCTCCCACAAATGGGATTGCACTAAATAAATTGGTTATTACTGTTGCTCCCCAAAAACTCATTTGTCCCCAAGGAAGAACATATCCCATAAAAGCAGCAGCCATCATTAGCAAATAAATTATAATTCCAAGTATCCAAATTATTTCTCTAGGAGATTTATATGATCCGTAAAATAATGATCTAAAAATATGAATATAAACTGCTAGGAAAAACATAGAAGCACCATTTGCATGGACATATCTTAACAACCATCCATAATTCACATCTCTCATTATATGTTCGACACTACTGAATGCCATATCTGCATGAGCAATGTAGTGCATAGCCAAAACTAATCCTGTAACTATTTGGGTAATTAAACAAAAAGTTAATATTCCACCAAAAGTCCACCAGTAATTTAAATTTTTTGGTGTAGGGTAATCTGTTAAGTGATTTGCCAAAGTAAGCAATGGCAGTCTATCATTAAACCATTTACCAAATTTTGAACTAGGTGTGTATTCGTGATCACTCATATTTATCCAATCTTAATCGTGTTAGTATTTACAAATTCATATTTAGGTATCTCCATATTAGTTGGAGCTGGTCCTTTTCTAATTCTACCAGATGTATCATAATGAGAACCATGGCAAGGACAAAACCAACCATCATAATCACCTTTATCAGTTAATGGAACACATCCTAGATGAGTACAAATCCCAAGCATCACTAACCATTCAGGATTTTTTGCTCTATCTTCATCTTTTTCAGGATGCTTAAGATCATTGATGTCAACTGCTCTCGCTTTTTTAATTTCATCATCCGTTCTTCTCTTTATAAAAACAGGTTTACCTCTCCAAAGAACCGTTAAAGATTGTCCAGGTTGCATTGAACTCACATCTACTTCTGTGCTTGCTAGTGCTTTTACAGAGGCATCTGGGTTCATTTGATCGACCAATGGCCAGACAGCAGCACCTACTCCAACTACACCTGCGGCAGCAGTAGCAGTAAACAAGAAATCTCTTCTGTTGGTCTTTTTTTCGTCTTTTTGGTCTGACATCTTTAATATTTTATATCTTTGGTAATATATGATTTCATATAATAAAAAAGAGATATTTCTATGGTAACAATGACACAGAAACCTTTAAAACACGGTCCAAAAGTAGCTCTATATCAGCCGGATATTCCTCAAAATACAGCTTCAATAATTCGAACTTGTTCTTGCTTAGGCGCTAGTTTAGAAATCATTGAACCTTGTGGGTTTTTATTCAGCGATAAAAGGTTCAAGAGAGTTGTTATGGATTATTTAGATTACAGTGAAATTAAATTTTACAAGAGCCCTAAAGAATTCTTTGATGAAAATACAAAAAATAGAGTAGTTTTAATGACGACAAAAGCTAGCAAAGTTTATACAAAGTTTAAATTTAAGCGTAATGATATATTGCTCTTTGGCAGAGAAAGTGCAGGTGTTCCAGAAGATGTACATTCGAAGGTTAATGAAAGAATTAAGATACCAATGCAAAAAAATAAAAGATCGTTAAACATTTCAATATCAGTGGCTATTGGGGCTTCAGAATTTATAAGACAGTTAGGTTAAATGGATCAATACATAAAAAAGAAATTAGCAAAAAATTGGTTTAAAACTTTGCAAGAAGTACTTTGTAGAGAAATAGAGGAAAAGGAGAGCAATAAAATTAAATTTAAAATTACAAATTGGAATAGAAGTAAAAGTAATGATGAAGGTGGAGGACAATACAGAATTTTAGAAAACGGTAAAATTTTTGATAAAGTTGGAGTAAATTTTTCAGAAGTTTATGGAAAATTTTCAAACGAATTTAAAAATAAAGTTCCAGGTACAAAAAGGAGCTCTAAATTTTGGGCATCTGGAATATCTGTTGTTATGCATATGAAAAATCCTCATGTGCCTGCGATGCATTTTAACACGAGGTATATAGTTACTTCATTTGGTTGGTTTGGAGGTGGAATGGATGTTACACCTTGTATAAAAGATAAGAAATTAGAAAATTGGTTTCATTCAGAACTAAAAAAATCGTGTGATAAACATAACAAAAATTATTATAAAAAATATAAAAAATGGTGTGATGAATATTTTTATTTACCGCATAGGAAAGAACCAAGAGGTATTGGTGGAATTTTTTTTGATTATAAAAAAAATAATTGGGAAAAAGATTTTTCTTTTGTTAGAGAAGTGGGAATAAGTTTTAAAAACATTTCTAATGAAATAATTGAGAAAAAAAATAAATTAAAATGGACAATTAAAGATAAAGAAATCCAATACAAAAAAAGAGGCAGATATGTTGAATTTAATTTATTACATGATAGGGGGACAAAATTTGGTTTACAAACTGGTGGAAATGTTGAAGCTATACTTATGTCATTACCACCAACAGCTAAATGGTAAATTATGGATAAAGAACCAATTACTACTGAAGGATTAGAAAAATTAAAAAGTGAATTAATTTTTTTAAAAGAAAAAAAGAGACCCGAAATTGTTGCAGCCATTGCTGAAGCAAGATCACATGGAGATTTGAAAGAAAATGCTGAATATCATGCTGCAAAAGAACAGCAATCACATAACGAGGGAAGAATTCAAGAAGTTGAGGATTTAATTGCAAGAGCAAATGTAATTGACATAACCAAGATTAGTAATGATGGAAAAGTAATATTTGGATCTACAGTCTACCTTCAAAATTTAGATACAAATGAAAAAATAAATTACAAAATTGTTGGTAAAGACGAGGCAGATCTAAAACAAAAGCTTCTTTATTTTCAATCACCAATAGGAAAAGGTCTTATAGGTAAAAATAAAGGGGATCTTGTAGAGATAAATACACCAGCAGGAACAAAAAATTTTGAGATTGTAGACGTAAAATACGTTTAATTTGATAGAACTTTTTCCATATCTTTTTTTGATAAATTAAAATTATTTTCAATCCATTTCATTTCTAAATTTTTTAATTTTTGACCCAATTCCCTTCCCTCCTTTAATCCATAATCATTTATTAATAACTGAGCTTTTATTGGAAATTCTGGTTTATCTAATTTTTCAAAGTAAGTTTTTAATTCTGAAAGTTTATTACTTTGTTTAAAATATAACAAATTGAAATCAATTAAATCGATTGTGCTAGATTTACCCTCATAATAAAATATTTTTTGTAAATCTTTCTTGTTAAAAATTTTAGTGCTATCTTTATTTAGCGAATTATTTTTTAGAAAATTAATTTTATCTTTTAACTCATTGGGTAAATTATATTTATATGCAAAATAGTCAGAATTGTCAGTTTCATCGATTACAAGAAAAGAAATAATGAAATTTAAACTTTTATTTTTTAATATCTTTTCTTGTGGTTTTGATAATTTGTTCAATTTTTTATAATTTTTTAGTTGAGGGAAAATTAATGAAAATAATTCACAAGAGGTTTTATTTTTAAATAACTTTAAAAAGTTATCCAATTTGAGAATTTTTTTTAATTCATTGAATTGTCTTTCTTTTGATATTTTTCCTAAACCCTCTATATTTTTTTTAATAATTTTTATTATATTAATTTCATGATCGATTTTGCTATAATCAGTATAAAATCTTAAATATCTAATAATTCTTAAATAATCTTCTTTTATTCTAGTTTCTGGATCACCTATAAATTTAATTATTCCAAAATTTAAATCTTTATGACCAGAATTTGGATCATACAAATTTCCGTCTAAATCTGAATATATTGAATTTATTGAAAAATCTCTCCTTAATGAATCTTCCTTCCAATTAGTTGTATATTCTACGACAGCATGCCTTCCATCTGTTTTTACATCTTTTCTTAATGTTGTAATTTCAAAATTTTGATCATCAATCACTGCTGTGATTGTGCCATGTTCAATTCCTGTTTCAAAAAACTTTATTTGGTTTTTATCTAAACATTGCTTAACCTGATCGGGAGTTAAATTAGTTGCAAGATCGATATCATCTGTTTTTTCATCATTTAAAATTTTTCTTACGCAACCACCAACATATCTAATCTCGCTGGTTTCATTGTGGTTATTTATTGCACCAAATATTTTATTTACTCCCTTATTATTTTTTAAATCTAGAAATTTGAGATCTTTATCGCTTGAAATTTTTTTGTTTTGAAAAATTTTTTTAAGTAAAGCTTTCATAAATGGCTGGGGTGCTAGGATTCGAACCTAGGAATGGCGGTACCAAAAACCGCTGCCTTACCACTTGGCTACACCCCAAGATGTTTTTCGTATAACACAAAAAAAAAGCTTTATATAGTTTTAGAGTAAATACACCAATAGTTTTTATATTTATTTTTTAATTTTTTTTGAGCTTTTATTGCCGCATTTTTGGTTAAAAAATAACCAATTATAGTAGAACCCGAGCCTGTCATATTCGCAAAGTAAATATTATCTAAATTTTGCAAGTAACTTTTGATTCTTCTTAAAATTGGATATTTATTAAAAGCTGCTCTCTCTAAATCGTTATTCGAAACTTTTAATAAATCTTGTTTGTTAATGTTGTTTGATTTATGGAATAGGCTCTTTGAAAATCCTCTGTGTTTTGCATAAATCATCTTAGTAGAACATCCAAAATTAGGCTTTATTATTAACAAATGAAAATTTAATTTTTTATTAATTTTACTTATATTTTGCCCTTGTAGGATCATTGGACTCTCATAAAGACCCAAAATTACATCTGAACCAACTTTATTTGCAATTTTAATTAAATTATTTTTAGTAATTTTAATTATTCTTTTTTTAAATAGGTAGTTCAAAATGGATGCTGCATTCATAGATCCTCCTCCCATACCAGAAGATTGGGGTATATTTTTTTTTACTTTGATATTGAATTTTTTATTTTTAATATAATTTTGATCATTTAAGATTTTTAGTAGTTTTGAAATTGTATTTGTATTTGAAATATTTGAGGAAAATTTCCCACTAAACGATATTCTATTTTTTGAACCTTGTGTCTCTTTTATTAAAATCTCATCAGCCAAACTGATCTTAGATATTAAACTTTCGATTTTATGATAACCATTTGAGTATTTATTTAAAATTTTTAAAGTTAAGTTAATTTTTGCAAAAGATTTTATTTTATGAAACTTCATTTAAGAATTATTATTTAAGCCATTATTTAATTTTTCCTTAACTTTAATTTTTAATTCTTCATCTGCTTCATCGCTATTTAAAGCACTTTTCCAAAAATAATTAGCTTGGATTTTTCTATTTAATTGCCAAAGAACATCTCCATAATGATCACTTGCAACAGGATCACTTGGTAACAATTCAACCGCTTTTCTTAAATATTTTTCTGCTTCAATATAATTTCCTGTCAAATAATAACCCCAACCAACTGAGTCTGTTATATAAGGGTCTTCTTCTTTCCCTTTGTAAGCTTGATTTAACATTTCTATTGCTTCTTCAATTTTATATCCTCTTTCTAACCAACTATAAGCGAGATAGTTAAGTGTATAGGGTTCGTCAGGTCTAATTTTAATTGAATTTAGCAAATCCTTATCCGCCAAATCATAATTTTTTAATCTTTCATACGCTCCACCTCTGCGATAAAGAACATCAGCATAAGCCATAGAATTTTTATCCAAATTTTTTAACGCCAAAGTATAATAATTTATAGCCTCATCATATTTTTTAAAGTTTTTGTAAATATTTGCCAAATCATAAATCATCTTTGTCGATTTATTATTAAATTTTTCAAGATTTTTTAATATATAGTTTAAACTTGCATCATAATTTTCTTCCTCTGCTATAATTCTGGCAATCTTCTTTGTTTTGTACCAAAAAAATATTTCATCCTTATCATCAAATTTTTCGAAAGTTTTTTTTGCTAGATCATAATTATTATTAGACTGATAGTTTTCAGCTATTAGTGATAAATTAAAATAAAATTTTGGATTTAAATAATTTGAAATATTTAAATATATGTTTGAATAATCAAATCTACTTTGAGATGAATAAAAATTAGATATAAGGAAAAAGAATTCTGCCAAAATATCGTTCTCATTTTGACATGAAAAATGCTGTGTTAATTTTTTATATTTTTTTTCATCTATCCATTTTTTTACTTGAGAAATAAGCAAACTACTTCTTAAAGGATCTATTGTATCAGCAAAATTATCAACTGTTGCAAAGTCATTATTAGACACTTCGTTACTCAAATAAAAAAAAGCATATCTAGAGTAATCACTTTGAGGATCGTTAATTAAATTTAAAAAATAAGGCTCAGTTTTTTTGGAATTCAAATAACAATTTTGAAAAGCCATGTTTATCAAATCTAATTTTCCAAATTGCTCAACAATGTCAGATTTTTTATATATAAAAAGATCGATGTAACTTTTTAAGCTAGAATAAATTATAAATTTGTATGAGTCGTCCTCTTTGAACTTTTCCAATTTTTTTAACTTCAAAGCTGCTTGTTTAAACTTTTTCTTATTAATGCTGTCTAAAATTAATAATAAATTTCCTTCAAAAAAATCTCCTCCTATTGAGGTATTAGAATATTTTACTTGTTTAATTGCTTTTTTAACCTGTCCATCCAAAAGTAAAGAAAATACATATTCTTGCAAAAAACTATCATGTGATTGAATTAATATTTTTGAATTTTCAAAAAACTTAAGAGCATCGTTATTTTTCTGGTTATCAAATGATAATAATGCTGAAAGATAATTTGATAGATACTTCTGGTTGAATTCTTTTTCATTCGCTGCTTTTGAATAGAGATTTGTTTGGTATAGAATTAATATTATAAAACAAAAAATTTTTAAGAACATTTTTTACTTTATGACTTTAAATGAAAAAAATCAAAATGACATATTTGATAATGATTTAATAAACGAGCTAGGTATTGAATATGAATTTAGCAATGAGCCAATAAATAGATTTAAAAATAATGCTTCTAATGAGGAAAAATCTGAAGAATTAGCAAAACTTAGAGTTGAAATAGAAAAGATTGAAGATTGTGAACTAAAAAATAGTGCAAAAAATCTTGTTTTCGGTGATGGAAATTCATCTTCAAAAATAATGATTGTAGGTGAAGGACCTGGACAAAAAGAAGATGAATTAGGAAAACCTTTTGTTGGTGATGCAGGAATGCTTTTAAATAAAATGTTGAAAGCTATTAATTTAGATAGAACTAACGTTTATATTACTAATGTTGTAAATTATAGACCTCCAAATAACCGAAAGCCTGAAATATCAGAAATAAATAGATACTCTGAATATTTAAGAAAACATATTTCGATTATAAATCCAGAAATACTTATTTTAATGGGAAGCACAGCAATGGAAGCGCTCTTCGGGAATAAAATTAAAATCTCTAAAGAAAGAGGAAAATGGAAGGAAGTAATAATTAATAATAAAACATATTTAACAATGATAACTTTTCACCCAGCATATCTACTAAGACAAGCAGAGCAAAAAAAATATTCTTGGGCCGATCTTAAAGAAATTAGAAAAAAAATAGATGAAACTGGTTTAGAGATTTAAATTTTTAATAATATTTTATATGAGAGAAATTATTGCTGGGGTTGATGAAGTTGGAAGAGGAAGCCTTGTAGGACCAGTTTATGCAGCTGCTGTTATATTGAATAAAGAAATTAATAGAAAAATTCTTAAAGATTCAAAAAAACTTAATAAAATTCAGAGGGAAACTTTAGCTAAATATATAAAAAAAAATTCAGTTTGGGCGTTAGGATCTGCATCAATAAAGGAAATTGAAAAAATTAATATTTTAAATGCTAGCCTACTTTCAATGAAAAGAGCAATTAAGAAACTCAAATTGAAACCTAAAAAAGTTTTAATAGATGGTAATAAACCACCAGACTTAAAAAATTATGTAATTAAAACTATTGTAAAAGGTGATGAAAAAATTCCTGAAATTTCAGCCGCATCGATTATTGCTAAAGTTGAAAGAGATAAGCTAATGAAAAAGATGTCTTTTTCTTTCAAAAAATACGGCTGGGATAATAATGCAGGTTATGGAACTAAAGATCATATTAAAGCTATTAAAAAATTTGGAGTGACTAGATTTCATAGAAAAACCTTCCAACCAATACACAAGATATTGAGTCTTAAATAATAATCATAACAATTATCAATCAATAAATTCAATCACAGGTTGACGTAGACTTCTGACTGGAGTCTAATTCAAAAATATAAAATGATCATTTCAGACATAAAAAATAAAATTATTAATGGAGATAGTATTAAGGAATTAAAAAAAATTCCGGCTGAAAGTTTTGATCTGATATTTGCAGATCCACCTTACAACCTTCAACTGAAAAAAGAATTAAGTCGACCTGATAGATCTAAAGTCGATGCTGTAGACGATGCGTGGGATAAATTTGATAGTTTTAAAAGTTATGATGAGTTTTCAGTTCAATGGCTTAAAGAATGTAAAAGAATTTTAAAAAAAAATGGATCTATATGGGTTATAGGAAGTTATCATAATATTTTTAGAGTTGGTTCAAAAATGCAAGATTTAGGTTTTTGGATACTAAATGATGTGATTTGGAACAAAAATAACCCTATGCCAAATTTTAGAGGAACACGTTTTACGAATGCGCACGAAACACTTATATGGGCATCAAAAAGTGAAGGCTCAAAATATACTTTTAATTATCAATCACTTAAATGTTTAAACGATGATCTGCAGATGAGATCTACATGGAATTTACCTATATGTAATGGAAAAGAAAGACTTAAAAATAATGGTAATAAAGTTCACTCAACACAAAAGCCAGAGTCTTTATTGCACAGAATTATATTAGCATCGTCTAATAAAGGCGATTTAATATTGGACCCGTTTCTCGGTACAGGAACAACTGCTGTAGTTTCAAAAAAGTTAGGTAGAAATTATTTTGGTATAGAAAAAGAAAAAAACTATTTTGAAGCTGCAAGTAAAAGAATTAAAAATACAAAAATTATAGAAGATGAATATTTAGATACTGTAAAAAATAATAGATCCAAACCAAGAGTGCCATTTGGATCTTTGGTTGAATTAGGAATTATTAAACCTGGTACTGAAATTTTTGATCAAAAAAAACAAATCAATGCGAAAATTATGATTGATGGTAGTATAAAATATCGGAAATCAGAAGGATCAATTCATAAAGTTGCTGCACAAATATTAGGTGCTGAGAGCTGTAACGGTTGGACTTTTTGGTATTATAAATCAGGTAATTCACTCAAACCAATTGATGATTTGAGGCAAAGACTAAGGCCAACTACTTAATTTCTATATATTTTTCCAAGATAACTCTCTAGAAATTTTTTATTTTTTGATAAAAATTTCAAAACAATATTTCTAATTAATATTATTATTGGATTAGTTAAATGGAAGGCAAAATGGTTTAATTTTGATCTTTTATTTACTAGTAATATTTTACTTATCTTATCTTTATAAATACTATTTGAATTTGTAATATTTTCTAAAATACCATTTGCTGTTTCAATACTTTGAGAAGCACCTTGTGCAAAAGAAGGTGGAAAAGCAAATAAAGCATCACCACTCAAATAAGTATTTTGATATTTTAGTGTGGGTAATTCATTGCTTACAAATACAGGAAAACACTTTATATTTGCTAAACTTTCCAAATTTATAATAGAATTTTGTGAAATAAAGTCTTTTAAAGATTTTATAAATGTTTCTGAATTAAGAATATTTTTATTTTCAATTTCTTTAGTAGTTAGTTTCTTTTTGATTATAGCAACGAAATTATATTCGAGTTTTTGATTTACAGGATAAGTTACATAGTGAAAATTTGACCCCATATAAATAGAAATATTATCTTTTTCATGTTGTTTTAAATTCGCCCTTAAAGCAATGTTCCCATTAAAAATTGGGTTTAAATGATTATTTGATATTTGAGATTTTAATTTTGAAAAAACACCGTCTGCAATTACTATATAATCGAAACTTTCATTGTTATTATTCCAAGAAATCTTTATTTTTTCATTATATTCGATATTTTGAATATCGGCTTTAAATTGAATTTTTTCCTCAGGTATATTGCCAATTAAAAACTTTATTAATGTTGATCTTTTAAGTGTTGTGTAGCGGTCGTTTACATTATTGAATTGCTTTAAATCAATTTCACAAATCTTTTTAATATTTTTAGCCTGGAAAAAATTAACTTTTGTTGGATAATAAACATCTGATGCTGAAATATTTTTAAATCCTA
>CACKFP010000010.1 GCA_902599485.1 uncultured Pelagibacteraceae bacterium | reverse complement strand
AAATCCTGCTGCGCCAGGTTTTTTATGCATTTTAATATCAATACCACCCATCATTCCATAACCTCTTATATTATCAACAACATCAATATCTTTTAAAGACATTAAACCTTCTTGGAAATATGGAGATAAATTTTTTGCTCTATTAAAGATATCATCTTTTTCAAAAATATCTTGAACTGCTAAGCCTGCAGCTACAGACACTGGAATTCCTGAATAAGTGTAACCATGAAACAGTTCAATTGTTCCTTTTGGAGATCCATCCATAACCGTATCGTAAATTTCTTCTTTACACGCTACTGCACCTAAAGGACTTATTCCATTTGTTGTAGCTTTAGCCATTGTAATAATATCTGGAGTAACACCGTATTCCTGTGATGCAAATGGTGAACCTGTTCTTCCCCAACCTGTAATAACTTCGTCAAAAACTAATAAAATACCATGCTTATCGCAAATTTCTCTTAGTCTTTGTAAATATCCTTTTGGTGGAACTAAAGTTCCTGTTGATCCAGCAATTGGTTCAACAATGCAAGCTGCTATATTCTCTGATCCAAAATTTGTACAAATTCTCTCAAGGTCTTCTGCCATTTCTGCACCAGTTTCAGGTTGACCTGAAACAAATTTATGTTCTGGTAAATGTGTATGTCTCATATGAAGAACACCCGGCATTAAAACATTGGCAAATGTTTTCACATTATTAATCATTCCACCAACAGAAGTAGCTCCAATATTCATACCGTGATAACCTCTTTCCCTTCCAACAAATCTAAATCTATGTCCCTCACCTCTAGCTTTATGATATGCAACTGCAATTTTAATTGCAGTCTCAACAGCAGTAGATCCACAAATTGTATAAAAAATTCTATTTAAATTTCCTGGTGTATGCTTAGAAATTTTTGTTGCAAGTTCAAATGAACCACCAAAACCTTGTTGAAATGGTTGAGCATAGTCTAATTTTTTTAATTGATTTGTAATCGCATTAATTATTTCTTCTCTTCCGTGACCTAAAGGATTACAAAATAATCCCGAGCTTGCATCTATCTGAGTTTGACCTTGATGATTTTTTAAATAAACGCCTTTTGCTTCTACAATTAATCTTGGAGACTCTTTAAAATCTCTATTAGATGTAAATGGCATCCAATGTTCATTTAAAGAATTTGGTATTTGAGGTTTTTCTGAACTCATAATTATGTTTCGATTCATAGACTAATTATATAAATTAACCAGTAAATTTTAGTCATACTTGCTATGTTAAATGACCGCAACTATAGGTTGTAACTAATGACTTTTGAAGCCTGTGTAATTTATTCATCATTTACTTAAAAGAAAATTTAAACTTAAATATCGATAATTAAATTTAATTAACAGGAGATGAAATGAAAAAAATAATTAGTTTCATTTTGGGAAGTTTATTTGCTCTAAACTTAACAATCACAGCAGCAAACTCTGCTGCGAACGAAGTTAGAGTTGCATACTTTCTAGAGTGGCCAAGTCCAAATTTAGAGGACATGCAAAAAAAGAATTTTGCTAAAGCTTTAGGAGTTCCAGTAAAATGGACAAACTTCACAAATGGTGGAGCAATGACAGATGCAATGTTAGCAGGAGATATTGATATTTCTTACTCACAAGGTTTGGTACCATTTATTAATGCTGTAAAATCAAATGCACCTATCAAATTAGTTGATATTGCAATGGAATACGGAATGGGTGGAACAACTTGTGTAACATCTAATGCTTCGGGAATAACAAAAGCGAATGCAACAGAATTAGAAGGTAAAAAAGTTGCTGTTCCGTTAGGTACTATGGCTGAGTACGTTTTCGACGAAAGTATGAAAGTTGTAGGAGCTGACAGAAGCAAAATGGATATTATTCAAATGGATCCTGAAGAAGGTGCGGCTGCATTAGTAAGTGGAGATGTAGTAATGGCATGTCTATTTGGTGGTAATTCTATCAAAGCTGCAGTTGCTGTGGGATCAAGACTTTTAACTGTTCAAGAAGCAAGAGATGCAGGTATTTTAGGAATAGATATTACTTCTGTAACAGACAAGTTTATGAAGGAAAATCCTGGAATGTTGAGAACTTTTATTGAAGTAACTCATGAAGCAAATGAAAGATATAGAAATGGAAAAAGTGATATGAATTCTATGTCAAAAGCTTCAGAGATGAAAATTGCTGATATGAAAGAAACTTTAAGTGGTTTCAAATTCTTAACTCCAGAAGAAACTAAAAAATCTATGGAAAGCGGAAACTTAGATGCATTCTTAAAAGGAATGGGAACTCCAGGTGGAGCAGTAGACACTAGTTTCTTACCTTTATAATTTAAAGATTAGAATAATTAAATAGGCGCCAATTTTATTGGTGCCTATTTTTTTAAGTAAATATTTTATATAAAGTCAGCTAATGAGTGATTTGATATCTCAAAATCTAAACATGATTTTCAAAACTCCAAAGGGAGAGACTGTTCATGCTTTAAAAGATTTAAATTTCAAATTAAAAAAAGGAGAACTTCTAACAGTTCTTGGGCCTTCTGGTTGTGGAAAAACAACTTTGTTAAATATTGCAGCTGGTTTCTTAAGACCAACATCTGGAAATATAACTTTGAATGGTAAAGAAATTGATGGACCTGGAGTTGAAAGAGGCATGGTTTTTCAACAAGGTGCATTATTTGAATGGTTGACTGTTGCAGAGAACGTAAACTTTGGTCTTAGAATGAAAAAAAAAGATCCTATAGAAACTTCAAAAAAAGTTGATGAGTGGCTGGAGATAGTTGGCTTAAAAGGATTTGGAAATACCCCAACATATCAATTGTCTGGAGGAATGCAGCAAAGAGTAGCGCTTGCAAGGTGTTTAATTAATGATCCTGATTTGATTTTAATGGATGAACCTTTAGGTGCTCTTGATGCTTTAACAAGAGAAAAAATGCAATCTTTAGTTTTGAAAATTTGGAAGGAAACTGGAAAAACAATTATTTTAATTACGCACTCGGTTGAGGAAGCACTGCTGCTGGGTGAAAGGTTGTACGTAATGGCACCAAGACCAGGTAGGATACATAAAGAATATAATCTTCCATTTGCAGAGATGGGATTAAAAGAAGATTTAAGAGAAATAAAAAAAAATAAAGATTTTTCATCAAAAAGAGAAGAAATTTTATCCATGATTTGGAACATGGAGGAAGAAATTATGGGAAAAGAAAATTAAATGTTTACTCAAATAATAACAATATTAATTCTCGTATCAATTATCGGGTGCATACTTTATGGAAGACGTTTAATAAAAACTGAAAAAGTTGATGCAGTTTTTGGAAATCCAGAAAGAGCAAAAGGTGGAACTCATTGGATAATTGTCGGAAGTAGTGCAATATTGTTAGTTTGGCTTTATTATTCTTGGGATATTGCAAAAGGATTTTATCCAAAATCAGCAAATGAATTATGTCAGGTCGCAAAAATAAATGAGTCTTTATTGGGATTAAAATATCAGTTTCCAATTGAAGAAAGAGAATTCAAAAGTACTTCAATAATAAAAATAGAAAATAAAAATCTTAAAAAAATAAGTTTAGAAATTCAAAATTCGCCAGATTTAAGCAACATACAGAAAACTGCATTAGTTGGTTTTATTAATAAAACAAACAAATTAATTCCATTACTTACTAACGATAATCTAATGGAGATTAATACAAAAATTAAAATAAATGAGATGACTGATGAAATTAGATTGTTAAGCACTAATTTTCAAAAGAAAGATTATCCATTTGAAACACCAGAGCAAAAAAATGAAAGACAAAAAGCAATTGCTGAGCAAGGAAGCTGGGGCATAGTAACTGTAAGTGCCGGAACAGGATCAATAGAAAATACTATTGAAGTGCCTTTAGTACCCGAAACTGATAGAGGGTTAAAATTTCACGCTGCAGCTGAACAATTAAAAAAAATTAATGATAAGTTTTTTAAATTAAGAAACCATAATCCTCAATTCAAAAATGCAATAAAAGAACTTAAATCAGAGATAAAATTATATAGAAAAAATTTAGATGACACTGAGGAAGTGGCATCTACTTACGCAAAAAACATTGTAAAAATTGCAAGAAGAATTGAATTTGCAAGTATTTATCCACCAAATGCTCTTAATGAAATGCAAAATGCAATTATTGAATTTGATAATCTTCAAAAAACTGAGCAAGGGGGTTTAAGATTAATTGACATTCTTTTATTCCCTGCTGGAACTATAGTCGCAAGTGGTCCTAGTTGTTCTGAGCAAGGTTCAGGTAGATGGTTACCAAAACCCTCGGATACACTTAATAAATTTATTTTAATGTCTAAGCCAAGTGTAGGTTACAAAAATATCCCACTTCTTTGGATTGATATGATGGATGTAAGCCAGATAATTGGCTTTATATTGCCAGATTGGATAGCAGATGTTTTGCCAGGAGAATATCCAGTTCACACTAAAGATGGTGTAGTTAAACAAAATTTTAAAGGGAAAGTTTTAAAAATTGTAACAGGTGATTTTAAATTATTTAAAATTCCTGTTCCATACGGTCATATCTGGGATTCTTTTTTAAGAGTATTTCTAGGATTAGTTTTTGGAATATTGATTGGTGTACCATTAGGACTTTTCATGGGTTTAAATAGATTTGCTAAAGGTTTCTTTGATCCATTAATTGAACTTTATAGACCAGTACCTCCTCTTGCGTGGGCTCCTTTAATAATCTCAGTTTTAGGGATTGATAATACTGGAAAAGTATTTTTATTATTTATGGTTTCATTATCAATAATGATTATTTCAGCCAGAGCTGGAGCATCAGGTACACAGTTATCTAAAATACATGCAGCACATTCTCTTGGTGCTTCTAAAAGACAAATACTAAGATATGTTATTTTTCCAAATTCTTTACCTGAAATTTTAACAGGTATTAGAGTAGCTGTTGGTATGTGTTGGGGGACTTTAGTTGCAGCAGAATTTTTAGCAGGTACAACTGGAATTGGATTTGTTGAAAATGTTGCCAAAAAGTATTTTCAATATGAAGTAATTTGGATCACAATTTTTATAATGGGTATGTTGGGTCTTCTTTTTGATGTAACTTTGAGAAAAATTATAGATAAGACGATACCTTGGAGAGGCAAAGGTTAATCTTTAATCGTCAAGTAACCGTAATTCTTTTTCGTCGAATTTTAAATAAACGTTTTCTCCAACATTAAATATTTCATTTGTATCGCTAGAAACTACGTAAATCTTTCCGACTTTTGAATTAACTATATACTGATAACTATTTCCAACGAATGACGCATTATTAACAGATGCATGTATTGAGTTTTCTTCAGGACTTTTTGAAATAGTTATTTTTTCTGGTCTTAAAGAAACGGAAACTGAACTTTCTAATTTTTGATCACTTTCTATATTAATTTTCATTTCTGCTAATTGGATCTCGTAAATATTATTATTTTGATTAATGATTTCAGCTTTAACAACATTTGCGTCTCCTATGAAATTAGCTACAAATTTAGTTTTAGGAAAGTTATACAATTCTTTTGGGCTTCCTTGTTGAGCAATAATAGCATTGTTCATTACAATTACTTTGTCAGAAATTGCTAATGCTTCCTCTTGATCGTGAGTTACATAAATTGTAGTTACTCCAAGTTTTTGTTGAATTTCTCTAATATCCTCTCTTACTTGTCTTCTTAATTTTGCATCTAAATTAGATAAAGGCTCGTCAAAGAGTAAAACCTTAGGTTTCAGTACAATTGCTCTTGCAACTGCTACTCTTTGCTGCTGACCTCCAGATAGCTCTGAGGGCATCCTATTTTCATAACCTTCTAAATTAACTAACTTCAGAGTTTCTAAAGATTTTTCTGTAAATTCTTCTTTTGGAACATTTATCATCTTTAAACCATACGATACATTTTCAAGCACACTCATATGTGGGAACAAAGCATAAGATTGAAATACCATAGATACATCTCTATCTGTCGCTGGTAATAATGTTACATCTTCATTTTCTACTAAAATTTTACCACTAGTAGCTCTTTCTAGACCAGCAATAATTCTTAAAGAAGTAGTTTTTCCGCATCCAGAGGGACCTAGTAATGTAGTCAGTGTTCCTGCTTCAAAAGTACAACTCACATTATCAACAGCAACGGTCTCATTAAATTTTTTTGTAATATTTTCAAATTTTACTTCTGCTTTTTTCATTATCCAAAATTTCCTTGTAATATTCCTGCTGTTTCTTCTCTTCTTCCTAATTTTCTTTTACCTATTATTAATTGCATTAATGTTATTGTAAATAACATAACAACAATTAATGCAGATGAATAAACAATTGCTAGACCATAATCATTGTTTTCTAATCTTCCTAATATATATGAGACAGCTAAATCATAATTAGCACTAACAAGGAATATAACAGCACTAATTGCCGTCATTGCTCTAACAAAACTAAAAACTAAAGAAGCAGTAATTGCAGGTTTAAGCAATGGAAGAATTACATTCCTAAATGTTTGAGAACTAGATGCATTCAATGTTGATGATGCTTCATCTAAATGAGGATCTAATTGATTCATTGAAGCTATACCTGCCCTAACCCCAACAGGCATATTTCTAAATACAAAAGCGATTACCAAAATAATTCCTGTTCCTGTAAGTTCAAGTGGCGGAACATTAAACGCAAAAACGTAACTCACACCAATAACACTACCAGGTATTGCAAAACTTAACATTGTGCCGAATTCGAAAGCATTTTTTCCTTTAAATTTGTGTCTTGTAAGAAGATATGCTGTTAAAATACCTATTGCAGCAGTAGGAAATGATGAAATTAATGCTATCGCAAAAGTAGTGTTAAAAGAATTCCACGCGGTACCAGTCCACAAAATTCCTCTTTCTTTAACCCATTCAACACTAAATGCTTCAACATAATGTCTTAACGTAAAACTGTGATCGACACCCCACATCTCTACAAATCCACCAAACATAATCATAATATAAATTATAAATGTAAGGAGCGCCCAAGGTAGAACAGTTGAGTAAATTATCCACTTAGTATTATTTGGTAATTCAGGATGAACTCCACTATCACCTTTCCCAGAAATTGAAATATAGGATTTTTTCCCCAACCATTGGTTCTGAAGATAAAACACTACTAGAACAACAGTTAATAAAATCATTGCTAATATTGCAGCTTTAGTTTCATCATACTGTGCACCCACAATTGCAAAGAATATTTCTGTAGATAAAACATCATATTCGGCACCTAGCACTAGTGGATTTCCAAAATCAGCTAAGCTTTCAATAAAGCCAAGCAAAAATGCATTCGCAATTCCAGGTCTCATTAAAGGTAACGTAACAGTTTTAAAAACTTGCCATTTTGAAGCTCTCAATGTTTGTGAGGCCTCTTCCATTGCAGGACTTACACTTTCAACAACTCCTATCAAAACTAAAAAAGCAATAGGTGTAAAAGCAAGAGTTTGTGCAAACCATATTCCTGGTAAACCATAAATCCATCTCGAGGGCTCAATCTCAAATGCCCATTCAAGAAAAGAACTTACAACTCCCGTTCTACCGAATAATATTATTATTGCTAAACCGATTACAAATGGAGGTGTTATGATTGGTAAAACAGATAAAATTCTAATCGTTTTTTTAAATTTAAAACTTGTTCTTGCAATTAATAAAGCAAAACCTAAACCCAAAATTGTTGATGAGAAAGCTGTAAGTGTTCCCATAGTAACAGTGTTCCAAAAAACACCACATGCATAATCACTATATAGACAATCAAGACCCCAAATTCCTTTATTAAATATTTTGGTTGAAAAATTACTAATTTCATATCCACCTTCTGTGCCTTTAAAGGCAACAGCAAACATTCTAAAAATAGGAAAAAAAACAAAAGTTGAAACTAGAATAATTATGCTTCCTATACTTCCTACAATAAAATTATCTCCATTCAACCACCCACGCGAGGATAGCCCATGTGTAATATAAAAAATAAATGTAGAGCATAAAAGAACTGCGCCAGACCCTACTCCAAATTGATTTTCTACATCGCCAAAAATCGATTGAAAGATTTCAAAATTCCACCCTCTTATGCCAATTGAAAAAACCCTGAAGAATAAAATAAAAAATACCAAACAATCCTGAGTACAAGAAAATTTTGGAATAAATAGGATTATTCTGATTTAATTTTAAAGTTGATAATGGAAAAAATAAAGGAACAATTAAAGGAAGAAGCCAATATTTTTTATTTATAAATACCTGCGGTAATACAGAACCGTAATCTTCTAAAGAATATTCTAAAATCCAGTTTATTGAGAAAAACCCGTCACCTGTTACATACCATGGAAATATTAGGAAACCCAATACTCCGATGAGCATCCAACAGATAACGAGCCCTCTCATTTAATTCCTTATCTAGGAATTACAGAAACATCGTTATCCCATTTGGATAACAAACTCGCTCTAGTACTTTTATCTCCATAAACTTTAAAATTATAATCAATTAAGTTTATTGTTGATAAGTCTGGAGCATCAGGATCAGCTTTTGCTTTAGTATTAGATGGCACTTGCAAAGATTTTCCTGAAGTGAAGACCATAGTTTGAATAGCAGGACTTAAAGCCCAGTCATAAAACTTTTTAGCTTCCTTCATATTTCTTGCACCTGCAATAATACTCATAGATCCAACTTCATATCCAGTTCCTTCAGCTGGTGAGACCGTAACAACCGGCAAACCTTTTTTTGTTTGTTTCACGCCATCATGTTGGAAACAAATACCGATTAAGTTTTCACCTCTACCAGTTGCCTTAATTGGTGCAGAACCAGATTTAGTATATGTATTTATGTTTGCATGAAGTTTTTTCATGTAATCCCAACCTTTGTCTTCTCCAAATATTTGAAGAATAGTGGCTAAGGTAGTGTAAGCAGTTCCAGATGAGTTTGGATTTGCTACTTGTATTTCACCTTTATATATTGGTTTTGTTAAATCCATCCATGATTTTGGAGCTGGAAGACCTTTTTTTGCTAAAAGATCTTTGTTGTATCCAAATCCTAATGCACCAACATAAATTCCTACTGATTTAAAATCAGCATTTTTTGCTTGGTTCTGAGCTGCAGGTAATAAATCATTAAAATGAACAGATTTATATTTCTCAGTTAAATTTTCTTGTGCTGCAGTTAAATGTGGATCGCCTGTTCCACCAAACCAAACATCTCCTTTTGGATTTGATGCTTCTGCTTTTATTTTCGCAAATGTTTCACCACTACTTGCTCTTGTCATAGCAACTTTTGTTCCAGTTTCTTTTTCATAAGCTTGTTCAAGCATTTCACAAACATCTATTTCAACGCTGCAATATAATGTTAGTTTTGCAGCTGAAGCTTTATTTGTGATACCGAAAAGTGTTAATGAAAGAACTAGAGCCATAGAAGCTACTTTAAGTATATTTTTCATATATCCCTCACTTTTTTATTAGTTAATGATAATAAATTTAAAAGACAAATGTTAATCTTTTGTTACTTTAAATTTAAAGATAATTTTAATAAATAAAAAAAATATTCAATTTATAGTTTAATTTTCAAATCAATTATGTTTACATAAATTATGAATGAAAAAGAGCTTAAAAATTTAATAATTAAAATTTTTACTAATTTTAAATTAAGTAGAAAACACTCTATAGTTTGCGCAAATGCAATTATGAATGCAGAGCTTGTAGGTGCGCCTTCACATGGATTGTCTCGTTTAAAAATGTATTGCGAAAGAATCTCAAAAAGAGTCATTAATCCGAGACCCAAAATAACTGTAAAAAATATATCAAAATCTATATCAATAATTGATGCTGATAACTCTATTGGTTTTGTTGCAGCAGATGAGGCTATTAAAAAAACTATTCAAAATGCAAAAAAAACAGGGATTGGGTTAGTTGCTGTGAAAAACAGCGGACATTACGGTCTATCTGGATACTACGTCGAGCAAGCGGTTAAAAAAAAATTTAATAACATTCGCATTTACAAATGCTCCTCCAGCTATTGCGCCTTTTGGTGGAAAAAAATCAGTCTTTGGAACTAATCCAATATGTTTTGGAACTCAAACAAATAGTAAGGTACCATTTATACTGGATACATCAATGTCGATGATTAATAGAGGTAAAATTAGGATTGCAGAAAAGTTAGGAAAAAAAATACCATATGGAGTTGCTTTAAACAAATTTGGTAAACCAACTACAAATGCAAAAGAAGCTTTAGCTGGAGTACAACTTCCAATAGCTGGATTTAGAGGATCTGGATTAGCCTGGATGGTAGATATTTTAACTGGAGTATTTGTTGGAAGTAATCATGGTGGCAAAGTAAAAGACCCATTTGATGATTTCTCTGGGCCACAAAATATCGGTCACTTATTTTTAGCATTTAAAGATAATCTATTTGTTAAAGATTATAAAAAAGAGATAAAAAAAAATATTAAAAGAATAAAAAAAATACCTAATTTAAAAGGACAAAAAATCTTTTATCCTGGCGAGCAAAAGTTTTTAAGAACAAAAACAAACTCTAAAAAATCTATAAAAATTCCAAAAAATATTAAAAAGGATTTAGATATTCTCTTAGATAATTAACCTGCAAAATAACCTAATATTCCAATAGATAAACAGACTGAAAGTATTATTATTTTTGACTGAAGTGCCTCTTTTTTCTTTTCAGTGATTACTCTTTTCTTTAGAACATCTATATTTACTTTACGAGGGGACATTCGAATTACTCTCGGCTTTTTTTCAGGTATTTCAATATTAGATGTTCTGTTTAAGCTTTCAGTACTCATTAAATTATTAAACCATATAGTAAAAAATTTTACAGAATGTAACTGTTCAAAATGGGTTGACTCAAGTTTTAAAATTGTTCAAATTGGGTTTTGATACATTATGAAGCAGCTACCAAGTGTAAATTCCGAACTAAATGATGAACAGATCGATAAAATTTTCAAAAAATCATTTTGATATTTTAAGTCCTTTTTTTTTAAAACTTATGTCTGAATGGACAATCGGTGCTTATAAAGTGTTTAAAGATATAGATACTTACACAATTCTAATTTATTTGATTAGTAAGCAGTTTGATTTTTACAGGAGAAATAATTTAAATATTACTTTCAATAATTTTTATAAGGATAAAACATTAGAGATTGAGAAAATTAACCTTATAAAAATATCAAAGGATCTTCAAATACCAAAAGAAAGTGTCAGAAGAAAAGTTATATCCCTAGAAAAAAAGGGAATAATTAAAAAGAAGGGCAAGAAGATTACAATAGACAGAAGTGCATACAATTCAACACAGCCAAATGATACATTAAAAAATATATGCACACTTTTATCTGTTTTTAGTCAAATTTTAAAAGAAGAAAAAGTTATAAAAAACGAAATGTCCAGTAATGAAATTAACAACTTAATAAAACATAATTTCTCATTTTGCTGGTATCAATTTTATAAATTTTTATTCCCTTACTGCTTAAGGTGGAAAAATTATTTTGGTGATATGGAAATATTTACTATTTTAGCAACTATAATTTTGAATAATAATTCAAAAATTGGAAGGCAACTTAAAGGAGTTGATAGTTATTTAGATAAATGGAGAGATAAAATTATTAATAAAAAAATAAAAGGAATTAATGCAATGTCTATTTCTGAAATAACAGGAATACCAAGACCAACAGTAGTTAGAAAAATCAAAAAATTAACAAAAAATAAATTTATTTCTTTAGACAAAAATAAATTGATAAATTTTGATGTCAGCAAACAAAATTTTAAAGATATGTCGATAATCCAAGATGAAAATTTAAAATCAATAAATATTTTTATAAAAAGAACCTACAATCAAATAAATCTTAATTAGAATTTTTAAGAATATATATAAATATAAATCCAGTTATATACATTATTAATGCGTAAGCAGCTGTTGGAACCATGTAAGCGACATCATTGAAAATTTGTGTTGCTACAAATACAGCTAAAGTTCCATTTTGTAATCCACATTCTAAAGAAATACATTTTCTCTGTGGTATTCCAGTTGCAAAAGCTTTTGCAATGTAAAATGCCAAAGTCATCATGACTACGTTTAATATTAAAACAGCTAAACCTGCTTGACCTAAGTATGATATTATATTTTCTCTTTCCTCAATCCATATTGCTGCAAATACAACAATAAACAAAATGCCTGTAATTCTATTTACAATATTAATATTAGAAGAAATAAAGTTTTCAGCAAATCTTCTAATTATCATTCCTAGAATTACTGGCACAGTTACAACTAGTGCCATTTTAAGAGCAATACCAGTCATCGTAATATCTGAGGATAAATCAGTTACACCTAATAATTTTGCTGAAGAAAAAACAATAAATGGAACAGAAAAAATACTAATTAAACTACCTACTGCTGTTAACGAAATAGATAATGCAACATCTCCATTTGCAAATTTTGTTAAGACATTTGATGTTACTCCTCCAGGAGCAGCAGCAATAATCATTAATCCTAAAGCTAATTCAAATGGTAATCTTAATATTAAAAGTAAAATATAAGCGACGAGCGGGAGAAGGATTAATTGACAAATTATTCCGACTGTAAAATCTTTTGGATTATTTATGACTCTTAAAAAAATCTCTGGTTGATAAGCCCAATCCCAGACCTAACATTATAAGGGCTAACGCTATAGGTGCAATTTTTGTAACTATCTCCATGGTTTATTCAATTTTAAACTATTTTTATATCGAACGTAATAAAAAATATTGATATTTAGAACCATAACAAATATTTAAACTCATATGTTATCTGATAAATCCACAGTTTGCCCTGTTAATCTTCTAAATATAGCCCATCAAAAAAGAGGTGTAAAAGCAGCCATTGTAAATGCAGGTAAAAAATTACCGATGATGTCAGTAATTGACGCTGTTTCAGAAAAACTGATCACCCCAATATTAATAGGTGATAAACAAAAAATACAAGAATGCGCAGATGAGCTTAAATTTGACATTTCAAATTTTGAAATAATTAATGAGCCAATTGAAAATAATACAGCTGGAATTGCAACAAAACTTGCATCGGAAGATAAAGTAAAAATTATTGTAAAAGGACATATTCATACTGATATATTGATGAAAGAAGTTCTTAAAAGAGAATATAAATTAATTGGAAAAACAAGACTAAGTCATATTTGGCATATGACATTACAAAAAGATGATAAACCATTAATCATAACCGATGGAGCATTAAATGTTTCTCCTAACTTAAAAACTAAAATGCATATTTTAAGAAATGTTATAGATTTTAGTCATAGAATTAATATTCCAAGACCAAAGATTTCTGTTCTTTCAGCAACAGAGGAAGTTATTGATAGTGTACAGAGTTCGGTTGAAGCTAAAGAATTAACTGAATTGGCAAGTAAAGAAAATTTTAATGCTGATATATTTGGACCCTTGGCATTTGATAATAGTATTTCAAAAAAATCTGCTTCTATTAAGGGAATTGAGAATATAGTTGCTGGAGAAGCTGATGTATTATTAGTTCCAAATGTCGAAACTGGAAATGCGCTTGTAAAAATGATGATTTATTTTATGGGAGCATGTGCAGCAGGTGTAGTTGTTGGAGGTAAAGTGCCTGTTGTTATAACTAGTAGATCAGATGATGCGACAGCAAGGCTTGCTTCAATAGCTGCAGCTGTTGTTGCTTTAGATTAAACTTCTGTTGAATAAACATCTTTTATAATTTAAACATTTATAAAATTAGAGGAAAGATAATGGCAATTACTTATATAAAAAAAGCTGAAAAAACTGCATTTACAGGAGAAGATGAAACAAGATCAAAAGTAAGTTCTATTTTAAAAGATTTAGAAAAAACAAAAGACCAAGGGGTTAAAGATATTTTAAAAAAAATTTGATAATTATGAAGGTGATATAATTGTTAGCAAAGAAAAAATTGAGGAAATAAATAAAACTTTAGATCAAAAGATTAAAGATGATATTCAATTCTCTCATGAAAGAGTAAGGAAGTTTGCAGAACATCAACTAGAAAATCTCGGAAAAGACTCAGAAGTTGAATTATCGCCTGGTTTAATAGCGGGACAAAAATTAATACCTGTAAATACCGTTGGGTGTTACGTTCCTGGTGGAAGATACAATAATATTGCCTCTGCTATAATGAGTGTGACAACTGCAAAAGTTGCTGGAGTAAATAATGTAATTGCAACAAGTCCACCGAAAGATTCGAATGGTGCTAACCCAATTATAATTTATACAGCTAACCTTTGTGGTGCAGATGTAATTATGAACATTGGAGGTATAGGAGCAATTGGTGCACTTGCATATGGTTGCTTTGGTAATCCAGAAGTAGATATGATTGTTGGACCTGGAAATAAATTTGTAGCAGAGTCTAAAAGAATTTTATTTGGAAAAGTTGGGATTGATTTATTTGCAGGACCAACTGAAATTGGCATAATTGCAGATCATACAGCTGATAAAGAAATAATTGCTTATGATTTAGTTGGACAGGCTGAACATGGTCCTGACTCTCCTGCTTGGTTATATACGACAGATAAATCTTTATGTGATTATGTGATGAAAAGAGTTCCAGAAATTATTAATGAACTACCTGAACACAACAGAAATAATGCTGATGCTGCATGGAGAGATTATGGAGAAGTAATTATGTGTGATACTAAAGAGGAAATGTTAAAGGTTAGTGATGAATATGCTCCTGAACATTTAGAGGTTCAGGCTGAAAACTTAGATTGGTATTTAAAAAATTTAAAAAATTATGGTTCATTATTTTTAGGTGAGGAAACAACAGTTGCATATGGTGACAAATGTTCTGGACCAAATCACATTTTACCAACAAAGGGAGCAGGAAAATATACTGGCGGCTTATACGTTGGAAAATTTATAAAAACTGTTACTTACCAAAAAATGAATAAAGAATCTAATAAAGAAGTCGGTGCTGCAGCAGCTAGAATTTCTAGATATGAAGGTATGGAGGCTCATGCTAGAACTGGTGATGTGAGACTTCGAAAATATGGTTTTTCAAATTAGAGAGCTTTAGTTTTCAAGATTTGAAAATATCAATTCCAATCTGACTTAATATATGCGCTAGATCTATCGGTACCCAATTTTCTCTAATTTTTCCCTCATCATGATGGTAAAAATCCATAACTCTCATAGTTACTTTATTTTTGTTTGAATTATATCCTAGCCAATCATTTGAATCATACACTGCTTGTATACTGTGCCATCCAGCAGTAAGTGAAAATTTACCATCTCCTAATTCACAATAATGTCCTAATTCCCAGTAATTTCTTTCTTTAAATGTTTTTCTAAAAGGAAGTTGATGATGATCAATGAAACCTTCCAAAGAGCGTGCTGTTCCTATACCGCTAGGTCCATACCAAATCATTTTTTCATGCCAAAAATCTTTTTGTGGGTGATTAAGAAGTTTTTCTTTTAAATCAGAGTCAGATGATGCTTCTAATTCTGGTTTAATATTTAAACTTCTTTGCATAGTAAGAGATTGATCTAGAGTGGCTTTTGAAACATCTAAATTGTTTTCGTAAAAATTTACACCATCTGTATTTATTGGTGTCATCCAAATGCCCTCATACCCCCTTGAAGGATTTATTGGAAACTTCCCTACTTGATTTAGAAAATTTATTGTGTCGATTAATATGTGACTTTCAATAATTTTATCGTTTTTTAATTCGTGTATCTCACAGCATCTTAAATTTACCATTTTAAAATTTGGCTCTACATTAAGCCATTTCTTTTTAAAAATTCCTGATAAGGTAGATATTGTTCCAACTTGAAATTTATCTCTAAAGGCCCCACCTATAACGACTTGCTCTCTTCTCTCTAAATCAGGAAACGCATCAAAAAGTGGAGTCCAAAATTTATCTCTAAAATTAGACAAACCTTTAAATTCATTTAATGGAAAAAAACATTTAATGTTTACATCTTCGCTAAAATATTTGCTTAAATTTTCTTCTATATTAGATGGTCCAAGCTTGTAAGTATTGTTCAAATAATTTCTAACTATTTGTTTATTTTGTTTATTTTCTTCAGCTGTGATTTTTAATTCTTGAAAATTATTTTGATTTTTAAGTCCTGTATCAAATTGTTCTATTTGCATAAGTTGCAATTTATATTTAAATAGACATAAATAACAAGAATATGATTGATAGATTGGCAAAATTTAATGAACTGGTTCCAAGCAGTCTTCCTTTTGTAGAGGGGAGGCTAGAAGGTCATAAAGAAAGAAAAAATTATACAATTATTGGACGTGGAGTTGCTGAAGACACCAAACAATTAATAAAAATACAGTCTTTACATGGGTATAATTTAGGAGCTGTAAGTGCTATGCCTAAAAATGGATCTGGTCTTCACAGTCATACCACGGCTGAAGTGTTTGTAATTTACTCGGGTAAATGGAGATTTTATTGGGGTGCTGATGGAAAACAAGAAACAATATTAGAGGCTGGCGATATAATTTCAATGCCTACAAATATGTTCAGAGCATTTGAAAATGTTGGAGATAAAGAAAGTTTAATGTTCGTTGTATTAGGCGGAGATGATCCTGGTATAATAACATGGGTTCCAGAAATTTTAAAAAAAGCAAAAGAGACTGGTATGGCATTGCTTGATGATAATTCGTTAATAGATTTAAAAAAGGTTGAAGTACCTAACGGAAGAAAAATGATAGAGCCTATCACTAAAGATGAATTAGAAAGATTTGATAATTATTTGCCAGAAGAATTAGAGAAAAATATTTATAGAAATAAACAAAACAATGTCAGCGATGAAGTTAATGGTATTAAATTATATCAAGTATTAGGAAACCAATTTAATAAAAAAACTTATGAACCATCAATCAAACAAGATACTGGATTTAATTTAACAACATTAAATTCTATATCTGGTGAAATTAAAAATATTGAATGTATAAAGCCTACCGTTCTTTTTGCTCAAGAAGGTAATTGGAAAATAGTAATAGGAAACTCAAAAATAAAATTAGAAAAAGGAGATACTTTTTCAGTTCCTTTGAGTAGCAAAATAGATGTCTCTTGTAATAATTCAGAAAATAGTATTTTAAATTTTGTTAGTCAGATCTAATGAAAGGATTTGATAGTAATTATAAAAATTTAACTGATTACATTTTAAAAATTACTAAACAAATTTGGGAAGGGAAAGATGTCGAGTCAATATCCAAATATTATTCAGAGAATATCCCTGTAAGATCACCTTTTGGAATAACCTATGGTTTTAAACCTGTTATTGATGCAACTTATAAAACTTTAGACGAATTTCCTGACAGACAATTATTAGGTGAAGATGTAATTTGGAGTGGAAATGATGATGAAGGATATCATTCATCTCACAGAATTCTTAGCAAAGCCACACATTTAAATGATGGGTATTACGGAAAAAAAACAGGAAACAAAATTGTTTATAGAGTTATAGCCGACTGTGCATGTAAAAATAATCAGGTTTATGATGAGTGGATTGTGAGAGATCAAGGTGCAATGGTTCGACAGCTAGGTTATACACCTGAGCAATTTGCAAGGCATTTAATTGATGAAGAAGGTGGGGTATCTAAAGCTATCAAAGTTTTTGATAGATCTTCTGATAAAAAGTCAGATTATACTCCAGTAAAAGTTAATGAAGTTTCATCAGGTTATATATATTCCAATATTTTAAAGAAAATATTTAATAATGATTATGATTTTGAAGATTATGATAGAGCAGCCAATCTATTTTGGCCAAGTAATAAAGTTGGAAATGGCAGTGAAGATATAGTTAAATATTGGAGCTCTTTAAAAAATATATTTTCTGAAATAAAGTTTACAATCGAACATGTTGCATCATTGGATGAAAAAAATAACAATCAAAAAGCTACTATCAGATGGTTTTTAAGTGGTAAGCACTCTAAAGACAGTGAAGAATTTGGTAAAAAGACTGACAAAGATTTATTTATAATGGGTATAAATCATGCTGAATTAAGAGATGATAAAATAATAAGAGAATGGGTATTGTTTGATGAAGTGGCTATTTGGAAACAAATATTAATGTAAAAACTATGGATAAAATTAAAACCACACATGTTGGAAGTCTACCAAGATCAAAAAAGCTATCTGAGATACTTTTTAAAAAAGATAAAAATGAA
Source organism: uncultured Pelagibacteraceae bacterium (assembly GCA_902599485.1). Lineage (GTDB taxonomy): Bacteria > Pseudomonadota > Alphaproteobacteria > Pelagibacterales > Pelagibacteraceae > Pelagibacter. The sequence continues at coordinate 6,200 of CACKFP010000010.1, read as the reverse complement.
TTATTCGATCAAGGAGAACTTGATAAGATAATTGAAGAAGATGTAAACAAAATTGTAAAAAAACAAATTGATATCGGAATTGACATTGTAAGTGATGGTGAAATGTCAAAAATCAGTTATGCTACTTATGTCAAGGATAGATTACATGGCTTTAGTGGTGAAAGCGAGAGAAGAGCTCCTAAAGACTTAGATGATTTTCCATCATATAAAGAAAAAATTGCAAAATCAGGAGGCACACCTACTTATACAAGACCATGTTGTACTGCTGATTTAAAAATTAAAGATACTAAATCTTTAACTAAAGATATCAGTAATTTAAAATCTGCATTAAAAAAAAATAACCATTCTCAAGGATTTATAAACTCTGCATCACCAGGAGTAATTTCAAATTTCCTTCCAAACAAATTCTATAAAAATGACGATAAGTATTTAGAGGCATTATCAAAAATGATGAAAACTGAATACGATGAAATAACAAAAAATGATTTATTATTGCAAATTGATTGCCCAGATCTTGCACTTGCAAGACATATGACTTTTAAAAATGTATCAGATGAAGAATTTTTAGTCAGAGCTGAAAAACAAATCGAATGTCTTAATGAAGCAATCAAAGATATCGATGCCTCTAAGTTGAGAATGCATATCTGCTGGGGAAATTATGAAGGACCACATATTCACGATATTGGATTAGAAAAAATATTACCTATTGCTTTAAAAGCAAATATCCAAACTTATTTAATTGAAGCCTCGAACCCAAGACATGCTCATGAATGGCAGGTTTTTGAGAATATTAAACTTCCTAATGATAAAGTAATAGTTCCTGGTGTAATAGACTCAACCTCAAACTTCATAGAGCATGAAGAGTTAGTAAAAAATAGAATAATTCAGTATTCAAAAGTAATTGATAAAGATCAATTGATGGCTGGAAGTGATTGTGGATTTAGTACTTTTGCAGGCTTTGGAAATGTTGATGAAAATATTGTTTACAAGAAATTTGAATCTTTGGTCGCAGGTGCTAAGCTTGCGTCAAATGCGATTTAAAAAACTACTTTTAAATTCCCTAAGGAATATATATCCTTTCATACATAAATTTAAATTTAATGAGGGAAACAAATATGAAAAAAATATTAATATCTTTATTGTTTCTTCTTTTTGGAACTTCTGCGTACGCAGATTGTAACATTAAGAGTGGATCAATAAATATTTTAGCTAATGATTTTCCAGCTTTAAGAACTTTTGTGGAAACGGCTAAAGGATGTAAAGGAAGTGCAGATTTTAAAGTCACACACTCATCTGAGCACAATAAAATTGCTGTGCCAGCTTTAACTGCAAATCCATCAGAGTTTTCTGCTAGAATTGCAGCAAATAGCTCTATAGTTCCTTTAATGAACCAAGACTTAATTAGACCATTAGATGATCTTGTTAAGAAATATGGAAAAGGAATACAAGACTCTCAATTGATTACAATTGATGGAAAAATAATGGCAGTTGCCTTTATGGCAAATACTCAGCACTTATATTACAGAGAAGATGTTTTAAAAGAATTGGGTATAGCTGTTCCTAAAACATATGAGGAAGTAGTTGCGGCATCAGAAAAAAATAAGAGCATCTGGTAAAATGCAATATCCTTACGCAGCAGCATACAAAGCTGGTTGGAATTTAGCAGAAGAATTCGTTAACATGTACATTGGACATGGAGGAGAATTCTTTAAAGCAGGAACTGCTCAACCAAGCATTAACAATGCAAAAGGTGTAGCAACATTAAATATGCTAAAAAAAATTAGCAGGTTTAAGTAACCCAGATTATTTAACTCACGATAGTGAAGCTATTAAAGTTGAATGGGAATCTGGAAATGTTGCATTAATGACTCTTTGGGCATCAAGATCAGGAACATTGCTTGATGATGACGGTGATGCAAAAATTACTGCTGCAACTAAATTAACTGGACCAGCAACGGTTGCTGGAGGAAATATACCAGCGGCGACTTTATGGTGGGACGGTTTCACATTAGCAAAAAATAGATCTGACGCTGATGCTGAAGCAACATTTAGAGCTTTGGCACATGCAGCTGCTAACAAAAAGATGGTTGCAGATGCAGCGGATCAAGCTGTTTGGTTAATTGAAGGTTTTAAGCCTGGACCAAAATCAATTGGAGTTATCGAAGCTGTTAAAATGAAAGCTAAACCATATCCAATGTTACCACAAATGGGTTTAATGCATGGTGCATTAGGAAGTGAGATTGTTGAATTTTTACAAGGTAAAGAGTCAGCAGAACAAGCTTTAAAAGATGTGGAAGCAGCTTACATGAGTAAAGCAAAAGAACAAGGCTTTCTATAATCAATAAATTTTAAGTGGGGATGAAAATCCCCACTTATTACATTAATGCCTAACAAAACTTTTTTTTGGTTTTTCTTGCCAACTGGATTGGCAATGATTTTATTTATAGGTCTTCCTATTATTTCAACAGGGATACAATCATTTTATGCGCAGCACGACCAAGTTGTTAAGGAAGTAAAAAAATGTGATCCTTTTGGATGTACAGTTTCTATAGTTGTTGACCAAGAAAAAACCTCTAAAATTCGAGAAGAAAAGCCTTTAGGAAAATTCAATGGATTTGGGACTTATGTAGATAGAAATCATCTTGCAATAGAAGAAATTGGAAAATTTTGGAATGAAACAAATAGTTTTGGGGAATTTGTAGATCAAGTTACCAACCTACCCTTTTACAAGGCTCTAATTTTTACTTTAACTTATTGCTTGTTTGTAACTCCTAACGTCTTACTCTTAGGTTTTATAATTGCTTTAAGTCTAAATGCAGTAACTAGAAGAATTAGGGGACCATTAATATTTGGAACCATATTGCCAATGATTGTTACTCCATTGGTAGGTTCTTTAGTTTTATTTTGGATGATAGATGCAGAAGGAATTATTGGCGCGAATTTGCAAATGTTGATGGATGACCCTTATTTATCGTTAAAATCCTCAAAAACTCTTACTTGGATAACTATAATAATTTATGGAATTTGGCACCATTCACCATTTGCTTTTGTAGTATTTTATGCAGCTTTACAAACTGTTCCACAAGAACCTGTTGAAGCAGCTATTATTGATGGAGCATCAAGATGGCAGAGAGTAAGACATATTGTTTTACCTCATATTTATCCTGTAGTTACATTTGTTGCTCTCATTTCATTGATGGATAATTTTAGAGTTTTTGAGCCTATAATTGGTTTCAGTGCTGAAGGAAGTGCTCAATCTTTGTCTTGGCTAATTTATGATAACCTCGTTAATGAGGAAGTAATATTATTTGGTTCAGCAGCAGCCACCTCAATGATGACAATTGTTGGGATAGCCATACTTTTAGCACCAGTTTTAATAAGAACATGGAAGGAATTTAGGACAGCAAGATAAATGGAATACGGACTTGATAAAAGATCAAATGCTTTAAAAATTTTTAATACAACCTTTATAATAGTTTGGTTGTTGGTTGCATGCTTTCCATTTATTTGGACTTTCTGGGGGTCATTTAAAGTAAGAGCTGATTTTTTTTTCAAGAGCTGACTGGTGGTATGTTATCACAGCATTCAATACGTTGCTCGAAACTGGAGGAAAGTTTACAACAGATGCTTATAGTCAAGCATGGACTGAAGGAGAGTTTTGGAAGGCATCTAGGAATACAGTTATAGTTACATTTTTTGTTGTAACCATTTCTCTTTTCCTTGGGACCTTAGGAGCTTATGCTTTATCAAGGTCTACAAGAAATTATGCATTTTGGATTTTAATTGCAGCATTAATTTTTAGAGCAATGCCTCATATTACATTAGTCTCTGGTTATTTATTTCCGTTTTTTCAATTACAAATTTGGGGAATACTACCGACGACCATCGTTGTCCTTGTTGCAATAAATCAACCATTTACTTTGTGGTTATTGTATTCATTTTTTAAAACTGTTCCTAAAGAACTTGATGAAAGTGCTTTAATTGATGGCTGTTCTTATTTTCAAGCATTTAGACATATCATTATGCCAGTTATGTGGCCTGGAGTAATAACAGCTGGATTATTTAGTTTAATGCTTGCGTATAACGATTTTACAGTGACTGCTCTTTTATTGAATCAGGAAAATCATACTATGGTTCCTAAAATACAAAGTTATCTTGGAACAAATCAACATGAAGGTAATTTAATGTGGGCTGTTTCAGCAGTTGTTTCAGCTACTGCTCCTTTATTTATGTTAGTTATGTTTTTCCAAAGACAAGTAATCAGTGGATTAACAGCTGGTGCTGTGAAGGGATAATGAGTTACAAAGCTGTTTTATTTGGTTCAATTGGAACCTTAGCTGAAACATCAGATCTTCAAAGAGATGCATTTAATGAAGCTTTTAAAATAAGTGGATTAGACTGGTTCTGGGATGAAGATATATACAGAAAACTATTGTCAAAATCAGGTGGAACTACAAGAATTAATGATTACGCAAAAGAAACTAGTGTTGAAATAGATGGAAAAAAAATAAGAAATTTAAAAACCAAAATTTTTAATGAGTATTTAAACAAACACAAAGTTGAGCCAAGAGACGGTGTAAAAGAAATAATTCAATTTTGCAAAAAGAACAAAATAAAAAATTGGGCTTGCTAGTTCAACAACGAGTAACAATATAAATTCTATTTTTAATTCGTTAAGAGGAAGAATTGAAAAAAAAGATTTTGATTTTATCGGCAACAATGAATTCATATTAAGAGAAAAACCATATCCCGATATTTATAATTATGCTTTAAAATACTTGAATATTAACTCAGACGAATGTGTGGCAATTGAAGATACAGAAGAAAGTTTAAATTCTGCTTTAAGTGCAGACATAAAATGTGTTGCATTTCCTGGAAAATATCACACTCAATACGGATTTGATGGGAACCATTTAAAGGTTAATAAATTATCAAAAAAAATCTTTAATAAATAATATCTCTAATAATGTAAAAAACTATACCTGACATAAATATTATAATAAAAATATTTATGTATTTCCAAAAGCTTCTATTATTTAATTTGTTTGAAAAAATCTTAGATAAGTATCCTAAAGAAAAGAAAAATAAAAAAGAAGCTATAGAAGCGCCTATTCCAAAGTAAATTTTGTTTTCAATATTAAAGGATTTTGAGAAATTTCCTAAAAAAAATACTGTATCAGAATATACGTGAGGATTTAAATATGTAAAACCTAAGGTCTTAATAAAGATATTAAATGTGCTCTGTTCTATGACATTATTTTTAAATTCTAAAGATCTAAATTTAAATATTTCTTTAATTTTTCCATAAATAAAAAAAGATAAAAAAATAATTAAAAGGATATTTAAAATCAGCTCCACTACATTATTAAAATAATTAGAAAAATAATTAAATAAAAAGATACCTAAGAAAATTAAAATCAAATCAGATAATGCACAGACTAAGCAAACTAAAAATATATATTGTTTCTTTAGTCCTTGCTCTATTACAAAAACATTTTGAGGTCCTATTGCAAAAATTAATGTTAAGCCCGTCAAAAAACCTAAAAAAAGGAAAGACATGTTTAAGAAGCTGATTTTTTATCAGCAACAAAACTTACTAAAATAATTAATATTAAAAAAGGTATACAAATAATATTCATCATTTTCCATCCAATAGAATTTAATAAAATTCCAGCAGATAAACTGGCCAAAGCCATAGTTGAAAAAACAATTAAATCATTTATCCCTTGTACTTTAAATTTTTCTTCTTTGTTATAAGTCAAAACTACTAAGCTGGTACCTGATATAAACAAAAAATTCCAACCGAGACCTAGAAAAATTAATGAGAGCATATAATTAAGATATGTCTGTTCAAATAAACTTATAAGAACTGTAATAAAAAAAAATAAAACTCCACCATAAATTATTGCACTGTGTCCATATTTTTTTATTAAATTACCTGTTATTAAGGACGGTAAAAACATTGCAACTACATGAAATTGTAATACTAACCCAGTTTCTTTTAAGCTCATATTTTCCATAACATGCATACTTAAAGGTGTTGCTGTCATTAAAAATGACATTACTGCATAAGCAAAAGCGGCTGCAGTAATTGCTTGTAAAAATCTTGGTTGTAATACTATAGATTTTAGATTTCTTACATTTCCTTCCTTTAGACTATCCTCCTGAACATTTTCTACATTTTTAAAAAAAAATAAAAA
>CACKFP010000009.1 GCA_902599485.1 uncultured Pelagibacteraceae bacterium | reverse complement strand
TAACTTCTACTGATCAAATTAAAGAACATTTAAATAATGTTGATGGTGTTATGATTGGAAGATCTATTTATCATTCTCCTTACATGTTAGCAGATATTGAAAATAAAATTTTTAACAATAGTGAAGTTTTGACAAGACAAGAAGTTGTCGAGAAACTAATTGAGTATGTAAAAGAAGAGATAAAAAAGGGTACAAGATTAAACCAAATTATGAGACATACCCTTGGTTTATTTCATGGCCAAACTGGTTCAAGTTTTTGGAAAAGATATTTAAGTGAAAATATGTGTGTAAGAGATGCCGATGTTAAGAAAATTGATCACATAATGGATAAAGTAAAGTTTAATCCACAAAGTATATCGGCAGGCCAAATTGAATAATACTCTTTTAGAGATTAATAATATTTATTTTATTTTTTTAATGATGGCAGCCGCTGTTCCGGTTGGTTTTTTTGCAGGTTTTTTTGGTATCGGTGGAGGATTAATTTCAGTTCCTTTTTTATTTTTTGTATTTGAAGCATTTAATGTGGATAAAGATTATTTAATGCATTTATCTGTAGGAACAGCTTTCTCAATAACAATTTTAACTGCCACAGCTTCAGTATTAACTCATAGAAAATATAATGCTGTAGATTTTAATATAATTAAAAATTATGGGACATTTGTAATTATTGGAGTTTTCTCTGGAACATTGATGGCAGCATTGATGAATACCAAAACATTATTATTCTTTTTTTCTGCTGTTGTTTTCTTTTTTGGAGCTTACTTGTTGTTACAAAGTGAAAAGAAAAAAAAAATTAAGAAAAAATTTAATATTTTCCCAAGAATAATATTTGGATTTTTGTCAGGATTAATATCTGCTCCTATGGGCATAACAGGAGCTATGATGAATGTTCCTATATTAAGATACTTTGGTTATCCTATTAACTTAGCAATAGGAAGCTCAGCAGCTATTGGATTTATAATAGCTTTATTTGGATCTATTGGATTTTTTACATCTGGCTTGATGTTAAAAGCCGATATCCCTCTCAGTATTGGATTTATTAATATACCTGCATTTATAATTTTTGTTCCAATAACCACATTCATGGCAAGGATTGGAGCAAAAACAGTCCAAGATTTAGATAGAGTTAAAACTCAAAGGTTATTTGGTGTTTTTCTTTATGTTATTGGTACTTTATTTTTATATAGATTTTTAGTGACTTAGGAGACGAGGTGGTTTCAGTCTCCCTCCGCCACCTCAATTACATAATAATCGATTCTCTAAAACTTTCTTAACTCTTTATAGTTGAATTTTAAATTTTTTGATCGTAATCCCCAACTTTACCAGTCTTTTGAATTAAATTATCAATAAATTCAAAGATTTTTATCTTTCTTTTTTCAGAAGTTGCGCTTTCAATCACTATTACTAATGAGGGTTTATTGGAAGATGCTCTTATTAATCCCCAGGATCCATCTTTAAAAGAAAATCTTATTCCATTTACTGTTAGTATTTCATTAATTTCTTGATCATCAATTTTTATTTTATCTTCTTTAATTTTCATAATTTCCTCAACCAATTTATCAATAACCTCATATTTTTCGCTATCTTTACAGTATGGACCCATTGTAGGACTTTGATAAGTTATTGGTATTTCGTTGAGAATTTCGCTAATCCTTTTTTCACTTTTATTTAGTAATTTACAAACTTGGATTGCAGAATTTATTCCATCGTCGTATCCGTAACCTAGAGGCTCATTAAAAAAGAAATGTCCGCTTTTTTCAAATCCAGCTAAAGCTTTTTCAGCATTTACTTTTCTTTTAATATGAGAGTGTCCTGTTTTCCAATAAATTGTTTCACAATTATTTTCTTTTAATACTTTATCATTTGAATATAGACCTGTGGATTTTACATCAACAATAAATTTACTATTTTTATGATCTTTTGAGAGATTTCTAGCAATTAAAAGCCCTATTTTATCTGAAAAGATTTCGTTACCTTTATCATCAATAACACCAACTCTATCTCCGTCACCATCAAATCCAAATCCTATGTCTGCATTATTATCTTTCACAGCTTTTGAAATTGCATGTAACATTTCTAAATCTTCAGGATTAGGATTGTATTTTGGAAAAGTCCAATCCAGATTGCAATCAAGTTCAACGACTTCGCACCCAATACCTCTTAAAATTTCTGGTGCAAATATGCCTGCTGTTCCGTTACCACATGCAACAACTGCTTTAATTTTTTTATTTAGTCTGTTTTTTGTTATTAGCTCATTTTTATATATATCCTGAAAACCATCAATTTTATTTATATTTCCCTTACCATTAATAAATTTTTGATTGAGAGTAATATCTTTTAGTTCTTTCATTTCTTCAGGTGCATGAGTAAGACCTTTTTTGATACCCATTTTTACACCTGTCCAACCATTTTCATTATGACTAGCTGTGACCATTGCAATTGCATCTGAATTTAAATTAAATTGTGCGAAATAAACCATAGGAGATAAGGATAATCCTATATCTTCGATTTTGCATCCAGTTGAAACTAAACCCTCTTTTAATTTTTCTTTAATATGTTCACTGTAAGATCTGTAATCTTGGCCAACTATAATTCTAGGATTGTCTTTTCTCGTATGTTTAATTATTTGAGTTCCAAGACCTTTGCCAAGTTGAACGATTCCATCATCATCTATGTCTTTTTCGTATACCCATCGTGCGTCATATTCCCGAAAGCCGTAGGGATCAATTTTTCCCGAATTATTCATGTGGATATATGTACATTTTTTTAAAATTTTTATTGATAAATATTTAATAAGTTCTATAAATGTTCTATTGATTTACAATTTATATAGTATATCAGGTAAATCTACACACTATATCTAGTTATTTACTAGATTTTTTAGTATAAAGATAAAAAGGGAGTTTAATGAACAAAATATTGTCTCAGGCAATCAGGAAGGCTGTCTCTGATTATAAACCAGCTGAAAAAATCAGCAATAATGACAAAAGACCAGACTTATTTTCACTAAATAACAACACAGAGTTGTTTCAAAATTCTAAAGGGATAACTATTAAAATAGATAGATCTAGAGATAATAATTTAACAGATTTTGGAAGAGCAACACTAAGTGATAGATACCTTGGAGAAAACGAGTCTTTCCAAGATTTATTTGCAAGAGTTGCAAGTCATTATGCAGATGACAACTTGCACGCGCAAAGACTTTACAACTACATAAGTAATTTATGGTTCATGCCAGCAACACCAGTTTTATCAAACGGTGGAACAAAAAGAGGTTTACCAATTTCTTGTTTCTTAAATGAAGCAGGGGATAGCTTAACAGGAATATTAGATCTATGGAGTGAAAACGTTTGGTTGGCTGCTAAAGGTGGAGGTATTGGAAGTTACTGGGGCAACTTAAGATCTATTGGAGAAAAAATTGGAAGAGTTGGAAAAACTTCAGGCATTATTCCTTTTATAAAAGTTATGGACTCTTTGACAATGGCGATCAGTCAAGGTTCTTTAAGAAGAGGATCAGCAGCTTGTTATCTTCCAATTGATCATCCTGAGATAGAAGAATTTATTGAAATGAGAAGACCAACAGGTGGTGATCCAAATAGAAGATCATTAAATTTACACCATGGTGTTTTAGTTTCAGATGCATTTATGAGAGCCGTAGAGCTAGATGAACAATGGGCATTAAAAAGTCCAAAAGATCAATCAGTGCAAGCTACTGTTTCTGCAAGAAATTTATGGATTAGATTATTAACTGCAAGAATTGAAACTGGAGAACCTTATATTGTTTTCATTGATACAGTTAATAGAATGATACCTCAACATCATAAGCTTGCTGGTTTAACTGTTAAGACATCTAACTTGTGTAGTGAAATAACTTTACCAACAGGAATTGATAAAGAGGGTAGAGATAGAACGGCAGTATGTTGTTTATCATCTTTAAATTTAGAAACTTATGATGAATGGAAAGACGATGAAAACTTTGTTCCAGACGTAATGAGATTTTTAGATAATGTATTAACGGACTTTACTGAAAAAGCACCTGAGTCATTTAGTGATGCTGTTTATTCAGCATTGAAAGAAAGAAGTGTTGGTCTAGGTGTTATGGGACTTCATTCATTCTTTCAACAAAAAATGATCCCCTTCGAGTCTGTAATGAGTAAAGTTTGGAATAAAAAAATATTTGAAAGCATCCAAAAACAAGTTGATCAAGCTTCAAAAGATTTGGCCGATGAAAGAGGTGCATGTCCAGATGCTGCTGATTATGGTATTAATGAAAGATTTTCAAATAAAACTGCAATTGCTCCAACTGCTTCAATTTCAATTATTTGTGGTGGAACATCGCCAGGAGTTGAACCAATTGCAGCAAATAGTTATACACATAAAACTTTGTCTGGATCATTTAATGTTAGAAATAAATATCTAAGTAAATTATTAGAGAAGCATGGTAAAAATGATGATGAAACATGGTCAAGCATAACAACTAATCAAGGCTCAGTTTCTCATCTTGATTTTTTAACACAACAAGAAAAAGACGTATTTAAAACAGCTTTTGAACTAGACCAGAAATGGATTGTGGAATTAGGTGCAGATAGAACACCTCATATTTCACAAGCACAATCAATAAATATATTTATACCTGCAGATATTCATAAAAGGGACTTACACCAAATCCATTTCCAAGCTTGGAAAAAAGGATTGAAGAGCCTTTATTACTGCAGATCTAAATCAATACAAAGAGCGGAAAATGTAAACGATGCAAATTCTACAGATGTAACTGCAAATGTTTACAAATCTAAGAAACAAGAAAATCAACAACCAGAATATGAGGAGTGTTTATCATGTCAGTAGAAAGTCTAAAAGATACAAAACAAAAAATTATAGAACCAAAAAAAATGGGTCTATTAGTTGAGAACCCAGTTTATAAACCATTCAGATACCCATGGTGTTATGACGCTTGGTTAACTCAACAAAGAATTCATTGGTTACCAGAAGAAGTTCCACTTGGTGATGACGTCAGAGACTGGCAAAAAAATCTTTCAGAGTCAGAAAAAAATTTATTAACACAAATTTTTAGATTTTTTACTCAAGCAGATGTTGAAGTTAATAACTGTTATTTAAGACATTACACAACTGTATTTAAACCTACAGAAGTTTTAATGATGATGACAGCATTTGCATCCATGGAAACAGTTCATGTAGCAGCTTATTCCCATCTATTAGATACTATCGGAATGCCAGAGTCTGAATATTCTGCATTTATGAAATACAAAGAGATGAAAGATAAATATGATTACATGCAAAACTTTAATGTAAACTCAAAAGAAGATATCGCAAAAACTGTTGCAGTATTTAGTGCCTTCACAGAAGGTCTTCAGTTATTTGCAAGTTTTGCAATTTTATTAAACTTCCCAAGACACAACAAACTCAAAGGAATGGGTCAGATAGTTACTTGGTCAGTAAGAGATGAAACTCTTCATTGTAACTCTATGATTAGAATTTTTAAAGAGTTCATTAAAGAAAACCCTGAGATTTGGACTCCGAAACTTAAAAAAGAACTTTATGAAGCTTGCAGAACTATAATTGAACATGAAGATGCATTTATTGATCTGGCTTTTGAAATGGGTCCAATGCAAGGTTTAACTGCTCAAGAAGTTAAAGATTACATTAGGTTCATTGGCAATAGAAGATTAACTCAGTTAGGTCTTGAGCCAATATATGATGTTCAGAAAAATCCATTAACATGGTTAGATACTATGTTAAACGCGGTAGAGCATATGAACTTCTTTGAAGGTAGAGCCACTGAATATTCAAAAGCATCTACACAAGGTAACTGGATAGACGCTTTCTCCTAGGATTAAGTGATTGTAAGTCCCTGTATAAGTATTTGTAAGACTGATCCAGTATCAGGTCTGTGTTATGGATGTGGTAGATCTGATGAAGAAAAGAAAATCTGGAAAGACCCTGAAACAACTGATGATTGGAAAAATAAAAATCTAAAAGTAATAGAAAACAGACTTTCAGGTTGGCAATTAGAGAGCTTTAAAAGGTCTTACAAAAACAAAATTGAAAAAGGCGTCTCTTTATACAAAGAAAAGCAAATTAAATAATATTACCTTTGATTTAGAAGCATTACTTTTCTGTATTTACTTCCTTTATATTTAGCTAATGGTCTAATCAATTTATTAGATGAATGCTGTTCCATTATATGAGCTGACCAACCAGTAATTCTTGAAATTACGAATATTGGTGTAAAAAAATCTGTATCAAAGCCCATTAAATGATAAGTCGGTCCTGTTGGGTAATCTACATTTGGATGAATATTCTTTTTACTAATCATTACTCTTTCAACAATATCGTAAATCTTTAGAAACTTTTTATCTTTTTTAATTTTAGCAACTTTTTTGAAATATTCTTTCATTGTTGGAACTCTAGAGTCGCCACTTTTATAAACTCTGTGTCCAAAACCCATCACAACCTCTTTTTTCTTTAATGCATTATTAATCCATTTTAAGGCATTCTCAGGTTTTTTGATTTTATTCATCATATGCATAACTTCTTCATTAGCTCCACCATGTAATGGTCCTTTTAAACTAGCAATTGCGCCTGTTATAGCACCATGAATATCAGATAAACTACTTGTAATAGTTCTAGCTGTAAAAGTTGATACATTAAAACTGTGCTCTGCGTATAAAATTAAAGATACATCAAACGCTTTTACAATTTCCTTTTGAGGTACTTTTCCAAAACACATATAGAAAAAGTTTTCTGCAAAAGTTAATTCTTTTTTAGGTTTAATAATCTTCTTACCTTTTCGAATTCTATAAAAAGCTGCTAAAGCAGTTGGAGTTTTTGCTAAAATTCTTAAAGCTTTTCTTGTGTTTGCTTCCTGAGAATTATCTGTAGTTTCTTTATCTTCTAATCCCATAACACTTACTGCTGTTCTAGCAACATCCATAGGATGAGATTTCTTTGGCATGTGTTTAATTATTTCGTAAAGATTTTTTGATAAATCCCTATGTCCTCGTTCAATTTTTTCAAATTGTCTTAGCTCTATACTGTTTGGTAAATCACCCTTTAAAATAAGATATGCAGCTTCTTCAAATCTACAAAATTCACACAGATCTTGAACAGCATAACCCCTATAAGTTAATGAGTTAATTTCAGGCATAACTTTAGAAACTTCTGTTTCATCAACAACAATTCCTAATAAACCTTTTTTTACTTCTTCACTCATTATTCATGTCCTTCTGTACTAAAATTATATATCTTTTCGTCTAAAGAGTTGTATTTTTCATACTCAACTAGATCATATAATCTTTTTCTGGTTTGCATCTTATCTATAATATTATTTTGATGTCCATCCGCAAAAATGGCACGTAGACCATCCTCAACACTTTTCATAGCTAATCTTTGTGTAGTAACTGGATAAATTACAATATTATAACCAAGCTCTTCTAATTGTTTAAAGTCTAACAACTTCGATTTACCAAACTCAGTCATATTTGCTAAAAGATAACAATCCAGTGATTTTCTAACTTTTTCAAATTCAGCTTCGTCTTTTAATGCTTCAGGAAATATAATTTCTGCACCAGCATCAATATAAGATTTGCAACGATCAATCATTTTATCAATACCTTCTACACTTTTAGCGTCAGATCGCGCAATGATTTTAAAATTTTTGTCTGATCTTGCTTCTACACATTCTTTAATTTTTTTTGTCATATGCTCTTTTGATATCAATTCTTTATTATCTAGATGGCCACATCTTTTCTGTTCTATCTGATCTTCTAAATGAATTCCTGAAATACCAAAATTTTCAAATGTTTGAACAGTTTCTTTACAAGATTTAAAACCTGTATCGACATCAACAACTGTTGGAAGATTTGTAACACGTGCAATTTGCTTTGATCTGTTACTGACATCATTAAGAGTTGTTAATCCTATATCGGGATAACCCAAATCATTAGACATAACACCTCCAGAAACATAAACTCCATCATAACCAATCTCTTCAATAACTTTTGCTGTTAAAGGATTATATGCACCTGGTATTCTTAAAATTTTATTTGACTTTAGTTTATTATCTAAATCAATTCTTTTTTCTTCAGGTTTTTTTTCAACAAAGTGCACTAGAATATTCCTTTTTTATTATTTGATTTTAAGTATCTTCTGCTTACTTCAATATTTAGTTTTGTAAGCTGATTATTTTTTAGTTTTTTTAAATTTTGAACATCTTTTAAAAATCTATCACTTTCTTTTTTAGAAATAATATTTTCTGTTAAAATTTTAAATTTATTTATATAATCTTCTCTTTTAAAAGGTCTTTTGCCGTAAGGATGAGCATCTGCTCTTTCTAATTCCTCAATAATTTTTTTCCCATTGTTTAATGTTACTATAACCTTTGCACCAAAAGATTTCTTTTTTGGATCAGGATCATGGTATTTCTTTGTCCATCTTTTATCCTCATGAGTTTTAATTGATCTCCATATTTTAATTGTGCTTTTTTTATTAGCTCGTTTTTTAGTATAGGACTTTACATGATGCCAATCTGCATCTTCTAGAGCTACAGCAAAAATATACATTATTGAGTGATCTAAAGTTTCTCTACTTGCATTTGGATCCATTTTTTGTGGATCATTAGCTCCAGTTCCTATTACATAATGAGTATGATGGCTTGTATATATATCTATTTTTTTAATTGTATTTAAGTTATCAATTTTTTTATTAAGAGCTTTTGCAATATCAATTAATGCTTGAGCTTGATATTCTGCAGAATATTCTTTTGTATATGTTTCAAGAATGGCTTTCTTTTCTTCGTTCTTTTTAGGCAAAGGAACAAAATATTTAGCATTTTTTCCATCTAATATCCTTGCAATTACGCTGTCTTCACCTTCATAAATAGGACTCGGAGCTCCTTCACCTCTCATCGTTCTATCTACAGCTTCAATTGCCAATTTTCCTGCATGAGCTGGAGCATACGCCTTCCAACTTGAAATCTCACCTTTCCTTGATTGTCTTGTTGAAACACTCACATGTAATGCTTGTTGAACACCTTGATAAATAGTTTCTGTATTTAATTTTAACATAGATCCAATACCAGCGGCAACACTTGGTCCCAAGTGAGCGATATGATCAACTTTGTGTTTATGAAGACAAATAGCTTTTACAAGATTAACTTGAACTTCATAAGCAGTTATAACTCCTCTTAATAAATCATTACCATTTTTTTTTAATTGTTGAGCCACTGCTAAAAGAGCAGGAATATTATCACCAGGATGGCTGTAATCAGCCGCTAGAAATGTATCATGAAAATCTAATTCTCTTACAGCAGTTCCATTTGCCCACGCAGCCCATTCACAATCAAATTTAAGTTTTGAATTTATGCCAAAAAGATTAGCTCCATTTTTTCTAACATGTTTTTTTGCCATTTCTCTTGCAGATATTACAGGTCTTCTATTTAAGGAAGCTATAGCAACAGAAGCGTTATCAATAATTCTATTAATAACCATTTCTATTGAATTTTTATTTAATTTAGCATTATCACTTGCTATCTCTGCTATTTTCCAAGCAAGCTGTTTCTTCTTTGGAAGATTTATTTTTGATGGATATACTTTAATTGTATGCAATAACAAAATAACTCCTAATTTGTGATTTTGTTTTAATAGTTAAAATAAATTAATCAATATTAAAGATATTGAGATACAATTTTTTCAATACCTACAAAGTCTTTTATTAAGTGATTATGATAAATTTCATCAATATTTTTTTCAGTATATCCATCCTCTAATAAAATCATTGGAATATCTGCCGCTTTAGCTGCATTTGCATCCGACTCACTATCGCCAATCATAATTGATTTATTTTTACTACCATCTAAAATTTCTATGATTGTTGTTATATGTCTTGGATCAGGTTTACAATAATCAAAAGTATTATAACCAGCAACATACTCGAAGTAATCATATATCCCAATTTTTTTTAAAAGATCTACTGCAAGATGTTCCGTTTTATTCGTACATACAGCCATTGATATATTTTCTTTTTTACACCAATTTAGAAAATCTTTTACACCAGGCATCAGAGTACTTTCATTTAAAATATTTTTTCCATAATAAGAAATAAATTCATCTGTCATTTCATTTTTAATTTTCTCATTAATCGAAGTTAATTCTTTTTTGGCCTGGCTCCATATAGATCTACCAATCATTGCCCCAGCTCCTTGACCAACTGTATTTTTAAGTTCATCAAGAGATTTTGTGGGGTATCCAAATTTCTTCATAACATGGTTATGAGCAAGCATTAGATCAGGTGCCGTATCTACTAACGTACCATCTAAATCAAAAAGAACTGTGAATTTTTGTGTCATTTAAAAAGTATTAATAAGAAATAAATTGTGAATTAATTAAATTAATACCCAGTTATATACAACTATCTAATGAATAGTCAAAATTTACAAAATAAACTTAGAGATAAATTTTTAAAAAAAGGTGTCAAAATGAAGGGGCCTGAGACAGTTTTTTTTTCTAAAGATACTAAAATTGGAAAAAATGTGGAGATAGAACCTTATGTTGTGTTTGCCGATAAAGTGAAAATAGGAAACAATGTAAAAATTTTATCTTTCTCTCATCTTGAGGGTGTTAAAATAGATAATGATGTAAGTGTAGGTCCATATGCACGTTTAAGACCTGGAACAAAAATAAAATCCGGATCAAAAATTGGAAATTTTGTTGAGGTAAAAAAATCTACAATAAATAAAAATTCTAAAGTTAATCATTTATCATATATTGGAGATGCACTAGTGGGGAAGGAAGTTAATATTGGAGCTGGAACAATAACTTGTAATTATGATGGAAGAAAAAAAAGTAAAACAAATATTAAAGATAAAGTATTTGTAGGTTCAAATACATCTTTAGTAGCACCAGTTACTCTGAATGAAAAAAGTGTCATAGGTGCAGGTTCAGTAATTACTAAAAATGTGAGCAAAGGGTCGTTGGCATTAACAAGATCAAATCAAAAACAAAAGAAAAATTACAAAAGGAAATAATAAGTAATGTGTGGAATAGTTGGAATTACAAGCTCTAAAGAGGTTACCCCCAGAATTATAAGTTCATTAAAAAAACTTGAGTATAGAGGCTATGACTCTGCAGGTTTAGCAACTCTTTCAAATGGAAATATAAATGAGGTAAAATGTGAGGGCAGAGTAGACGCTTTAGAGAAAAACATTATACAAACTAAAATATCTGGCTCTATTGGTATCGGACATGTTAGGTGGGCAACTCATGGAAAACCTAGTTCAATAAATGCACATCCTCATTCAACAGAAGATGTATCTGTAGTTCATAATGGTATAATTGAAAATTCAACTATTCTCAAAAAATTATTAGAGAACAAAGGTTATAAGTTTAAATCACAAACAGATACAGAGGTAATAGTTCATTTAGTAACTGATTATTTAAAAAAAAATAATCTTAAAAATACAATTATAAAAGTTTTAAAAAAATTGCATGGTAGTTTTGCGCTAGGAATAATATTCAAAGACCAACCAGACTTAATAGTTGGAGCAAGAAGAGGCTCTCCACTTGCAGTTGGTTATGGTCCAAATGAACACTATCTTGGCTCAGACTCTTATGCATTAAAGTCAATGACTAATAAAATTTCATATTTAAATGATGGAGAATTTTGTATTCTAAAAAAGGATCAAGTGGAATTTTTTGATACTGATGGAACCAAAGTAAACAAAAAAATTTTAAATCTTTCTAAAGATGATCAGAATTATGAAAAAGGAGATTATAAATATTTTATGGCTAAAGAAATAGATGAGCAGCCAACTACATTAAAAAATTGTGTAAATGAGTACATCGACAAACATAATAAAGAGATAAATATTTATAATTTTCCGTGGAAAATAAGCGATATTTCATCTGTAGTTTTGATTGGATGCGGAACAGCATATCACTCATGCCTTGTGGCAAAATATTGGTTTGAGCAAAATACCAGTTTAGATGTTAGTGTTGATATAGCTTCTGAGTTTAGATATCGAAAAATTAAATTTAAAAAAGATTGTCTATATGTTTTTGTTTCTCAATCTGGAGAGACTGCAGATACATTTGCAGCATTAGATTTGTGCAAAAAGAATAATGTTAAAACTTGTGCAGTGGTAAATGTTGTTGAAAGTTCAATTGCAAGAGACGCTGATCTAGTTTTGCCTATCCATTGTGGTCCAGAAGTCGGTGTTGCATCAACAAAGGCTTTCTTGGGACAAATGTTAGTTCTTTATTTATTATGTACAAAGCTTTCTTATGAACAAAAATCAATTAATAAAAAGGATTACCAAAAAAAGATAAAAGATTTACTGTCTTTATCTAAATCTGCAAAAAATACATTGAATATTGAAGATAAAATTCAAACTCTTGGAAAAGATTTTGCTAATTCTAAAGGATCAATGTTTCTAGGGAGAGGCTATTCATATCCAATTGCACTAGAAGGCGCTTTAAAACTAAAAGAGCTTGCTTATGTTCATGCTGAAGGTTATCCAGCAGGGGAAATGAAACATGGACCTCTTGCACTTATAGAAGAAGGTATGCCAGTAGTTGTAATTGCCCCAAGAGACGAGCATTACAAAAAAACTATTTCAAATATGCAAGAAGTTATATCTAGAGGTGCAAAAGTTTTACTAATAACAAATAAAAGTACTGATGAAATTTATTCAGAAAATATTTGGGAGCAAATAGAAGTTGATGCCATATCTGATGAACTCATACCTTTTTTGACCACTATACCTTTACAAAAGTTAGCTTATTACTCTGCATTAGATAAAGGTTACGATATAGATAAACCAAGAAACTTAGCTAAATCTGTCACTGTTGAATAAATAATAAAGTCTGTTAAAACAATTCTGAGTTGAAATGAAAAATTGGAAAACAAATAGCTGGAGAAAATATCCCGTCAAACATATTCCTCAATATGAAGATGAAAAGGAATTAGAGATGGTTTTAAATAAATTAAAAACCTTTCCTCCATTAGTTTTTGCGGGTGAAACTAGACATTTGAAAGATCAGTTGGCAATGGTCAATGATGGTAAAGCTTTTCTTTTGCAAGGAGGTGATTGTGCGGAAAGTTTTGCAGAATTTCATCCTGACAATATAAGAGATACTTTTAAGGTTATTCTTCAAATGGCTTTAGTGATGACTTACTCAGCCTCTTTACCTATTGTAAAACTTGGAAGAATTGCTGGACAATTTTCAAAACCAAGAAGCGCACCAACTGAAAAACAAGGTGATAAAGAATTACCAAGTTATTTGGGAGACAACATAAATGCAATAGATTTTAATGAAAAAGCCAGAAGACCTGATCCAAAAAGAATGTTTAAGGCTTATTCTCAATCAGCTTCAACTCTAAACCTTTTAAGAGCTTTTTCTAAAGGTGGTTTTGCTGACCTAAATAAGGTTCACTTATGGAATTTAGATTATATTAAAAAAAGTCCACAAGCTAAAAAATTTAAAGAATTAGAAGATAAAATAGCAGATGCATTAGCTTTTATGGATGCTTGTGGAATTACATCTGATTTCAATAATAGATTGTATACTGTTAACTTTTGGACTTCTCATGAAGCTTTACACTTACCTTTCGAGGAAAGTATGACAAGAGTAGACTCAACTACGGGTGAATATCACGATACTTCAGCTCACTTTGTTTGGATAGGGGATAGAACAAGACAATTAGATGGTGGACATGTAGAGTTTTGTAAAGGAATAGAAAATCCAATTGGTATCAAGTGTGGTCCAACTTCTAAACCTGATGAGATTGCAAAAATATGTGAGATTATAAATCCTAAAAATGAAAAAGGAAAAATAACTTTAATTTCAAGATTTGGTCATCAAAACGTTGAAAAATTTTTACCAAAATTAATTAGAGGAATTAAAAAGGAAGGTGTAAATGTTGTCTGGTCATGTGATCCAATGCATGGCAATACAATTAAATCAACTACTGGTTTTAAAACGAGACCGTTTAATGATGTTGTAAGCGAAGTTAAAAATGTATTTGCAGTTCATCAAGCAGAAGGTTCTTATGCAGGAGGTCTTCATGTTGAAATGACAGGACAAGATGTGACAGAGTGTACTGGTGGAGCAAAAAAAATATCAGATGCTGATTTATCAAGCAGATATCATACGCACTGCGATCCAAGATTGAACTCTGATCAAGCTATAGAATTAGCATTTTTAATTTCAGATGAGATAAAAAAGAATAGTTTGTATTCTAAATCTGCAATTAAAGCGGCATCTTAACAGTTTAAAAATAAATTTTTTTTCTTATATTTAAATTATGACACCTAAAGATAAAGTGAATCACATTAAAAATTGGATTGCAGATTATGTGAATTCTATGCCAAAAAAAGCTCAATCTTTAGTGATTGGTATTTCTGGTGGAATAGACTCTTCTGTCTCAAGTACATTAAGTGCAATGACTGGTTTAAAAACAATTGTTTTATCAATGCCTATTAAACAAAAATCTGCACAACATGATCTAAGTTTGGCACATCAAGAATGGTTAAAGAAAAATTTTAGCAATGTAGAGGGACACACATTAGAATTAGATAGTTTATTCAAAACATTCGAGGGAACACTAAATAATTTTGGTAGTGAACACGGGATGGCAAACTCTAGAGCAAGATTAAGAATGACAACACTTTATCAAGTCGCTGCCGCAAACAATGGAATAGTTGTTGGAACAGGAAATAAAGTAGAAGATTTTGGAGTTGGTTTTTATACAAAATATGGTGATGGTGGAGTAGATATTTCTCCAATAGCAGATTGTAACAAAACTGAGGTATGGGAACTTGGTAAAGAACTTGGAATTTTAAAAGAGATTATTGATGCTCCTCCTACAGATGGTTTATGGGATGATGGTCGTACTGATGAGGGACAGCTTGGATTGTCATATAAAGAATTAGAAGAAGCGATGGATAATGAAAATTCTGTAAATCGAGATAAATATAATTCAATTCGAAGTGTAAATTTGCATAAAATGGAACCTATTCCAGTATGCAAAATTCCTAATTAATCAAATAGATTCACAAATCTACAATTTAAGTATATTCCTAGTTGTATGGCTAAAGATATATTTTTAACTAATAGTCTTGGTGGTAAGAAAGAAAAATTTACACCCAAAAATGAAAAATCCATAGGCATGTATGTTTGTGGTCCTACTGTTTATGATGATCCGCATATTGGTAATGCTAGACCATTAGTTGTCTTTGACATTTTATTTAGAATTTTAAAAAATAAGTATGGATCGTCATGTGTAAAATATATACGAAATATAACTGATATCGATGACAGGATAATAAAGGCATCTAATGAACAAAATATTTCTATAGACTCATTAACATCAAAAATTACTGAAAATTTTCATAATGATTGTATTTACTTAAAATGTAAAACACCAAACTACGAACCAAAAGCTACAGAAAATATAAAACAAATGATTGAAATGATCACAGAACTAGAAAAAAAAGGGTTCGCATATTCAAAGGATAAACATGTTTATTTTGAAGTTAAAAAATTTAGTGATTATGGAAAACTTTCTAATAAAAAATTAGATGAATTAATAGCTGGTT
This sequence comes from uncultured Pelagibacteraceae bacterium, assembly GCA_902599485.1. Taxonomy (GTDB): domain Bacteria; phylum Pseudomonadota; class Alphaproteobacteria; order Pelagibacterales; family Pelagibacteraceae; genus Pelagibacter. Next base: position 8,950 of record CACKFP010000009.1, on the reverse strand, counting down.
CAAGAGTGGAAGTTTCAGAAATAAAAAAAAATCCTGAGGATTTTGTTTTATGGAAACCGTCATCAGATAAAGAACCTTCATGGAATTCTCCTTGGGGCAAAGGTAGACCAGGTTGGCATTTAGAATGTTCAGCAATGTCTAAAAAATATTTAGGAGATGAATTTGATATTCACGGCGGAGGTAGAGATTTAATTTTTCCACATCACGAAAATGAAATTGCCCAATCAAGATGTGCTAACGAAACAGTTTCCTTTGCTAATTATTGGGTCCATAATGGGTTTATAACTCTTTCTAACGAAAAAATGTCTAAATCTCAGGGAAACATCTTAAAAATAAAAGATTTTAAAAATAAATATAATGGCCAAGTTTTAAGATTAGCATTAATAAGTGCTCACTATAGACAAGGATTAGATTGGAATGAAAAACTAATATTAGATTGTGAAAAAACTTTAAGTAAATGGTATTCAGTTTATTTTGATATTGATAAGAGTACGATATTACCAGATGAATTATTGGCTCCTTTATATGACGATTTAAACACTCCTGGCTATATTGCTAATTTACATTCTTTATATAGCAAAGCTTCAACTGGAACGAATGAAGATAAAGCAATTTTTGTAAAAGCATGCAACTTCATAGGTCTATTAACTGACACTCCAGAGAAGTGGCTACAAACAAAAAAAAATACAATTTCTCTTTCAGAAGATGAAATTAATTTAAAAATAGTTGAGAGAAATAAAGCAAGAGATGAAAAAAATTATGAATTGGCTGATAAAATTAGAGAAGATCTTTTAGATAAGGGTATATTAATTGAGGATAAAGATGGTACAACCTCGTGGAAATTAAAATGAGTAAAGAAAAAATCTATATATTTGATACAACACTTAGAGATGGGGCACAAACTCAAGGAGTTGACTTTTCATTAAATGAAAAAGAAAAAATTTCTAAATCTTTAGATAACTTGGGAGTTGATTACATAGAAGGTGGTTGGCCAGGAGCTAATCCAACAGATACAGAATTTTTCAATAAGGATCAAAACTTTAAAAACGCTAATCTTACTGCTTTTGGCATGACTAAAAAATCTGAGCATAGTGCAAAAAACGACCCTATGTTGTCATCTTTGATTAATTCAAAGAGTTCATCCGTTTGTTTATTTGGTAAAAGTTGGGATTTTCATGTGGATGTTGCCTTAGGTATTTCAAACGATCAAAATTTAGAAAATATAAGCGAGAGTACAAAGCATATAGTTAATTCAGGTAAGGAATTTATGTTTGATGCTGAACATTTTTTTGATGGTTATAAATCAAATCCTGAATATGCAATATCATGTTTAAAAGCTGCATATGATAATGGTGCAAGATGGATTATTTTATGTGATACTAATGGAGGAACATTGCCTCACGAAATTTCTAAAATTGTTGAAGATGTCACAAAGCATATACCTGGAAAAAACTTAGGAATTCATGCCCACAACGATACTGAAAATGCAGTTGCTAATAGTTTAATAGCTGTGCAGGCAGGAGTTAGACAGGTTCAGGGTACAATAAATGGATTGGGAGAAAGATGTGGTAATGCAAATTTAATGTCTTTGATCCCAACATTTTTTTTAAAAAAAGATTTTTCAGACAAATATGAAATTAATATTAAACCAGAAAACATTAAAAATTTAACTCAATGTTCAAGATTATTAGATGAAATATTGAATAGAAAACCAAATAAACATTTACCTTATGTGGGTGCATCTGCATTTTCACACAAAGGTGGAATGCATGTATCAGCTGTACAAAAAGATCCAAAAACTTATGAACATATTAATCCTAATGAAGTAGGTAATGCTAGGAATATTGTTGTTTCTGATCAATCTGGACAATCTAATATAATGTCTAGATTAAATGCAATTGGTATTAACATTAAAAAAGACGATCCAAAAATTAAAAAACTTCTTCACGAAGTAAAAGATAGAGAATTCATAGGATATAGTTACGATGGTGCTGATGCATCTTTTGAGCTTTTAGCTAGAAGATTAATGGGTGAAATACCAAGATATATTTCAATTAATGAATATGATGTTTCTGTTAAGAAAGACTCTACTGGAGAAGTAATATCATTTGCAAAAGCAAAACTAGAAGTAGATGGTCATGAAATATTATGTGAAGGCGAGGGTAACGGACCCGTTAATGCTTTAGATAATGCAATTAGAAAAAATGTAAATAAACTTGAAAAGTACTCAGAATACTTAAAAGATCTAAAATTAGTTGATTATAAAGTTAGAATATTAAACACAGGAACTGGAGCTGTTACTAGAGTTTCAATAGAAAGTGCTGATTCAAAACATGGTAATTGGTTTACTATAGGAGTTTCTCCAAATATTATTGATGCATCTTTTAAAGCTCTAGTTGATAGTTTGGATTATAAGCTTTTCAAGGATAATGCTCCCGCAAGCACTTAATGTCATTTAAAAATATAACTTTCATTTTATATAAACCTCAATTATCAGAAAATATAGGAGCCTGTGCTAGAGCTTTAAAAAACTTTAATTTTAGCAATCTATCAATTGTTAATCCAAAACCATCATTTCCAAATGACAAAATTATTGCAACATCTGTAGGTGCAAAAGATGTTATTAAAAAAGCAAAAGTATATGAAAATATAGAAACATCATTAAGTAATTTGGATATATTAGTTGCAACATCTGCAAGATTTAGAAATAAAAATATTAAACATATATCAATAACTGATCTTAATAAGATTAATTACAAAAAAAAGGTTGGTTTTCTTTTTGGATCCGAAGCATCCGGATTATCAAATAATGAAGTAAGTTATGCTGATTATACTTTACAAATTCCAAGTAATAAAAATTTCAGATCTTTAAATTTGTCTCACAGTCTTATTATAGTAGCTCAAATAGTAAGTGGCCTAATTTTAAATAAAAATTTTACCTTTGAAAAGTCAAAAAAAATTAAAAGTGCAAATAAAAGTGATATTCAAAAAATGTTAAATTTATGCATTAATAATTTAGAAAATAAGAATTTTTTTCACCCACCTGAAAAAAAACCAATCATGATGCAAAATTTAAGAAGTATTTTCTATAAACTCAATCTATCAGAAAAAGAAACTCGTATTTTATCAAGCGTATTTGCTGGTTTAAGTAAGGAAAAGGTTGATTGACAAAACATAACTTAGGCTTATAAGACCTCCTATTAATGACAAAAAGATTAAACTCTAAACATAAAGTAGATAGAAGATTAAAAGTAAATTTGTGGGGGAGACCCAAAAGTCCTTTTAATACAAGAGCTTATCCTCCAGGACAACATGGACAAACAAAAGCTGGAAAACCATCAGATTACGGAATTCAACTTCAAGCAAAGCAAAAATTAAAATCATATTATGGTAATATGAATGAAAGACAGTTTAGAAATGTTTACAAAAAAGCAATCATGAAAAAAGGTGATACTGCAGAAAATTTAATTGGATTATTAGAGAGAAGATTAGATGCTGTAATTTATAGATCAAAGCTATCAAACACTATATTTTCATCAAGACAGCTTATTAATCATGGTCATGTTAAAGTGAATGGAAAAAAAGTAAATATTGCGAGTTATCAGGTCAAAGAAGAAGATACGATTGAAATTAGAGATAAATCTAAGCAACTTGCTTTAATAGATATTGCTCTTGCTAATAAAGAAAGAGAAGTTCCAGAGTATCTACAATTAGATGAAAAGAATAAAAAAGTTAAATTTGTAAGAGTTCCATCTTTTGAAGAAGTTCCTTATCCAGTTGTAATGGAGCCAAATTTAGTAATTGAATATTACTCTAGATAATTAATTTTTAGCCTTAAAGTTTATTCCTTTAGACTCAAAAAGTTTAGCGAGTTCTCCACTCTCATACATTTCTTTCACGATATCACATCCACCAATAAATTCTTTTTTAACGTATAATTGAGGAATAGTTGGCCAATCACTAAATACTTTTATACCTTCTCTTAGCTTTTGATCTGCTAAAACATTTACACCTTTAAAATTTACTTCAAGAACTTTTAATATGTTTGAGGTTGCCATTGAAAATCCACATTGAGGTGCATCAGGTGTACCTTTCATAAAAAGACATACATCGTTTTTTTCAATTTCACTTTTTATTAAATCATTTGTTTCTTGTTCCATTTAAATTTCCTTTGTTTTAATTGCTAAAGCGTGAAGCTCATTTCCCATTTTACCTTTTAAAGAATTATACACCATTTTGTGTTGTTCTATTTTACTTTTACCTGAAAATTCAGATGATGTCACTGTAGCAGAATAGTGATTTCCATCACCTGCTAAATCTTGAATTTCAACTTTTGCGTCGGGTAATCCCTCTTTAATTAAGCTTTCAATTTCTTTTAAATCCATTGCCATTAGCTATCCATATACTTCTTTAACCAATATTTATGTGCATCTGCTAATTCTTCAATAGGCAAATTGATATCATCATTATATTTAATGGAATTGCCATCTATTACTCCTAAATCGTCAAAATGTACTGAATATTTGTTTAAAATCTCGATTACTTTCTTCAAACTAGCTCTAGGTATTTCAACAATATATCGAGCTTGATCTTCACCAAAAAAATATTCATATTTATTTGTTAAACCTTTAAGTGAATTAATTTTTATTCCTTTTTTTCCTTTAATACACATTTTTGATACTGCAGTTAAAATTCCACCTAACGAAACATCATGACAGCTCACAATAAGATTTTTTCTAGATAAATCTAATAAAGTCTCACCGATGTTTTTTTCATTAAATAAATTAACGGTTGGTGGTGGACCTTTTTTTTCATTTAAAAGCTCTCTTGCAAAAATACTTTGATCTAAATGCCCATCGGTCTTACCAATTACATAAACTAAGTTCCCTTCAGTTTTAAAATCCATAGTAAGCATTTGTTTATAGTCAGGGATTAATCCAACACCTCCAATCGTTGGTGTAGGCTTGATACCTTTATCTTTAGTTTCGTTATAAAATGATACATTCCCAGATACGACTGGAAAATCTAGATACTTGCTTGCTTCTGAAATTCCTTCAACACATTCTACAAATTCACCCATATTTTTTTCTTTTTCTGGGTTTCCGAAGTTTAAACAATTCGTAATAGCAATAGGTTTAGCTCCTACCGATATAAGATTTCTGTAGCTCTCACAAACTATTTGTTTTCCTCCAGTTAATGGATGCGAGAAACAATATAATGCAGAAGAATCTACTGATGCTGCTACCGCTTTATTGGTCCCATGAACTCTTACAACACCAGCATCACCTCCAGGTTTTTGAATTGTATCACCCATTACTGTATGATCGTATTGATCCCATATCCACTTTTTATCTGAAATATTTGAATTACTTAAAATCCTCTTTAGACAATCTGATAGTTTTAGAGATTTAAATTCATCTTTATCAAATTTTAATTTTTGAGGTAATTTAGTTTTTTTCCAAGGACGATCATAGACTGGAGCATTTTCAGCAAGAAGATCAATTGGTATTTCAGCAACTTTTTTATTATCAAATATTAATTCTATTTTTTTTGAATTAGTTGTTCTACCTATAACTGCAAAATCTAGGTTCCATTTATCAAATATTTTCTTCGCGTGCTCTTCTTTTCCTTTTTCAAGAACTATAAGCATTCTTTCTTGACTTTCAGACAACATTATTTCGTATGGTGTCATTTTTTCTTCCCTACAAGGGACCTCGCTAAGATTTAATTCAATTCCAAGGTTTCCTTTTGACGCCATTTCCACACTTGAAGATGTTAATCCTGCTGCACCCATATCTTGAATTGCAATAATTGAATTATCAGCCATTAATTCAAGGCATGCTTCAAGTAATAATTTTTCAGTAAAAGGGTCTCCCACTTGAACTGTTGGTTTTTTTTCTTCGATTTTGTCATCGAATGTTGCGGAAGCCATACTGGCGCCATGAATTCCATCTCTCCCAGTTTTTGAACCAACGTATATTACTGGTTTATCTAATCCAGCTGCTTTTGAGTAAAAAATCTTATTTTTATTTACTAAGCCAAGAGTCATAGCATTTACTAATATATTTCCATTGTAAGACTCATCAAAAGTTGTTTGGCCGGCAATAGTTGGAACTCCAATACAATTTCCATATCCACCTATGCCTTTAACAACTCCTCTTAATAGGTTTCTTGTTTTTTTATGTTGTGGTGAACCAAAATGAATTGAATTTAGATTTGCTATTGGTCTTGCTCCCATTGTAAATACATCCCGCATGATCCCACCAACTCCAGTTGCTGCACCTTGATAAGGTTCAATAAATGAAGGGTGATTGTGGCTTTCAATTTTAAATACAATTGCATCGTCATCTCCAATATCAATTACACCAGCATTTTCTCCAGGTCCTTGAATGACCTGTTTTCCTTTGGTGTGCATTTTTTTTAAATGTTTTCTAGAAGACTTATAGGAACAATGTTCGTTCCACATTGCAGAAAATATTGCAAGCTCAGTTAAATTAGGTGTTCTCTTCAGAAGTTCACATATTTTAGAAAACTCTTCTTTTTTTAATCCGTGGTCTATTGCAACTGCTTCTGTGACTTCCATTATTTAAAATTATCTAAAATATTTTTGAAAAATAATGAACCATCTTCACCTGATAAATATTTGTCTATCATTCTTTCTGGATGAGGCATCATTCCAAGAACATTTTTATTATTATTAAAAATTCCAGCTATATTTTTAATAGCTCCGTTTGGATTAGTTGTTTCATTTTCTGAACCATCTTCTCCACAATACGTTACAGCTATTTGATTATTATCTTCCAATGATTTTAATTCATCATTGCTGCAAAAATAGTTTCCCTCGTTGTGAGCAATATGAAGTTCTAAAACATCTTTTTTCAAATCTTTGAAATATTTATTTTGTTTATCTTTTACTTTTACAAAAACATTGCTGCATATAAAATTAAGAAACTTATTCTGTTGAAGTATTCCATTAAGCAAGCCTGTTTCAGTTAAGATTTGAAAACCATTACAAATTCCAAGAACTAATCCCCCTGAATTAGCAAAATCAATTACTGATTTTATAATTTTTGATTTAGAGGCTATACTTCCACACCTTAAATAATCACCATATGAAAAGCCACCTGGTAATACAATTAAATCTGATTTTGGAATAGATTGATCATTGTGCCAAACCATTTGATTTTTAAAACCAAATTTTTTTAGAGCCACATCCATGTCTCTATCACAATTTGATCCTGGAAATATAATGACTGATGATTTCATTTATTAAACTATTTTGTAATCCTCAATAACAAGATTGGCTAATAGTTTTTTACACATATCATCTACTAAAGACTTTGCTTTTTTTTCATCTTTCTCTTTAACCTCAATTTCAAAATATTTACCTTGTCTTACATCTTCTACATTCCCAAAGTTCATTCCATTAAGTGTTTGTTGAATAGCCTTTCCCTGAGGATCTAAAACTCCGTTTTTAAGAGTTACAATTACTTTAATTTTCATTATTTTTTTTTAATCTTTACTGCTTGTGGTTTGCTGTATTTTAATGGTCTTATATTTGATTGTTCATGAAGTATATCTAATCTTCTTGCAACTTCCTGATAAGCCTCGATTAGATTGCCAAGGCCTTTTCTAAATCTATCTTTATCTAATTTTTTATCACTATTTACATCCCACAGTCTGCAAGTATCTGGACTTATTTCATCTGCAAGCATGATCTCTTTATTTCCATTTTTTTCATATCTTCCAAATTCTACTTTAAAATCTACAAGTTTAATTCCAACACCTCTAAACATGCCTTGAAGAAAATCGTTAATTCTATTTAATTCTTTATTAATTATTTTTAATTCATCATTTTCCATCCATTTAAAAGCTAAGATATGTTCAGTACTTACCAAAGGATCTCCTAAAGCATCATCTTTTAAGCAATACTCTATTAATGGATTATCTAAGACTGTCCCATCTTCAATACCCAATCTTTTTGTTAATGATCCAGTTGCAATATTTCTAACAATAAATTCAATAGGTATTATTTCAACATGCTGGACTAGCTGCTCTCTCATATTTAAACGTTTTACTAAATGATTTTTGATACCAACATTGTTTAATTGAGTTAAAATATGCTCAGAAATTCTATTGTTTAAAATTCCTTTACCGTCCATAACTGCTTTTTTTTGATTATTAAATGCAGTTGCATCATCTTTAAAATGTTGAATTACATATTTTTTATCGTTACTTGCAAAAATTATTTTTGCTTTACCTTCGTATAATTTTTTCCCTTTTTTCATTACTTAAATACTCTTTTAAATATATAATTTACATTTTTTAAGTGTTTGTCATATGTAAAGATTTTATCTAATTTTTTTTCACTTATTTTACCAGTGATCGATTTATCACTTTTTAAAAGTGTTAATAGGTTTTTATTCTTTGCAAAACTAGCTTTTGCATGAGATTGAATCAATCTATAGGCTTTTTCTCTAGCAATACCTGATTTAGTAAGTTCTAACATTACCTCTTGAGAAAAAACAAGACCTCTTGTTAAGTTTAAATTTTTTATCATCGTTTTTGGATAAACAATCATCTTATCTAAAATTCCTGACAGTCTAACTAAAGCAAAATCTAAAGTTATGTTTGCGTCTGGACCAATATTTCTTTCAACACTAGAATGAGAGATATCTCTTTCATGCCACAAAGAAATATTTTCTAAAGCTGGAATTACATAGCTTCTTACCATTCTAGCAAGTCCTGTGAGATTTTCACTTAATATTGGATTTTTTTTATGGGGCATAGCGGAAGAACCTTTTTGATCTTTTGAAAAATATTCTTGTAATTCATAAACTTCAGATCTTTGCAAATGTCTTATTTCTGTTGCAACTCTTTCAACAGACCCAGCAATAATCCCAAGAACTGCAAAATAATGTGCATGTCTATCTCTTGGTATAATTTGAGT
>CACKFP010000008.1:15000-32394 GCA_902599485.1 uncultured Pelagibacteraceae bacterium | reverse complement strand
ATTATTTCAACACCTGAAACAAAACATAAAGTTTTCAGGCTTAATTATCTAAAACTTTATTTTTATAGTAATCATATAATCAATAAAATTAGCAATTTGAAATCGGTAAAAGATATATTAAATGTTGAATACAAAAATGTTTATGGGGCAGGCTCTTTTTTAGACGAAGTTTTTTATAAAACAAATAAAAAAGCAAAATTTTATTTTGTAGAACATGGGCTAGGGAATATTTATAATTTTACAAATCAAAATTTTTTAAAAATAAAGATTCATTTTATAATAAAATATATACTTAATTATATATTTAAAAACACTAATACAAAATATCATGGCTATCTTGGTATTTTAAATTACAATTTTAAAGAGGATATTTACATAAATAATTACAAAATAAGAGAAAATATTAAAATTGATATTGAGGAATTTAAAAAAACATTAAACGTATTTTCAAGATATTTAAAGAAAAATTATAAAACGAAATATAATCCAAAACAAAATTTAATTTTGCTAAATTGGAATTTTTTAATAAAGCCAAAAGAGAAAGAGCTAATTAATATTTTAACAGATAATAAAGTAGATAGAAAAAAAGATACATTAATTATTAAACTTCATAATAAATCAATGAATAATAAATCTTCAAATTATAGATTTCTTATTAGAATTTTAAAAAAAAATAAATTTAAATTGAAAATTATAAATAATAATATGTCCTTCTTGCCACTAGAATTTATAGTTCAAAAACTAAAAATAAAAAAAATGATTTCATTAATGTCTTCAACAACTTTTTACGTTAGTATAATGTATCCAGATGTAGTTAATATTTTATATTTTTCATATAATAAAAAATTTAAAGAATATTACTCTCCTGAGCACAAAACGGATGCTCTTTATTTATATAAAAAAAAATTTAAGAATATTGTTTTTAATTAGTTGTATTTATGTAATATTTTGATGATTATTGTTTCTTAGTTTATAGATGTCAAAAGATAAATTTTTATTAGTTGAATTTACTGCTCATTTTAGAAATGCTTATGACAATTTCAAATTTTTCAAAAAATATTTCAATTGTTTTTTTTTAATAGATAAAAAAAATGAAAATAAAGTTCAAATAAAAAAAGGGAAAATTGTATTTTTATTACCAAAATTTTTAATCCATTTTTACATACTTTTACAAGGTTATAAGTATAAATTTATTTATTTATCAACACCACATGAATACCCAGATTATCCGAACGGTTTAAAGCAAAAGTTATATTTTATTTATGAATTTATACTTTACATGTTTATTTTTAAATTTTACAAAAAAAAAATTATTATACAATTGAGAGGCATTCACAGATATTTTGCAGATATAAATACCAAAATAAATAAGCCAGGCTTTTACTCATATTTAAGAAACTTATATTTACATAATTGCAATATTATTATTTGCGAAAGTAAATTTTTAAGAAAAACGCTCATTAAAAAAATAGGTTTAAAAAATTGTAAAAATAGAAAAATTTGGGTTTTTTACTATGCTTATCCACAAAAAAAACGAAGCATTTCTGTTAAATATAAAAAAAATCTAAATATTGGAATTTTAGGATCTGTTGATCCTATTAGAAAAAATTATGATCAACTTTTAATTCTACTTAAAAATAAATTTTTTCAAAAAAGAAACGTTACATTAACATTTCTTGGTTCTGCACAAACTAAATTTGCAAGTAATAAGATTAATTACATTAGAAACTATTGTAATAAAATAGTTTCAAAAAAATATTTTAGTGACAAGGAATTTTTGAAATATGGTAAAAATTGTGATTTTTTAATATCTTTAAATACAACGACCAATTTTTATGGCAAATACAGAATGAGTGGTTGTTTTGGAGATGCAATTTTATTAGAGAAACCACTTTATTGTCCAAAATTTGAGGATCCTAATAGAGAATTTAATAATTTTACTATTTATTTTGACGATATAAGTAAAATAGTGTTCTATATTAAAAAGTATACCAAATTTAAACAAATAATATCATTTGATCATCTTAATCTAAAAGAGAATATTTTAAATGTTGAAAAAGAAATATAATTTTAAAAAAAAAATCTTAATTACAGGAAGTGAAGGTTTTTTAGGGACATATTTAAAAAATGAATTTCTAAAAAATAATCATCAAGTTGTAGGATTAGATAATTTATCAAGATATAAAAAAAGAAGTCCTGTAAAATATAATAAGAATAATTTTAAATTTTTTAAGGTTGACTGCTCAAATCAGTCAAAAGTAATTAAATATCTTAAAGATTGCGATACCGTAATTATAAATGCTGCAAAAATTGGGGGTATAAAGATACTAAATAGTGGATATTCAAAACTATTCAATGAAAATCATAATATATTTATTGGTACTTTAAGTGCGTGCATTGAAGCTTATAAAAAATATAAGCTCAAAAAAATTATATTTATTTCAACAAGTATGATTTACGAAAATAATGGTAAAAAAAAATCAAAAGAAATAGATGATCATAAGATCGCTTATCCAAAAAATTTTTATGCATTTCAGAAATTAACTGCTGAAATGTATTTGCAAGCAGCTAGCCAGCAACATGGTTTCATTTATAATATAATAAGACCATTTAATTTAGTTGGAAATTTTGATTATGAAAAATTAAAAATTATGAGTCATGTGGTACCTGAATTAATAAAAAAAATCAAAAATAAAGATAGAAAAATAAAGATTTATGGAGATGGCTTACAAGAAAGAAGTTTTACATCAATATATGAAGCCGCTAAATCAATTTATCTAGTTTCAACGAAGAAAATTTGTAAAAATCAAGTATTTAATGTCGGGTCTGAAAAATCAGTAAATATATTAAAAATAATTAATATCATTAGCGATCGTTTAAAAGTAAAAAAAAGAATTGTTAAAACTCGATATTTTAAAAGTGATGTAAAATATAATAGATGTAGTAGTAAAAAACTATTCAAATATATTAATTATAAACCCCAAAAAAAAATAACAGATATTATTAATGATCTAATTTAATAATTGAATTTTTTTTAAACAATAAACTCATAAATGATATTAATAATAATATAGATCCTACTAAATTAATTAAATTATCAGCAAAGTAATTTCCTAAAATCAGTTGATTAATTCTTACAAAATAAAAAAACCAAAAAATTACAAATGTGTTAATTAAATATATTACATCAATTTTTTTTTCACTTAAAAGATAAGATACTATTGGTATTAAAAAAACAAAATCATATAGATTGTGATAAAATACAAACAGACTAGCTATGCTAATAATTAAAAATAGTTCATTTGATTTATACTTTCTTCTAAATAAACAATAAATACAAAATATAGAAAATATAATTATTCCTAATGAATAATATTTTTCTATTCTTAGATTAACAAAAAGTGTCTTTAGATGAAAAGTATTTCCTACACCAACAAAATTATCTACTGATAATGCGTTTACTTCATAAATAACTATTATTGGGTTAATGAACTGTATCAAATTAAAGTCTTTTATATAAAAACAATAAAAAATTACTGATAAAACAGATATTATCACCGCAAAAAATATATCAATTTCTTTTTTTAATAATGAGTTAATTAAAAAAAATGGTGCAAAAGAAAATTTAATATAAGCAACTGATAAAAAAAAGAATTTAAACTTTTTTTTAGAATACCAATAAAATAAAATACAAACTAATAGGAAAAGACCGATCTGTCCATTTCCCAAAGTATTGGTGAATGGCGTAGATGTAATAATTATTATTGATAATAATAAAGTTTTATTAAATGATAAATTATAATTTTTTTTCAATATATATATTATCAAGGTTGTAAAAAGAATATTTGAAAAAAACCAAATTATTTTTGAAATTTCTATTGAGAATAATGTATACGGATAAAACAATATATAAATTAGATGGTTCCACATTGGAAACCAGTAAGTGCTGTCTTTTTGATATAATACAAAAATATCCTTTTTATTCCAAAAATCTTTTGACAAATCATAGAACTGCGGGAAATCAACACTACCATAAGGTGCGAGCGCTGTCGCATTCATAAAAGATTTATACAAAAATATAGATCCTAAAATGATCAAACCTAATAATAAATACGGAGTAAATTTTCTATTATCTAAATATAATATTTTTTTTATTTTTATCATCATATTTATTTTTCTAAATAGAAATTAATTAAATCAATAATAACTATTTTTAATTGATTAAAGCTCAAAGAACTAGATTTATATTTTTTTTTTTGGAATAAAAAAAAATAATTGTCAAAATTTATTTTAAATTTATTTTTTTTAGCTTTTAAGATTATTTCTGCACTAATAAAGTTAGATTTTGAATTTAATTCAATTTTCTTTAAAACTTCAGATTTGGCTAGAATAATGCCATTAAAATCAATATTTGGTAGGTTAAAAATTAACCCAATAATTTTTTTATATAAATATGAGATTAAGACCCTTATTTTTGGTCTACCTTTCATGCTTTTCCTTTGAAAGACAGCGACATCTGTATTTATATCAATTCTATAATTTTGTAAAAATTCTGTTATTCGAGCTTCTCCATCTCCAGGAATATATAAGCTATATTTTTGCGTCGCTAGTTTATAACCTTTCAACAATGATTTGCACCAACCCATATTTACATCATTTGTAATAATTTTAATTTTTTTTTTTTTTAGAAATTTTGTTTCTTTTATTTTACGATTTAATATAAATATTGATTTATCTGTAGAGCTATCGTTAATAAATATATATTCATTAATTAGCAGGTGATCTTTATTTTCAAATTCTTCTAAATCATTAATCAAATCTGGTAATTCACTTTCCTCGTTAAAAAAAGGAATTATAAGAGAAATCATTATTTATGTTTTATCAATTTACCAATATCATCTTGAGGCCAGAGCATTACCTCTTCAAATGATAGTTTTCTATTTATTAGCTTTTTATCAGTTTCAATTTTGGAGACTAAATTTATTAAATCTTTAGTATTTTTATAATAATTTTTTGCCAATGATGGTGCCGAAGGGGATGGCGAATTATTAGGGGATAAATAATAAAAATTTTGTTTATTTTTGTTATTAATTTTTAACATGGAAGATACACCACTTAAAATACCAAATTCGAATGGAGCTGAGTCAAAGAAAATCACCTCTTTATATTTTTGTGCAATTTTTATTGCTTTTTTTTCAATTCTATTTTTGAAGGGAAAGTAGGAAAAATTCATTATATCAATATAAATATTTTTGTCTTTTAAATATTTTTTAGTTTTTAGAGAATCTATCAATCCATCTCCATAAGTAATTATTAGATATTTTTTTTTGTTTTTAACACTTTTGTACAACGTGTGTTGTCGAATTTTAATTTTTCTATTAGTCTTAAAATTTTCCTTTATCTGGGTTAAATATCTGTGCTCAAGAATTACTGCTGGACGGTTTTGCTTATTCGAATTTATTATATGAAAATAAGCTTCTTGAGGAGTAGAAGGAATATAAATGTCTAAGCCATAGGATTGCATAAAAATTGAATGGTAATTTGCGGTATGTTGAGGACCATTGCCCCACTGTCTACCAATTTGAATTCTAAAAGTAACTGGACAGGGATAATTTCCACCAAACATGTATTCCCATCGCCCAGCTTGAGTAAGGATTTGATCAAAAGCCAGAAGGGCAAATTCAACTCTACCATAAACAATTGTTGGCTTAAATCCTCTTGTTGCTAGTCCGACACAAAGACCAGTGCTTGCTAATTCTGATACTGGTGTTTCAAATACTTGAGAGGGATATTTCTCATAAATTTTAGATCCTATATTTGTTACCTCAAGTCCAAAAACTAAATTTTTTTTATTTTTTGATAAGATTTTTAATGTCCCTTCTTGGATTGCATTTGTGAAATTCATTATATTTTTCTTATAGGTATTTTATTAAATATGAATTCAAATTTCTTTGATGTTTGAAAAATGTTTTTTTTCTTAATTTTTTCTAAATCCTCTTTTTTAAAATAATTATTTTGAACAATATATTTGAATAAAATATCTATTGGGTCCTTTTTTTTTATTTGAATATGTTCATTCTTGTATCTATATTTTGACTCTTGGTCTTGAATAGAGATAGTTGCGCCGCTATGTTTAGAAAATCTTATACAATCACAATGCAAAATTCCTACTTTATTTTCTTTGATTATACTACTCTTTAACAATTCAGTAGTTTTTAAAACTTTAACAAAATTTTGTCCATCAACCCTTTTGTAAATAGTTTGCATACCATCTTTAAAAAGTTTACTAAAATTATAATTTTTTACCTTTCTTTTTTCATGAGAACTTTCTACTGCATATTTGTTATCTTCGAGAATGACCAATAAAGGTAATTTATAAAGACCAGCCATATTTATTGTTTCATAAAATGAACCCTCTTCGGCAGCTCCATCGCCCACAAATACAACTACTATATTTTTATTTTTTTTGAGTTTTTCTCCCATTGCCATACCACTAGCTATAGATATTGCTGATCCTAATATTGGTATTGATCCCATAAAATTTACACTTTTATCAAGCATGTGCATTGATCCTCCAAATCCTTTACAACAACCCCTCTCATCTCCAAAGATTTCCATCATCATTTTTTCTAAATTTCCATTTTTCGCAAGATAGTGTGCGTGCGATCTGTGATTACCAAAAAACAAGTCACTATTATTTGTTGCAGCTGCCACTCCTACTGCCGATGCCTCTTGACCGATTGACAAATGTAGAAAAGACCAAATTTTATTTTCTCTCGATTTTTTTGCAATTTTTTCCTCAATTATCCTAATTGTTATAATTTTTTCAAAAGCTTTTAATAATAGTTTTTTATTTATTTTTTTAGATCTATGCATACTCTTATCTCTTTGCCTTTTTTAATTAAATCAATTCCCTTATTTATATCCTTTAAACCTATTGTGTTAGTTATCAGCTTATTAAATTTTTTGTGATTCTTAATTAATAAGTTGTATATTATATTCATATGTAAATCGGGCTGAAAAAGGCCACCGTCCGAAGAAAAAATTTTAATATTATCATTTGGGGGATTAAATAATCTAATAGGATCAAAAATTTTTAGCTCACTGTATTTTTTTGGTTGCCCAACTAATATAAGTTTTCCATTTTTAGCTGTGTAAGTGAAACCTTTGCTAATGACATCGGTTGAACCAGTAGTATCAATTACAATAGAAAAAAAATTTTTTACGTATTTACGAAATTTTTTAAATTCGTAAAATTTTATTCCTAATCCCTTTGTAAGTTTTTGTTTTAAAATAAATTTATCCACCAGTACAATTCTTTTACAACCAAGAATTTTAGCAATTAGCGCTGTTGAAACTCCTAAGCCTCCTGCCCCAAAAATTAATAAACTATCTTCTTTTTTAATTTTTGCTTCATTGATTAAAAGTCCCCATGAAGTAGGTATTGCACATCCTAATAAAGGCAACAATTTAAATAGTTTTTTTTTTGGTTTGATTTTAGTAAGCCGATTTTCTGATACAACAGCATACTCTTGGAAAGTAGTCACTTGTCCTGCGTTTATAATGCCATGATCACTTTCGTATTTTGCACTAACAGCATTAATACCTGCGCCTTTTCTCCAATGCATAATTACATAATCATTATTTTTTAAATTTTTAACAAATTTATTTTTTCTAATCACTTTCCCATAACCTTCATGCCCCATACAATGTGGAAGCCATTTATCTTTTCCCTTGATGCCATCAATTTCTCCAATTTGAGCACCACAAATCGCTGCGGAAATAATTCTAACTAGTACCTGACCTCTCTCAAGTTTTGCAGGCTTTTTTAGGTCTATAATTTTTATTTTTTTTTTTTGCTCGAACAAAACAGCAGATTTAAAATTTTTATTTTGCATATTTTATTTTAAAAAATATTGAATAGATTTAAGTAGAAATTCTTTATTAACATATTTAGAATTACCCATACTTTCTACTGAACTAGCTGCTGCTAAAGATGCAATAAACATGCTTAGTTCAGGATTAAGCTTATTGTAATCACAAATAGAAAAAATTGATAAAAAAGCATCTCCTGCACCCACTTTATCAATTATCTTATTTGAAAAAGCTGGACAGTTAACAAAAAAGTTTTTTCTTTTATTAAAATATATTGCACCGTTAGCACCCCTAGTTACAACTATACTCTTCAAATTGGTTAAATCTGCATATTTTTTCATTAAATTTTTTATATCTGATTTTTTATCCTTATATTCATGTCTGAGCTCACTTTCATTAACGATTAATGTATTAAAATTATTATAATTTTTAAAAGAGTGATAACCAATGTTTGATGCATTCAATTGGGCATTTAAATATATATGATTATATTTTTTGCATAATTGCTTTACTACATCAGGACTCAAAAATCCATGACCATAATCAGATAAAATAACTAAATCATTTTTTTTAAATTTGTTATTAAATAGTAATTTTTTTAATTTTTCATTTTCATTAGGTTCAAGATCCCTATCGTTTATTGAATAAATTCCTATTAATTTTTGATTAGTCAGTTTATCGACAATTCTTTTTTTTATAATTGTAGGGGAATTTTTTTTAACTATGTAATTTAATTTTATTTTTTTTCCACTTTTATTTTTTATAAAACTTGAAAGTGAAGGTCTTTCACCTAAAATAGTTACAACATTTATTGGATAAGAAAAACTTTCTAAATGTTTCGCAATTGCAATTATACCACCTAAGTATTTTTCATTGAATAAATCTTTGATAACTAAGTGTGGTTCTTTACCAGACTTTCCAATGGATTCGCTAAAGATGTAATCATCTATAATTGTTTCTCCAATCGTTATTACATTGCTCCCTGAAAAATTTTCAATTACTTTACGTATTTTTTCGAAAGAATAATTTTTGGTTAATCTTTTTTTGAATACCTGTTGTTCAGAATTAAAAATAGTAAAAAAATTGTTAAGCAAATTACTAGAGCTATTGACTTCATCTGTTGTATAGACAATTTGGCCTTTGTACTTTTTTACCAAATTTTTTTCTTTATATATGTTCTTTGTTACATCCATATCATTGTTTATATAATCGGGTCCTTTTACATAAAATGATGGTTTAAATTTTTCAATAACGCTCTCTGCAGTTAATTGATTATTTAAATATACATAATCAACAATTTCTAATGCTTGAATCATCCTAACTCTTTTTTTTTCATCAAAATAAGGTCTGCCTGGACCTTTGTTGACAAATTTATCGGAAGTTACAGAAACTAATAATATATCACCATATTTTTTTGCAGATTCAAAATAATTGAGATGTCCTGAATGTAATAAATCAAAAACTCCGTGACAAAGAACAATTTTTTTTTTTTTTAATTTTTTTTTAAAATTTAAAAAATTTGAGTTAGTAATTATTTTTTTAGTCATCATAACCTTATTTTAAAAACTTAAACCAATTCTTTGTCTCTTTTTTTATGCTTGATTTACTCCAAAGAGGTGCATTTTTCCAATAATCAATATTATCCACTAATTTTTGTAAGCCACTTTCAAATTTTATTTTTGGTTTCCATTTCAAAATTTTTTTTGATTTATCTATATTTGCATAAGTAATATTTGGTTCACCGGGTCTTTTAGGAATAAATATGTAGTTTTTACTCAATAATTTAACTAAATCTATAATCTTTACAGGCTTTGAAGAGCCTATATTAAGAACGTAATTTTTTTTACTTTTCAAATATAGAGCTTTTATTAATGCAGAGACAACATCTCGGACATCTATAAAATCTCTTTTTTGCTGACCATCACCAACTACAGTTAAACTTTTTTTTGATAAAACCTGCTTTAAAAAGACACCCATTACAGCACCATAAGATCCAGTTGTTCTAGACCTTGTACCAAAAACATTAAATAGTCTTAAAGAAATATAATTTAATTTATATACTCTTGCCCAATGCTTTATCGTTAATTCACCAATATATTTTGAAAAAGCATAAGGATACCTTGTGTCAATTTTTTCTCTTTCATTTGTTGGATATTTTTTAGGTATTCCAAAACAAGACGATGATGCCGTATATATTATTTTTTTAACTTTATTATATCTCATCGCCTCGAGTACTTTGATTGTACCCATAATATTTGTATTGCAGTATGGCATTGGGTTATCAATTGATGGAACAATGTCCGCAATTGCAGCCATGTGAAACACGCAATCAATATTTCTAAAATTCTTGTCTTTTTTATTTATCTTATTTATATTTTTTTTTACGACCTTTAACTTTTTATTATTTACGAAATGTTTTATATTTTTTTTGGATCCATCTTCAAAAAAATCTATAAGGACAACTTTTTTTATTTTTTTTTCATTAAGAAGTCGCTCAATTAAATGACTACCTATAAAGCCAGCACCTCCAGTAACTAAAATGTTCATAACAAATTTTTAAGTATTATATGACCTATAATTATTTGGAAGTCCTCTGATATCTGCATGTCATTTATATTTATATGAATATAATTTTTGATTAATCTCTTACATTTTCCACCGTCGAAACCCAGAACAGCAAAAATTTGCATTTTTTTTGATTTTGCAACTTTGATAGCTTCAATTAAATTTTGTGAATTTCCACTTCCTGATAAAATAATTAACATATCATTTTTTGAAGCTTTAATTTCCAACTGTTTCGAAAAAATATATTTGTAACCTATATCATTAGAAATACAGGTTATTATCGCATTATTCGCTGTCAAAGCTTCTACATCAATCATTTTTTTTTTTGTTTTCTTTGAAAAAATTAAGTCGTTTGCTATATGAATCGCATTTGCAGCGCTGCCTCCGTTTCCACAAATAAAAATTTTTTTATTATTCTTTTTTATTTGAAGAACTTTATTAACGAGTTGATCAATTTTTTTTGTAGGAATTTGTTCTAAAATATCCTTCAATTTAAACATGTAATTTTGAGCTAGTTCTTTCATAAAGATTATTTAGAGGCTTTTATATATTTTAATTTAAGTTTTTTAAACAACTGATCTGTCCAATTAGCATTAAAATCAAGATTTTTATCATCAATAAACAAGTCGTAAGTTGGTTTACCTAAAATTAGCTTGTCATAATTGAGTCCCCACATCCTCAATTGATTTTTTGTTAATTTAAAACCTTTTTTGTAAGCAAGACTTGAATTCTCTTTTGACCTTCCCATAAATCTTGCAGTAAATACTTTAATAATAAAACCTTTATTTTTTAAAATATTTATTACTTCAATATTTTTTTTTATTGGCTTGCTATTTATGTAATCGCTCCCTTTAGTTTTACATATTACTCCATCTAAATCAAAACAAAGAATTTTTTTTATTTTGTTCTTTTTTTGCATAAGTAATATAAAAAATATATTTATTATAAATACATACTATTTTTTGATAATTAAGTTTTCAACTTGTTCTAAAATAAAATGCCCAATGAAAATATGGCATTCTTGTATTCTTGCTGTAACATTGCTTGGAACTAATATTTTTTGATCGCAAAGTTTTAAACATTTACCACCTGAGGCTCCAAGTAAGCCTATTGTCTTAATTTTCTTCTTTCTTGCAACTTTTAGTACTTCATATATATTTTGTGAATTTCCCGATGTAGATATAACAAAAAGAATATCTTTGGGGTTTGCTATTGCTTGAAATGGTCTAGAAAAAATATATTTGAAATTATAATCATTTGCACAAGCAGTTAAGGTTGAAGTATCTTGTGCTAAAGTTAAAGCCGGTAAAGGTCGTCTATTTATTTTAGGTCTTAATCTAATTAAAAACTCTGCTGATAAATGCTGGGCATCTGCTGCGGAACCTCCATTTCCACAGAATAAGATTTTTCCACCGTTTTTTAATGATTTAAAAATTAATTCTACAGAAAAATCTATATCTTTATATATTTTTATTAATTTGGCGTGCGTATCTAAATTATCTGATAGTTGCTTTTT
Organism: uncultured Pelagibacteraceae bacterium; assembly: GCA_902599485.1. Classification (GTDB taxonomy): domain Bacteria; phylum Pseudomonadota; class Alphaproteobacteria; order Pelagibacterales; family Pelagibacteraceae; genus Pelagibacter. The sequence goes on along the minus strand of CACKFP010000008.1, from coordinate 20,438 downwards.
GAAATTATTTTTAAACTGCATTATTTGATGTGTGATCTCAATTTATTTGCAATTACCTTTTCTTCTTCAGTTATATGGCCTAATTTAGACTCACCGAGCGCAAGAGACATTTTTTTCATACTTTCAGTCAAACTTTTCATACCTTTGAATTCAAGCGATGCCGACTGATCCGATCCATACATTGATCTATCAAGTGTGATATGTCTCTCTAAAGAGGAAATTCCAAGCATTGATGCTGCTAGAGAAACAGAAACTCCATTTTCATGACCGCTATATCCTACTTTACATTTAAATTTATCCTTTAATGTTTGAATTGTTTTTAAATTTGCATCCTCCGGTTTCATTGGATACGTAGATACACAATGCATTAATTCAAAAGAGCATTCATTTTCTTTAAATATATTTACTGCATCTGAAATATCATTAGTTGTAGACATTCCTGTAGATATAAATGTGTGTTTTTTCTTTTTTGCAACTGCTAATAAAAATTTTTTGTCGATAATCATCGCCGAAGCAATTTTATTAAATTTTAAACTAAACTTATCTAAAAAATCTAGACTATCTAAATCCCAGGCCGAGGCAAACCAGTCAATATTTTTTTTTTTACAATATTTATCAATCTCTTCGTATTCATTTTCAGATAACTCTAATCCTTCTTTTTGCTCTCTATTGGTTGTCCCCCATGGGCTTTCTCTCTTGGCATCTAATGCCTCTTTAGAGTAAACTTTGTTAATGGTTCTTTTTTGAAATTTAACTGCATCAAAGTTGGCCTCTTTAGCATTATCAATAAGTTTTTTTGTTATTTTTAAATCTCCGTTGTGATTAATCCCAATTTCAGCAATTAAATATATGTTATTTATCATAATTAATAGTACAGACTAAATCTAAAAAAAAAATAAATCAACAAGTGAATATTATTATTCAAACTTAATCACCAAATAGATCTACCACCATCCATGATTAAGTTGTGTCCATTCATATAACTAGACTCATCAGAGCAAAGAAATTTTATAGCTCCTTTATACTCATCTCTATTCGCAAGTCTTTTTAATGGTATTTGATTATTTACTTTCTTTAAAAATTTTTTATCTTGACCTTGATCTATTGGTCCTGGAGAAAGACAATTACATCTAATATTTTGATCTGCCCAGTATGTTGCGATATATTTTGTTAGACCAACAATTCCATGTTTGATAACCGAGTAAGTAACTGGTTTAACTGGCTTTATTTTACTACTATTTATAGAATATATTTTTTGATTTGGAGCAATAACAGATAATTCTGACCCGATATTAATAATTACACCGCTAACATTTTTTTTTATCATTTCTAAACCGAATACTCTTGAACATAAGACGGGTCCAGTCAAACCTACATCAATTTCTTCTTTCCACATATCTAATGAATAATTTTCCAATCTTGTTTTATTACTGAAATTGTTCTTACTTTTAAATTTATGGTCAATGATAGCGTTATTTAAAAGTACATCTACTACTATTTTTTTTTTCTTAACATTTTTTAACAAACTTTTAATCGACTTTTCTGAGGTTACATTCATAACTTCTGCCAAGATATTCGAATCTTTAAATTTATTTTTTAATTTTATTTTTAAATTATTTAGTGACTTGCTGTTTGTGTCGGAAATTATTATATTTTTTCCTATTTCCAATAAAGCCTCTGCATGCATTTGTCCTAAAAGTCCTGCAGCACCTGTTATTAATGAAAATTTTTGAAATCTCATCAATCCAATATAAACTTTGAATTTTTTAAAACAATAATATATTTCTACTCTCTTAAATGGATAATTCTACAAAAAAAGCAGAAAGCAAAAAACAGGGGCAAAGTTATCTTTCGGAAATTTATTCTACAGAGAGAAGACCAATAACTGATTACCCCAATAAGTTAGTAGAGCATCTAAATAAAAAATATCTTAAAAATAAAAATACAAAAAATGTCTCAGTTCTTGATATTGGTTGTGGCAGAGGGGACGTATTAAAAGCTTTCAGAAAAATTGGTTACGATGTTTCGGGTATAGATTTATCAGAAGAGGCAATCGAACTTTGTAAACCAATTGAGGTAAGACAAATTAATATAGAAAATGAAAAAGATATTAATAATTATGATAAAAAATTTGACATAATTTTTTCTAAATCCCTAATTGAACATTTGCGTGAACCAATAAAATTTTTTGAATATTGCAAAAAAATGTTAAAAGAAAATGGAACATTAATAGTTTTAACTCCTAGCTGGGTTCATCATAAATTTGGGCCATTTTATCTTGATTTTACACATGTAACGCCGTTCACTTTACATTCATTGAGAGATATAGGAAAATTAAGTGGTTTCAAAGATGTAAAAGTTGAATATTTTTACCAACTACCATTGGTTTGGAAATTTAAATTTTTCAAATACGTTTCAAAATTATTATCATTTTTAAAAATACCATATTTACCTATGTATGAAGGACTAACATTTATTAAATGGCCAGAAGAAATAAATAAATATTTAAGACATTCAAATGAAGTAATGTTAATAGGTATCTATAAAAAATAAATGAATATATTTAAAGCATACAACTATTTAATTGAGTCTGAGGATACAAGCAGACTTAAAAAGATTTTTGCAAGATATGAACTTTTTAAGAGAACCATAACAGTACCTGGTGACATCATTGAATGTGGAGTTTTTAAAGGGACAGGGCATATATTCTGGCTAAAATTACTTAAAATATTTGATGAACATTCAATAAAAAAAGTTGTAGGATTTGATACATTTCAAAATTTTTCTAAATCAATTCTTGATTACGAAAAAAAGAGTGCAAGGAAATTTACTAAAGAGGCAAATTACAAAAATAATGTTTCTATAAAAGAAATTAATGAAAAAATATCTAAATTAAACTTACTCGATAGATCTGAGTTAGTGAAGGGAGACATTATTAAAACAGCAAAAAAATATGTAAATAATAACAAAGGTTTTAAAATATCATTACTAAATTTAGATTTAGATACATATGAAGGAACCAAGTCGGCACTAAATGCTTTTTACAAAAAAATTTCTAAAAAGGGTGTTATAATTTTAGATGAATATGGCAAAAGGGGATGGGGAGAAACAGATGCAGTGGATGAATTCTTATCGAAGCACAAAGAACTAGAAATAAAAACAATAGAATATTCAAATCAACCAACAGCTTACATTGTTAAAAAATTATAAAAAGATTTTAATAATCGGTTTAGGATCTATAGGTCAAAGACATTTTAGAAATCTGAAAAAAATTGGAAAAAATTTTGATTTTTATGCTTTGAGAAAAATCAGGACTTCGCCTGAATTATCCAAATATAACTTAGTTAAAAAAAAAAAATTTTCTTTAAAAAAAAGTGGAATAAAGGATATAAGTGAAAGGAATTCAATAAAAATGACTTTTGATGCAGTTTTTATATGCAACCCATCAAGCTTACATATAAAATTTGCTCTTAAATTTGCAAAAAAAAATACTGCACTGTTTATTGAAAAACCTATATCTCATAATTTAAAAGATACGATAAAGTTAAAGAAGAAAATCAATAAAAATAAAATTATTTGCGCTGTTGGATATCAATTGAGATATCATAATTATCTTCATAAAATAAAAAAAATAATTGAAAATAAGTTATTAGGAGACATAAAAAGTGTTGAAATTTGTAATCAACACTATTTACCTTATCATCATAAATATGAAGATTATAGAAAAGGATATGCTGCAAATAAAAAATTAGGTGGAGGTGTTATTCTTTGTTTTATCCATGAAATTGACTATTCAAATTTTTTATTTGGCTTACCTACAAGTGTTAAATGTATATCTGGTAAAAAAAGTAATCTTGAAATGGATGTAGAAGATTTTGCAAATTTAAATTTCAAAAATAATCTTCATGGGAACAAATTTGATATAAATATAAAATTAGATTTTATTAGAAAAGTAGAAAAAAGAGAATGCAAAATAATTTTTCAGCATGGTAAAATAATTTGGGATCTAAAGAAAGATTTTTTAAAAATTAAAAAAAAAGGTAGATCAATGAAAAAAATGACAAGTGCTATCTCTAGAAATCAACTATTTAAAAAACAATTAATTGAATTTAATAAATGTATAGACCTGAATTTAAAGCCATTAAGCAATTATGACAATGGATTTGAAAGTCTCTTTGTTGCAGTCAAAGCAAAAGAATCTAACAGATTAAATAAAAGAGTATTTTTTTAATTTAACTTATTTTTTGTGAATTTAAGATTTTCTTTTGCTGTTAGAACGCAATTTTTTCCTCTATTTGTTTCGAATGTTAATGCTTTTTTATAATTTGTCTTTTTTAATGATTTAAAAAAAATTCGGAAGTCAATTTTTCCCGTTCCTAAAACGACGTTGTTTCCATAAATATCTCTATCCTTTATATGAAAGTGATTAATAAAATTTTTTGTTCTTTCTAAGTATTTAATTAATGAGTCTGTTGATTTTTCAATTTGATAAATATTTCCAGTGTCAAAAGTTATTTTAAAAAATTTATTATTTAAGTCTTTTTTAAATTTTAAAATTTTTAATAAAGGTACTTGCACTTCAAAAGATAAGGCTACATTGTTAACTTTTGATATTTTTATAAAATGATTAACCTTAAGTAATAATTTTTCATAATTATTTGCTTTAAAAAGATAATTATTCAGTGGTACTATTAACATTGGATTTTTAAATTTAGACAAATGATTTATGATTTTATTAAAATAAATTCTATAATTCTCTGTAAGTGGATTTTTTTTTAAAGCAAAATTATCACATAAAATAATTTTTTTAAATTTTGTTTCAGAAATTTTTTTTTTTAAAATTGACTTATCTGATCTCCAAATAGGACTTTGGTCATTAAGTCTTGATGTAAATAATTCAATGAAATCTAAATCCAGACCTTTTAGAATTTGAAATTCCCTGGTCCAGTTTTTTGGCAAATATTGAAGAACATTTTTTTTTGTTTTTGACAATCTGCCTTGCATAATTCCAAAATACATATCTAGCTATATTTTAAATCTTCTTTGGTATCTATGTCCAAAATTGGATATGTAATATAAGAAAGTATTTTATTTCCATAAATTCTTTTTGTTTTTAAAATATATTTGGTTTTCAGTATATCGATATATCCATTAGGTAAGTAAGTGTGAGGATACTCCTGCCTTGGCCTACTATGATATTCTCCTTTTAGCTTTGTATCAAAAAATCCTTTTAAAAAATTGTTTTTAATTTTAAATAATTTTTGTGGTGGTTGAGAAAAATTACTTACAGATCTCATGGATGTTGATTTATTAATATTTTTTAAAAACCACTTAATGCCTTGTTCAAATACTTTTATATTTCTATTAGGGCTTGTTGGTCTTAAGTGAATAATCAAATGAGGGTAGTAATTTTCTTTTTTTATCAAATAATTTATTGC
>CACKFP010000008.1:0-10000 GCA_902599485.1 uncultured Pelagibacteraceae bacterium | reverse complement strand
TAAAACCTTGCCTTAAGGTAGAACCAACTCCCATGGTGTGACGGGCGGTGTGTACAAGACCCGGGAACGTATTCACCGCGGCGCGCTGATCCGCGATTACTAGTAATTCCAGCTTCATGTACTCGAGTTGCAGAGTACAATCCGAACTGAGGCATCTTTTTAGGATTTGCTTGACGTCGCCATCTTGCTTCCTATTGTAAATGCCATTGTAGCACGTGTGTAGCCCAACACGTAAGGGCCATGAGGACTTGACGTCATCCCCACCTTCCTCCAGCTTATCACTGGCAGTTCTTTCAGAGTGCCCAACTTAATGATGGCAACTAAAAGTGAGGGTTGCGCTCGTTGCGGGACTTAACCCAACATCTCACGACACGAGCTGACGACAGCCATGCAGCACCTGTGTTTCGTCCGGCCGAACCGAAAACTTTAATCTCTTAAAGTCGCGACGAACATGTCAAGTGTTGGTAAGGTTCTGCGCGTATCTTCGAATTAAACCACATGCTCCACTACTTGTGCGGGTCCCCGTCAATTCATTTGAGTTTTAACCTTGCGGTCGTACTCCCCAGGCGGTGTGTTTAATGCTTTCGCTGCGACACTGAAAATAAATTTCCAACGTCTAACACACATCGTTTACGGCATGGACTACGAGGGTATCTAATCCTCTTCGCTACCCATGCTTTCGTTCCTCAGTGTCAGTAATGATCCAGAAAGCTGCCTTCGCAATTGGTATTCTTTCTAATATCTACGAATTTCACCTCTACACTAGAAATTCTGCTTTCCTCTATCATACTCTAGCTAAAAAGTTTTGATGGCAGTTCCAGAGTTAAGCTCTGGGATTTCACCACCAACTTTTTTAACAACCTACGAACTCTTTAAGCCCAGTAATTCCGAACTACGCTAGGTCCCTTCGTATTACCGCGGCTGCTGGCACGAAGTTAGCCGGACCTTCTTATTCGGGTACAGTCATTTTCTTCCCCGACGAAAGAGCTTTACAACCCAAGGGCCTTCTTCACTCACGCGGCATCGCTGCATCAGAGTTTCCTCCATTGTGCAATATTCCCTACTGCTGCCTCCCGTAGGAGTTTGGGCCGTGTCTCAGTCCCAATGTGGCTGATCATCCTCTCAGATCAGCTATTGATCAAAGTCTTGGTAGGCCATTACCCCACCAACAAACTAATCAAGTGCAGGCTCATCCTTCGGCGCATAAAGCTTTCTCCGTAAAGACTTATGAGGTATTAGCGCAAGTTTCCTCGCGTTATTCCTCACCAAAGGGAAGATACCTACATGTTACTCACCCGTCTGCCACTAAGTATTGCTACTTCGTTCGACTTGCATGTATAAGGCGTGCCGCCAGCGTACGTTCTGAGCCATGATCAAACTCTCAAGTTTAAAAACGGCGCACACTAGCTTCTACATAAATACTAAGAATAATATTTATGTGATTTTGAAGTGTGTACGACAAATTTTGGTAACCTTAACCGTCCACACTTCTCTTCTTAAAATATTAACAAATTAAATAGCTAATTGAGATTAACTCAATAAATAACATTTTTTAAATGTTGAGTGGACCGCTTATAAATAATAATATTAATAAATCAAGAAATTAGATTAATTTAAAATGGTAAAAAATGTGTGTAAAATCAACGTTTTTTGGGCTTAACAATGAGATTTTTTAAAATAATCACTCTCAAAGATTACTCAGTATTTTTTTGGATCATTTTAATATCAATTTCAGGAATCCTAGTTTTTAGTATTTACTCACAGAATAAACAAGAGCAGACAAACCGTTTCATTGGAAGTTTAGAGAATATTTATTTAAAAAAAACAATTCAAGAAATTACTAAAAACTTAGATCCTAGATTTACTAGTATAGAGTATGTTTCTAAATCAGGTGATACTTATGAAAATATAGTTAATAATTTAAATATAAACATAAATGAGAAAAAATTAATTTTAGATACTATACTTAAAGAAAAGTCTTTGAAAATATTAAGAGTCAATCAAAAATTCACTTTTAAATTTGATAATTTATCTAATGAAAAAATCGTAAAATTTGGAATAGAAACAGATAAAAAAAATGAGGTAATCTTTAATAAAATCAAATCTGAAAACAAATTTGTTACAAAAAAAATTAAGAAAAATTTCAAAAAAAATTTAGTTTATAAAGAAACTATAATAACAAGTAGCCTATATAGCAGCGCAATAAACTTGGGAATTAAACCAAATGTTATCTTAGAGTTTGCAAGATTATATGGTTTTCAAGTAGATTTTCAAAGAGATATTTGGAAGAATGACAGTTTTCAAATTATATATGAAGAGTTTGTTAATGAAAATAACAAAATTGTAGATACTGGTGAAATAATTTTTGCCAATCTCAATTTGCAAGACTCTGACTTACAGCTCTACAAATATGAATACGAAAAAAACAAAGTTGATTACTTTGATGAAAATGGAAAGAGCGTAAGAAAAACACTTATGAAAACCCCAATTAACGGAGCAAGATTATCATCATCGTTTGGGAAAAGGAAACATCCTATTTTAGGTTATACAAAAATGCATTTGGGTACGGATTTTGCGGCACCTAAGGGGACACCTATAATGGCATCAGGGGATGGAAAGGTTTTGAAAGCTGGATGGTGTGGGGGAGGAGGAAATTGCGTTAAAATTAAACATAATAGTACTTATCAAACTGTTTATGCACATATGTCAAAATTCGGAAGAGGAATCAAAAGGGGCGTTAAAGTCAAACAAGGACAAATAATTGGGTATGTGGGGTCAACTGGTTTATCAACTGGTCCTCACCTACATTACGAAGTAATTGAAAATGGAAAAAAAATTAATTCTCAAAAACTTAAATTACCATCTGGTAAAATACTCAAAGGCGAAGAAAGAAAAAAATTTGAAGTTGATAAAATAAAAATAGATGTTTTAAAATCGAATCTTATCGCAAAAAATTAATTAATCAATATCTCTGACTTCTCCAGAAGTATCTTTTGTTTCTTCAAAGTCTTTTTTAAAATTTTGTTCTATAATATTATTTTTTTCCTCTGAATTTTTATTAACTTCTTGTGTGCTTAATATTCTAGAAAAATGGTCTGCGTGTTGTAAATAATTCTCAGATAATATTTTGTCTCCAGATGAAAGTGCTTCTCTTGCAAGATTGTTGTATTTATCCACTAATTTTGATGCATTTTGATTATTTCTTCCAGGATTTCTATATCTAAAATCAGTATTAGAATTAAAATCGCTCTGAATTTTATGTCCATTGCCTAATCTTTTTCTGTAGCTTCTGTCACCATTAGACTTAAATCGATTTTTTCTGTTATTGTTGCGATAGCTATTCATCAAAATAATTTTGTAGACACTATAACTCTAGGAAAGGATCGAAGATCTTTACACACCTTATTAATATAAAATTTGTTTTCCATTAATAATTTTTTTACTTTACTTTCTTGATTCTCACCAATTTCAAATATTAACTTTCCATTCTTTTTTAACAATTTTTCACTTTTTTTGATTATATTTTCTATAATTTTTAACCCGTCTAAACCAGCTTTCAAAGCTATTGTTGGCTCAAATAGTTTAACATTGGCTTCTAATCTCTTAAAATTAATTTCATTAATGTATGGAGGATTAGAAACAATAAAATCATATTTATTATTGTTAAATTTGTCAATATCGATATTTATGAATTTAATTTTATTTTCTAAGTGATGCATTTTTGCATTATTAATTGCAATTTTCAGAGCTTTTTTGCTTATATCTATAGCGGTACCAAGCAGATGTGGTCTTTCTTTAACTATAGATAAAATTAAACATCCAGATCCTGTACCAACATCTAAAAAAAGCTTTGAAGAGTTATAATTGGTTAATTTTAAAACTTCCTCAACAATAATTTCAGTTTCTGGTCTGGGTATTAATACATCTTTATTTACTAAAAAGTTATATTTCCAAAAATCTTTTTGGTTAAATATATATGCCAAAGGTTCTTTTTGTTTTCTTCTAATTAATAATCTTTTAAAGGTACAAAACTCTTTTTGATCTAAAGTGAAATTCAAATTTGTCAGTATCTCTTCCCTTGATTTATTTAATGCCCTTGCCAAAAGCAATTCGCTATCAATTTTATAACTTATAATATTATTAGATTTAAGAATTTTATTTCCATAATTTAATGAACTTAGATAGTTCATTGACTTGCTTTATTAAGTTCATCTTCTTGAGCTTGTAAATTTAAAGACTCAATCATTTCATCGAATATTTCACCCTCCATAAACTGTTCTAATTTATGTAAAGTTAAATTAATTCTATGATCAGTTACTCTTCCCTGTGGAAAGTTGTAAGTTCTGATTCTTTCAGATCTATCCCCAGTTCCTATCTTACTTTTTCTATCCTTAGATCTCGCTTGATCAATTTTTTGTCTTTCATAGTCGTAAATTCTGGATTTTAGTATTTTAAGTCCTTTTTCTTTATTCCGAATTTGCGATTTTTCGTCTTGCTGGCTTACTACAATTCCTGTGGGGATGTGAGTTATTCTAACTGCTGAATCTGTAGTGTTTACGCTTTGACCACCTGGTCCACTACTTCTAAATACATCTATTCTTAAATCTTTCTCATCTAATTTAATATCTAAGTCTTCAGCCTCAGGCAACACCGCTACAGTAGCTGCCGAAGTATGAACTCTTCCTTGTGTTTCAGTATCTGGTACTCTCTGAACTCTGTGTACTCCACTTTCATATTTTAAGGCAGAGTAAATATTTTTACCTTTAATAAGAGCTATAACTTCTTTAAGACCACCAGCATCACTTTTTGATATTGAAATGATCTCAATAATCCATTTTTTTTTTTGACTAACCTTTTCATACATTTTATATAAATCTGAAGCAAATAGGCTTGCTTCAAGACCGCCTGTGCCTGCTCTAATTTCGATAATTGCATTTTTACTATCGGCAAGATCTTTGGGCAGTAAGAATAATTTTATTTTTTTTTCATTGATAAAAAAATTTGCTTTTAAGTTTTCTAGTTCACTAATTGCAAAATCTTTCATTTCTGCATCTGACTTTTTATCATTTATTATATTATTTAAATCCTCGGTATCTTTGTGATAATTTAAATATTCTTTTGCGTGTTTAATTATTTCATTTAAGTCTGAATACTCCTTTGAAATTTCAGCATATTTTTTTTTATCAATATCTCCTGATGAGAGTTTATTCTCGAGCTTAAGGTGTCTATCGATAAGATATTGGACTTTATCCTGTGGGAGCATTAATTAATTTTTTATAAGTTTGAAGCTTTTTCCTCTACCAAAGTAACAATTTTATCTATCATATTATTTGTCATTACTTTTTCAGTTTCTATACCATTTAAATACAACATGTGGTTATCTTTTCCGCCACCAGTAATTCCAATTTCAGTTTGTTTTGCCTCTCCAGGTCCATTAACAACACAACCTATAATTGATAGAGTGATTGGTTTTTTAATATGAGATAATCTCTTTTCTAATTTTTTGACTGTTTCGATAACTTGAAACGCTTGTCTAGCACATGAGGGACATGAAATAATTTTTACCCCCCTATTTCTTAAATTTAGGGATTTTAAAATTTCGTTACCAACTTTTATCTCCTCAAGGGGATCGTCAGAAAGTGATACTCTAATTGTATCTCCAATACCCTCCAATAATAAACTTCCAAATCCTATAGATGTTTTGATACTTCCAGGTAAATAGCTCCCTGCTTCAGTAATGCCTAAGTGAAGTGGGTAGTCTGTTTTATCAGATAATAATTTATATGCCGCAATTGACAAGAAAACATCTGAAGATTTGACGCTAATTTTAAAATTTGAAAAATCCATATCCTCAATTATTCTTATATTTCTCAACGCACTTTCAACTAGCGCTTCGGGGCATGGTTCTTTATATTTTTCAAGAATATCTTTTTCAAGCGATCCAGCATTAACTCCAATTCTAATTGAACAATTATTATTTTTTGCGGCAGAAATAACTTCTGAAACTCTTTTTGTATCTCCAATATTTCCAGGATTTATTCTAAGACAATGTGCTCCATTTTCTGCAGCTTCAATTGCTCTCTTATAATGAAAATGGATATCCGCAACTATGGGAACGTCCACGTGCTTAATTATTGTTTTTAAAGCCTCTGTTGATTTACTATCAGGGCATGAAACTCTTACAATATCTGCGCCTGCTTCAGTAACTTTATGAATTTGCTCTATTGTAGATTTATGATCAGTTGTCAATGTATTGGTCATTGTCTGAACAGTAATTGGATTATTTCCACCAACTTTAATTTTGCCAACATTTATCTCTTTAGTCTGCTTTCTATTAATTTTTCTAAATGGCCTAATTTCTGATGTCATTTGTCTAATCTAAATTCTTTGTGCAAACATTCTACAGCTTTTGAAACATTTGTACTTTTTATTAAAACTGATATTTTAATTTCTGAAGTTGAAATAACCTGTATGTTAATATTTTTTCGTGCAAGTGCTTGAAACATTCTAAATGTCACACCTGGAGTAGAAATCATTCCAACTCCTATTATTGATACTTTCGATACATTTTTATCAAATATTAATTTTTTAAAAATAATATTTTTATTTTTGTTTATAATTTTTTTTGTTTTATTTAAATCATTAGACTTTATTGTAAATGTAAGATCTGTCTGCTTACCATCAGAAGATATATTTTGAACTACCATGTCTACATTAATCGAATTTTCTGAAAGTGGTTTAAATATTGAAGCTGCTATACCAGGTCTATCTTTGACTCCCAATAAAGTTACTTTTGCATCATTGTCAGTAGAGGAAATTCCTGTGATAATTTTATTATTAATAATATTTTTTCGTTTAGTTATTAATGTCCCTGATTTATTTATAAATGACGATTTTACTTCAATATTAATTCTATTTAACCTAGCGTCCTGAATTGAGTCTGGCTGCATTACTTTTGATCCTAACGAAGCCATTTCAAGCATTTCTTCATAAGATATATTTTTAATTTTTTTTGCTGAATTAAGTTTATTAGGGTCAGTCGTATATACTCCTTCAACATCTGTATATATTACACATCGATCAGCCTTAAAAAACTTTGCAAACATAATTGCACTAGAATCAGAACCGCCTCTACCAATAGTTGTGATATTTAAATTTCTATCCACTCCCTGAAATCCAGCTATAATTGGAATTCCACCAGATTTTAAAAATTTTAAAACTTTATTTTTATTTATGTATTTAATTCGTGAATATTTGTGTTTTCCCTCAGTCAGAATTGGTATTTGCCAAGCCATCCAAGATCTAGAATTTAGACCACTTGCTACTAAATGGCCTGCTAACAACGAACACGAAATCTGCTCACCAGTGGAAACAAGTGTATCATATTCGTTATCAGGAAAATTTTCACTGATGTTTTTTGACATATTTATTAACTTATTTGTAGTACCACTCATTGCAGATGACAAAACGATTACACTATATTTTTTTGTGTAAGACTTAATTATTTTAGAAACTTTTTTTATTCTTTGAATTGACCCAACCGAAGTGCCGCCAAATTTTAATACAATAATTTTCATTGGTAGTTTTATTTACAAGCTCTATAATATTGATAAAATACATCTTATTTATAATGTCAATAAAGAATGAGTAATAATACTATAAACAAAGAAGAAATCGAAAAATTTAACAAAATTGCTGAAGAATGGTGGAATCCTAATGGAAAATTTAAACCACTTCACAAATTTAATCCAATTAGAATCGAATATATAAAAAACAATATTATTAAAGATTTTAACATTTCGTCAAATCACAAACCACTTTCAGGAATAAGTATTCTTGATATTGGATGTGGGGGAGGATTACTATCTGAGCCTTTGGCTAGGCTTGGTGCAGAAGTTGTAGGTATCGATGCGTCCAAAAAAAATATTGATATTGCAAAACATCATTTGAAAAAAAGTAATTTAAAAATTGAATATCATGATAAATCTCCTGAAAATTTTAATTATGAAAAAAAATTTGATGTTATTCTTAACATGGAAATAGTTGAACATGTTGAAGATATTCCACAATTTATAAATCAAAGTACAAAATTTTTAAAAAACAGTGGCATAATGTTTATTGCCACCTTAAACCAAACATTAAAATCTTATGTATTTGCAATAATAGGAGCTGAGTATATTTTAAGATGGCTTCCAATCGGAACGCACGATTGGAATAAATTTGTAAAGCCTGAAAATCTAGAAACTATCTGCAATAAAAATTCATTAATATTAAAAAGAATAGATGGGGTTAAATTTAATCCACTCTCAAACAAGTGGAAACTTTCAAGTGATAAATCTGTAAATTATATAACAAAATACAAGAAAGGTTAATTTTCCTTATCTTCAATCCATGGAATAGTTGATGTTTCTATACCTTCTTCTTTTAGTTCCTTAACATCTTCAATTGATGCTTTCCCAAAAATATTTTTTTTATTCTTATTCTTATTATAATGAATAGATCTTGCCTCATAAGCAAAGTTTTCTCCAACATATTCAAAGTTTTCTTTTATAAATTTTTGATACTCTCTCAATTTTTTTTTAACATTTCTATTGTTCTTATGAGCTTTGTCTTTTTTAAAATTAGAATTTGCTAAATTTGGTTTCATCAAAGACTTTTCAATTTTTTGAGAATTACAATTTTGACAATTAAGAAGCTTTAGTTTTTTTAATTTATCAAATTCTCTCGAGCTAGCAAACCAGCTTTCAAACTCAAGGCCACATTTTTTACAATTCAATAGGTACTTTATCACAAAAAAGATTTAATTATATTTTATAAAATTTCAATACCTAGGATCTGTAATCAGAATTAATTTCAATATATTCCTTAGATAGATCCATTGTATAAGCTGTAAATTTTTTACTTCCAATAGATAAATCAATTGTTATTTCTATATTTTCATTTTTCATATAATCACTCAAATTATTTTCATTATAATTTTTATCTAATTTTCCATCTTTAAGGATAATATTAGACCCCATTAATAAAGATAGTTTCTCATGTTTAACGGTTGCATCGCTTTTTCCAATTGCCATCGCGATTCTCCCCCAATTAGGATCTTCTGCAAAAATTGCTGTTTTAACTAATGGTGAGTTGGCTATTGAAAAACAAATATTTTTTGCATCTTTCTCTGTTTTGCTATTAAGGCATTTGATGGTAACAAATTTTGTTGCTCCTTCACCGTCACTTGCAACTCTTTTTGCTAAGTTTAGCATGACCTGATGAACACTATTAATAAATTGTTTTAATTTTGGATCTTTTAAACTTTTTATCTCTTTATTCTTAGCTTTACCGGTGGAAAATATTGAAACCATATCATTTGTACTAGTATCTCCATCGCATGTTATAGCATTAAAAGTAGTCTTAATATTTAAATTTAGTATCTGTTTCAAAATTGATGAAGAAATGTTGGCATCTGTAAAAATAAATCCTAAAGTTGTTGCCATATTTGGAAAGATCATTCCTGAACCTTTTGCAATGCCATATATTTTTACATCTGAACCACCTATTTTACATTCTGACATTGATAATTTTGGTTTAGTATCTGTTGTCATAATTCCAAGAGCTGCCTTGATCCAAATTAGTTTATTTTGATTATATTTTATTTTATCTACTAAGTTTTGAGTATTATTTATAATTGCATTTTCAGGAAATTTTTCCCCTATAGTACCTGTACAAGCAAATAATATTTGGTTTGGTTTAATTTCTCTTGGTTTGTCTTCATCTGCAGTTTGTTTTGCTGTTAATAATTTTGACAAATTTTGGGAAATTTTTTTAAGAGAATTATAGCCTTCTTTACCTGTCAAGGCATTTGCGTTTCTTGTATTAATTAGAATGCCAAAAATTTTTTTATCTTTTATTTTTTTATTCCATTTAATATTTTCAGAGACTAAACTAGATTGCGTGTATACATTTGCATAATTTGCGCCCTCTCTAAAATAAAATAAAACTAAGTCATCTC
>CACKFP010000007.1 GCA_902599485.1 uncultured Pelagibacteraceae bacterium | reverse complement strand
AAGAGAAATAAGAAAAGTAAAAGCAAAAAAAATGTTAGTTGGTGCAGCTGTTGGCGCAAGTTTAAACGAACACATAAGAGCTCAAAAGATTTTAAAAGAAAACATCGATTTAATTGTAGTTGATACAGCTCATGGCCACACAAAAAAAGTAGCTGCAATAATAAAAAAAATTAAACAAATTAAACCAACTAAAACAGCTTTATGTGCAGGTAATATTGCTACAGCAGAAGCAGCTAAATTTCTGATTAAGCAAGGAGTAGATATTATAAAAGTTGGAATTGGACCAGGATCTATATGCACTACAAGATTAGTTGCCGGGATTGGAGTCCCACAGTTAAGTGCAATTTTAGATGTAAAAAAAGGTATGGGGAAAAGTAAAACAACATTAATAGCTGATGGAGGTATCAAATTTTCTGGGGATATTGCAAAAGCACTTGCAGCAGGAGCAGATGCGGTGATGATTGGATCATTATTTGCAGGAACAGATCAGGCTCCAGGTAGAATTATAAAAAGAGGTGGTAAATTATTTAAAAGTTTTAGGGGCATGGGATCTATTGGAGCAATGAATAAAGGATCAGCAGATAGATATTTTCAATCAAAACAAAAAGATACATCAAAATACGTAGCAGAAGGTGTTGAAGGTTTTGTTAAATACAAAGGTACAGTTGAAAAAATAATCTACCAACTAGTAGGGGGTTTAAAATCATCAATGGGATACTTAGGTGCAAAAAGAATTAAAGATCTTAGAAAAAAACCAAAATTTGTCAAAATTACTAAAGCAGGTTTTTATGAAAGTATGGTACATAATATAGACGAAATAAAAAGATGATAAAAAAAATTACCTTAGCAATAATTTTACTTTTTACTTTAATTTTTAACGTTAACGCGGAGAAAGTTAATTTTTTTGATGAAGCAAAAAATCTTTATGAAAATGAAAAATATGAAGATTCAAAATTTTTATTTCAAAGAAATATTGTATACAATCCCAAAGACTCAAAGTCATATCTATATTTAGCAAAAATATTTAAAAATGAAGAAAACAAAATAGAACTGGAAAAAAATATAAATACAGTCTTACTACTCGAGCCAAACAACGAAGAGGCAATGTATCTATTAATAGATATTGAGTTAGAAAGATCTAATTTTTCTAAAGCAGAGGAACTTAGAGAAGATTTTAAGAAAATATGTTCAAACCTTTGTGATAAAATCGCATCTATTAACAAACGCCTAAAAGAGTTTGAAAAAAAAGATGCGTCTTGAAAACAATCTAGATAAAATTTTAATAATCGATTTTGGGTCTCAGTTTACACAATTAATTGCAAGAAAAGTAAGAGAATTGAATGTTTTTTGTGAAATTATAAGTCACAACAAACTTAAAGACTACAAAAATGAAAAAAATGTGAAAGGTATCATTTTATCAGGCGGTCCCTTAAATGTTTACCAAAATAAAAAAGTTAAATTCAATAAAAGTATATTAAGTTCAAATATTCCAATTCTAGGCATTTGTTTTGGCCACCAGATAATCTCTAAAGAATTAGGAGGTAAAGTAAAACGAGCAAAATCAAGAGAATTTGGGTTAGTAAAAGTTACAAAATTAAAAAAAAGCGCTTTAACTGAAAATTTCTTTTCAAAAAAATCTACCAATGTATGGATGAGTCATGGAGATGAGGTAATTAAATTACCTAAAGGTTTTAAAGTTATAGCAAAATCCTCAAATTCGAAATTATGCATGATAGAAAATGCAAAAAAAAAAATATATGGCATACAGTTTCATCCAGAAGTTTCCCATACAGTTAAAGGCAAAATAATATTAAAAAACTTTGTAATTAAAATTTGTAAAATTAAAAAAAATTGGACATCAAAAAATCAAAAATCCAAACTTATGCAGCAAATTAAAGAACAAGTTGGAAATTCTAAAGTAATTTGTGCATTATCTGGTGGAGTAGATAGTAGTGTAGTAGCAAAATTAATTAGTAATGCGATTGGAAAAAACTTAACTTGTATATTCGTTAATACTGGTCTGCTCAGAAAAAATGAAGAAAAACAAGTAGTAAATACTTTTAGAAAAAAATTTAAATTGAATTTAATTTATGTAAATGCTGAACAATTATTCATTAGCAAATTAAAAAATGTAACGGATCCAGAAAAAAAAAGAAAAATTATTGGAAATTTATTTATCAAACTTTTTGAAAAATACGCAAAAAAAATAAAAAATGTAAAATTTTTGGCTCAAGGAACCTTATACCCTGATCTAATTGAGAGTAAGTCTGTTACAGGAAGTCAAACTTCAAAAATTAAGTCTCATCATAATGTTGGTGGTTTGCCAAAAAGAATGAAATTAAAATTAGTTGAACCATTGAAGTATTTATTTAAAGATGAAGTTAGAATGTTAGGTCTAGAATTAAATTTAAGTAAAGAAATTATTTCTAGACATCCTTTTCCTGGTCCTGGTTTAGCAATTAGAATGCCAGGCATAATTACAAAAGAAAAAATAAAAATTTTAAAAGAAGCAGATAATTATTTTGTAAATGCATTAAGAGAACACAATCTATATCATAAGATATGGCAGGCTTATGCTGCATTACTGCCTGTTAAAACTGTTGGTGTCATGGGAGACAATAGAACCTATGAATATTTATGCTTGCTAAGAGCAATAACATCTGAAGATGGAATGACAGCGGATTATTTTCAATTTAATAAATCATTTATGCAAATGGTATCGAATAAAATAGTTAATAATATTCGAGGTATAAATAGAGTAGTTTATGATGTGACTTCTAAACCACCAAGTACTATTGAACTAGAATAGAAATAAATTATAATTTTACTATGAAATATTTACACACAATGATCAGAATTTCTAATATTGAAGAGTCGTTAAAATTTTTTTGTGATGGACTGGGTTTAAAAGAGACAAAAAGAATGGAAAATGAAAAAGGCAGATATACATTAATTTTTTTAGCTGCACCAAACGACAGTAATGCAGAAATTGAACTAACTTATAATTGGGATGGTGACAATTTAGGAGAGGGATCTAGAAATTTTGGTCACTTAGCTTATAGAGTTAAAAATATATACGAAATATGTCAAAGACTAATGGATATGGGTTATACAATAAATAGACCACCTAGAGATGGTCATATGGCATTTGTGAAATCACCAGATAAAATATCAATTGAAATACTTCAGGAGGGAAATCTTCCTCCTAAAGAGCCCTGGTCATCAATGGAAAATACTGGAACTTGGTAATATTAGAAATATTTTATATATTTTTCATTTATATTTAAAATTTCTAAATCGACTAGTCCACCTATTACTAATTGAATAGCAACCAATAATATAAAGCCTAAACCTATATAAGCTATCCATAGATGTTTTTGTATATAATTTGCCAAATAAGTAGCTAAGGCTCCAGTAAGAACTACTGATAATACTAAGCCAAAAATCATAAAACCAAAATTACCTTTGGCTGCACCCACAACTCCAATAACGTTATCAAAACTAATTGTAATATCTGCAAATAAAACCTTGTAAATACTTTTGATAAATGAAGGCTCCATAGATTTCTTTTTAGGAGACTTTATTTTTTGAATTTCAAATAAATCTTTTCTTAAGTCGTTAACAATCCAAATTAAAAGTAATCCTCCAAGAATTTTAATGAAGTAAAATTTAAATAAATATGTTGCAAATATTGCAAATATAACTTTGAAAACTAATGCTCCAACTACTCCCCAAAATATTATCTTTTTTCTATTTTTTGGGACAAAATTGGCTGCAATCAATCCTATTATTATTGCATTATCTGCTGCAAGAATAATATCTATAAATATAATTTGCAGTAAAATGAGTGATTGTTCGATCAAGATGTTATTATAATAGTAATTATTTATTATTTTTCAATAAAACATCAAAAATTTTTATTGATTTAAGCTTTAATACATAATGAGATATGTTTTTTAGAAATATGGAGGATTTATGAAACTTTTCAAAATTTTGCTCTCTGTTTTATTTTCTGTTCTTTTAACTGCTAATGTTTTTGCTGCAGAAAAATGGGATATGGCACTAGCATATGGTGCAAGCAACTTCCATTCTGCTAATGCAGCTGAATTTGCTAAAAATGTTTCAGAAAAAAGTGGGGGAAAATTAACAATAGTAACACACCCAGGTGGATCTCTATTTAAAGGTGGAGAGATATTTAGGGCTGTTAGAACTGGACAAGCTCAAATTGGTGAGAGATTTATGTCGGCCCTAGGTAAAGAGGACCCGTTATTAGAGATTGATTCACAACCATTTCTTGCAACATCTTATGATGATGCTATGAAACTGTACCAAGCATCTAAGCCTGCAATAATTAAAGGTCTAGATCAAAAAGGTCTTGTATTTTTATACGCTGTACCATGGCCTGCACAAGGTCTTTATAGTAAAAAGGAAATTAATAGTGTTGCTGATTTAAAAGGTTTAAAATTTAGAGCATATAATTCTGCAACTATTAGAATGGCCGAGTTGACAGGTATGGCTCCTACAAAAATAGAAGCAGCTGAAATAAGCCAAGCATTCTCAACTGGTGCGGTTGAAAGTATGATTACTTCACCAACTACTGGTAAGAACAGTAAAATTTGGGAAAATGGAGTAAAGTATTTTTATGATATTGCAGCTTGGTTTCCAAAAAATATGATTGTAGCTCACAGAGGTTCTTGGAATAAATTAGATAAAGCTACACAAAAAATGATTATGGAAGAGGCAGCAGTTGCTGAGAAAAAAGGTTGGGCACTTTCAAAAAAAGGAAATGTTGCTGATAAAAAAGCTTTAGCTGATGCTGGAATGAAAGTAGGCAAAGTAAATGCAGCCCTTGAAAGTCATTTCAAAAAAGTTGGTGCTACAATGGCAGAAGAATGGAAGAAAAAAGCTGGCGATAGAGGCGCTAGTGTTCTTGCTGCTTATAATTAAATCATTATAATTAAAAAGGCCGTGTTAAACGGCCTTTTTATATGTTTACTAAAGTCAATAAATTTCTAAATAATCTTTATAGTTACTCAGGCTATATCGCTGCATTCTTTCTTATTTTGGTTGCAGTTTTTATTTTAATTGGAATTTCATCAAGAATATTTGGTTTTTATATAAGAGGCCTAGCTGAATATTCTGGATATTGTATGGCTGCCTCATCTTTTTTTGCTTTATCTTATACTTTCGTAGAAGGTGGTCACATTAGAATTACTTTATTTTTAGAAAAAGCTACTGGGATTAAAAAGAGATTTTTGGAATTATGGAGTTTGATAGTTGCAACTATATTTTCTGGTTATCTAGCTTTTTATTTTTTGAAAATGCTAAAAATATCTTATGAATTTCAAGAGAGAAGTGAAGGAGCTGACGAAATTTTAATTTGGATACCACAAACTAGTGTTGCTTTAGGATCACTAATATTTTTCATATGTGTATCTCATCAATTAGTTTTGAAAATACAAACAAAAAAAAATGACTGAAATTTTACTTACTATATTTTTCATAAGTGTTCTCTTGATATTTTTAGGCTCGGGAATTTGGGTTGCTATAAGCATGGTTGGAGTTTCATCAATAGGAATGATGCTGTTCACCACAAGGCCAGTTGGTGATGCGATGGCAACAACAATTTGGGGAGCCTCATCTTCATGGACTTTAACTGCACTTCCTTTATTTGTTTGGATGGGTGAAATTTTATTTCGGACGAAGTTATCTGAAAATTTATTTGAAGGATTATCTCCATGGATGCAGAAACTACCTGGTGGCTTAGTGCATGTTAATGTAGTTGGATGTGCTTTATTTGCAGCTATTTCAGGATCTTCTGCAGCAACTGTAGCCACAGTAGGAAAAATGTCTATCCCAGAACTAAGAAAAAGAAAATATCCAGAAAGTATTCTGCTTGGAAGTTTAGCTGGTTCAGGAACGCTGGGTCTTCTAATTCCACCTTCAATTATTTTAATTATTTATGGTGTGACTGTCCAAGAGTCGATAGCAAAACTATTTATTGCAGGAATTGTCCCAGGAATAATGATTGCGTTGATCTTTATGACATATGTAATGATTTGGTCGTTAATAAATAAAAAATCCATGCCTACTTTTAAACAAGACGTCTCACTTATGGAAAAGGTAAGGAAATCAGGAAAACTGATACCTGTAATATTATTAATAGTTTCAGTTATTGGCTCAATTTATACTGGTATAGCAACCGCAACCGAAGCAGCTTCTTTGGGCGTAGTAGGTGCATTAATTTTATCATACTTTCAAAAGAGTTTGTCTTTTAGAACATTTAAAGAATCATTGCTGGGTGCTACCAAAACTTCTTGTATGATAGCTTTTATATTAGCAGGAGCTACTTTTTTATCTTTGGCAATGGGTTTTACAGGATTACCAAGAAATCTCGCTTTATGGATCGAAGGTATGGAACTTTCTCCATATGTTTTAATTTTTGTTTTAATGATTTTTTATATAATTCTTGGAATGTTTCTTGATGGTATCTCTGCTGTAGTTTTAACAATGGCTATAATTGAACCAATGATTAGACAAGCAGGCTTTGATATGATTTGGTTTGGTGTCTTTCTAGTTATTGTTGTAGAAATGGCTCAGATCACACCACCGGTTGGCTTTAATCTTTTTGTTCTTCAGGGAATGGCTAATAAGGATATGGGGTATATAGCAAGAAGTGCGTTTCCACTCTTCTTGCTAATGATTTTTGCTGTTATTTTAGTTGTGATATTTCCAGAAATCGCTCTTTGGATGCCTGAGCAAATGATAAAAAATATAAATTAATATTTTGATTTTTTAGACCCGTCTATCACACCCTTTAGCTGATTATATTCATCACAATTACATCCCTCTAGAACACTTAATCTTTCTTTTGCTAAATTCATCCTATTGGTTGCAACATATAATTCACCTAAATATTCATTAATTCCTATGTGATTTGGCTCAATCGCTAAACCTTGAAGATAATATTTCTCACCATTTTCAAAATCACCAATTTTTCTTGTCGCAAATCCAAGATAGTTTAAAGTATCCGCTTTATTTGGTTTCATCTTATTTGACTTTACCAAAAATTTAATTGCTCTTTCGTATCTTTTAATTGCTTTCTCGGTTTTACCTTTTTTTTCTAATTTTTTTGCTATTTTTATTTGTTGTACAGCTTTATCATATAAAGTTTCCTTTGAGCCAGAGTCACTTGAACCAGCAGCAAAAGATGTTCCTGCTAAAAAAATTAAAAAGAAAATTGAAAAAAATATTTTTTTTATCATTATTTAAATTTCCTTAAGTTAGTTAATGTTTTAAGTTCTAGGCCATTATCTACTAAGTTATTTTTTATAGATAATGCTGTAGCCAAAGAACTAGCATTGTCTCCATGTATGCACACAGAGTCTATTTCACAAGGTATTTGCTTTCCACTGTGACAATTAAGGGCCTGGTTCTGAACCATGCTTAAAACATGGCTTTTTGCTTTTTCTGGATCTGTAATAAGTGCATGAGGCTCTTTTCTAGATACTAAGTTTCCATTATCTTCATAATTTCTATCAGCAAAAATTTCACATGCTATCCTCATATCAAATTTCTTTGCAGCCTCTTCCATTTTTGAACCTGTGGGCACTAAATAGATTAAGTCTTTATTGAAATTGCAGATTGATTTTGCAATGATAGTTGCAAGATCAATATCTTCGCAAGCCATATTATTTAATGCACCATGTGGTTTAATATGTGTAACGATCTCACCATGTTTTTCAGCTATATTTTGTAAAATTTCATACTGATCAATTAGTAGCTTATTTATTTCGTCAGATGATAAATTTAGTCTTTTACGTCCAAAGTTTTCTGGATCATTAAATGATGGATGTGCACCTATGCTAACACCGTTTTTCTTACAAATTTTTACAACTTGGTTCATGCTCTCTTCATCACCAGCATGATAACCACAAGCAACATTAGCTGAATTTACAATTTCTAGTAATTTTGGATCATTTTCATCTGAATGATGCTTTGATTTTTCACCTAAATCACAATTGATATTAATTTCCATACTAATAAATCATAAGTATAACATGGTATGATAAAAAATATATTAAATCTTGGTGACGCAGCTTTGTATTGTGACTTTGGAAGTGATGTAAATCAAGAAATTAATTCAAATGTTATCAAATTTTTTTACCATATAAAAAAATTAAATTTAAAAGGTATTACAAACTTAACTCCATCTTATAATAAATTAATAATTTCATATGATTTAAATATACATTCCTTTTTATCTTTAAAAAAAAAAATTGAAAATATAGAGATTAAAGAAAACAATAAATTAGAAAAAAACTTAATCGAAATTCCTGTGTGTTGTGATAATAATTTTGCATTAGATATTAAAAGAGTTGAAAATAAACTAAAATTAAAATCAGAAATAATCCTAGAAAAATTTTTTAGCAAAAATTACTTTTGTTATATGACAGGATTTGTGGCTGGCATGCCTTTTCTTGGTGATCTTAACCAGGAAATGAGATTAAAAAGATTAGAAACACCAAGAGTTAAAGTTCCAAAAGGTTCAGTTGGAATAACAGAACAATTTTGTAACATATACACTTTTGAAACACCTGGGGGATGGAATATTTTGGGAAATACACCACAAAATATTTTCGACACATCTAATCAATCAAACCCTAATCTTGTTAATCCAGGTGATACAATAAAATTTTATAGAATAACTTTAGATCAATATAATGAAATCAAAAGATAGAAACTACTTTAAAATTTTAAGAGCTGGTATAAACACCACATATCAAGACTTAGGAAGAAATAATTTATACCATATTGGTATTCCTTTTAGTGGGGCAATGGATAAAAGAAATTTTCAATTGTTAAACTCACTTCTACAAAATGATTTCAATTCACCTGTAATAGAATTTGCTTATCAAGGCCCGCATTTGAAGTATTTTGGAAAAGATATTTTTTTTTGTATTTCTGGAAATGTATCATTTAAAATTATAACAAAAGATGATGTTATTGATGGTAATTCCTACCAATGTTATTTGTTAAAAAATGGTGATGAAGTCGATATTCATTCAACCAACAAGTCTGTTTATGGGTATTTTTCGATTAATGGAACTTTTGGTGTTGATTATTATTGGGGAAGTTGTTCAATAAATACACAAGCTCAAATTGGACCAAATAACGGGAATAAATTTTCTAAAGATTTAGAAATTGAAATAATTGAAATTAATAATTCTTTTAACAAAAGAAAACTTGATTACTTAGGTAGCACTATTGAAAATATAAGGGTCATTAAAGGCACAAACTATGATTATTTTTCTGAGTCTTCACAAAATAAATTCTTTAAAGAAAGTTTTAAAATTACAAAACTTTCAGACAGGATGGGTATGAGATTAGAAGGTCCAAAAATTGAAAATGTCGTTGATCCTAATATAAAATCAGAAGGTTTGGTAAAAGGTGTAATTCAAATCACATCTGCTGGAGATCCAATAATTATGTTATCAGATCATGGAACTATTGGTGGTTATCCGAAGATTGCAACTGTTATATCTGCTGACTATGATCGACTAGTACAATTAACACCAGGATCTAATATCAAATTTAAAGATGTAAGCTTAGAAGATGCTGAAACATTATATAAACTTTATCAGATGGAGACTAACAATCTCATTTCTCAAATTAAATGAATTTAATTACAAAATTACCAGGGCCACTTTTGATTTTTTTTGGTGCTTTCAGTCTAAGTTTTGGAGGGTTGATAGTTAAATCTTTCGAAGGTTCTACTCTATGGCAAATTCTATTTTGGAGATCAGTTTTTTTTATCATTGTAGTTCTGCTCTTTCTTATTATTAGTTATAAGCAAAATTTTTATTCAGCATTTTATAAATCTGGAATTCCTGGTCTTATTGGAGGCATTATACTTGCCTGTGGCTTTAGTGGTTATGTTTTTGCAATGTATAATACTACTGTAGCAAATACTAATTTTATAATTCAAACCCAAACATTATTTTTAGCAATCTTTGGATATATCTTTTTAAAAGAAAAAATAAACTTAATAACATTAACTTCTATAGTTTTAGCAATTTCAGGAATAATTTTGATGGTTGGAAGCTCATTAACAGTTGGACAAATGAGTGGAAATATTGCTGCTTTTATTATGCCAATATCATTCGCAACATTAATTTTAATAGTTAGAAAATTCCCAAGTGTAGATATGGTTCCATTACAATTTATTGCAGGCGTTATTGCTTTGATTATTGGATATTTTATGTCTAAAACAATTTTTATATCTTTAAATGATATTTTATTAGGATTTTTAGCTGGTTTTTTTCAACTTGGTTTTGGATTTATATTTATCACAATAGGTGCAAGATCTACACCCTCTGCTTTAGTTGGAATTATTATGTTATCGGAGGCGGTTCTAGGTCCTTTGTGGGCATGGATTTTTATAAATGAAAATCCACCATCAGCAGTGATGATTGGGGGAGCAATTGTTATTATTGCAGTTCTTATTCAATTTTTATCTATATTAAAAACTAATAAAAAGTATTAGTTTTTTTTAAATGAAAAAAAAATTTATTATATTATTTTTATTTTTATTTGGTTTTAATAATAATTCATTTGCTACATTTAAATACAAAGTTGGAGATTTTGTTTCTGGTGGATTAAATATATCAAGCAAACATTCCATACCTTTAACTGAAGGAGATTGGCAAGTTATTTATTGGTATGGCGAGCATATATTTAGAGGTATTCACGCTTATACTATAACTTTAGCTCAGATTGAAAATAAGACACCAATAAAAATTTTAGAAATTTCGAAAGTAGATGGGTTGAGTGCTATTTATGGTTATATCAATCCAATAATAATAACTAGCACTTTTAAATCAAAAAGACATGGTTGTATTGAAAGATCTTATTACACCTTGTTAAAATACTACAGATCAAAAGGAGCAACTCATAATTGCCTATCTATAAAACATTATGATGTAAATTATGAACTTTATGAACATAATGATCCTGATCGTGATCTAGGTTATCTTATTAACTGGGCAACAAAAAATAATTTAATTTTCCCAAAAACTTATTTAGGTTATGATCTCTCAGTTTATATACCACGAAAAAAAGACAGATGGTTAACTATTGATTACTTAGAAACACCCGAAAGTTTTGCAAACTATACTTCGTTATATGGATCTGAAACAAAAAGTGAATTTCATCCACAAAATATAAGCAGTTATCCTAAAGCAAAAAAGGTAATGAATGATTGGATAAACCATATTTCCTCTTACCATGGTTTAATAGAGTTAGGCCTTAGAATCGATGGTAAATATAAGTTGAAATTTGACAACTTGTCACAAGTATCAGAAAATCTAAATAAGAATAATAAAAATAACAAAATGATATTAGACTTAAAAAAACTTGATGACTTATATAAATCAGGAGTACTTTCAGATGAAGAGTTTAAAAAACTCAAAGAAAAAGTAATTAATTCGAACTAACAAAAAAACGGTAGATTAAAATTTATAAATAAACTATAGTATTTAAACGGGAGAATGGTTTGAAATAAAACCTGCCGAAGGAGCAACCACCCCGGAAACTCTCAGGCAAATGGACCGTACATATTAACTCTGGAAAGAGAATTATTCTCGCCGAAGGAGCAAATCTCTCAGGCAAAAAGACAGAGGGGGCATAAAGAGTTAATATGAGTATAAAAAAAACATCGTTAAATAATCTCCACATCAAGTATGGAGCAAAGCTTGTAGAGTTTGCTGGATATCAAATGCCTATCCAATATAAAGATGGAATTATACAAGAGCATAAATACACACGTTCACACTCTGGTATTTTTGATGTTTCTCATATGGGTCAATTATTTATATCGGGTAGTGATGATCTTACAAGAGATCTTGAGAAGATTTTTCCTGCAGATCTGAAAAAATTGAAAACTAATCAAAGTAAGTATTCATTTTTAATGAATAACAAAGGAGGAATTCAGGACGATCTGATAATTACCAAAACATCTGATGGATTTTTAATCATCTTGAATGCTGCATGCAAGTATAATGATTATAAAGTAATAAAATCTAAACTTGATAATCAATATAAATTAAATCTTGACGAGTCATTGTCATTAATTGCATTACAGGGCCCCGAAGCAAAAAATGTTTTAAATAAAGTTATACCTGGTTGTGACAGTCTAAAATTTATGAACGGAAATAACTATGTCTATAATAATGAAAAAGTATACATAACTAGATCAGGATATACTGGTGAGGATGGATTTGAAATTTCTATAAAACATAGTGATGCCGAAACTTTTGTAGAAAATTTGATAGAAAATGGATCTAAATTGATTGGTTTAGGAGCAAGAGATACATTAAGGATGGAAGCTGGACTCTGCTTGTATGGAAATGATTTAGACAACGATACAAGTCCTATCGAAGCTAATCTAAAATGGGCTATACCTAAGAGCAGAATTGAGACTGAATTTGTTGGATCAGAAGTTTTAAAAAACCAATTTCAAAGCGGAGTAAAAAAATTGAGAGTTGGCATAAAACCAGACAGCAAAGTAATTGCTAGAGGAAATACCAAAATTTATAATGATAAAAATCAAGAAATTGGGAAAGTAACAAGTGGCACATTTGGACCAAGCGTTGAACATCCAATAGCAATGGGATATGTCGATAATAGTTATTCAACTGTAAATACAAAAATATTTCTTGAAGTCAGAGGAAAAAAAATTCCTGCAAATATTTGTAACTTACCGTTTTATAAAAAAAATTACGTAAAAGGGGAAATTAATGTCTGAAGTTAAATATTCAAAAGAACATGAGTGGATTAAACTAGATGGAGAAGAAGCTACAATTGGAATAACCAAGCATGCAACAGAAATGCTAGGGGATATAGTATTTGCTGAACTCCCAGAGAAAGGTTCAAATGTTGATAAAGATGGAACTGCTGGAGTGGTTGAGTCAACGAAAGCTGCTAGTGATGTTTACACTCCCGTTAGTGGAGAAGTTATAGATACAAATCAAATGATAGTTGATGATCCATCAAAAATAAATGAAGACCCAGAAGACTCTGCGTGGTTTTTTAAACTTAAAATAAAAGACAAATCCGAAATGGATAGTCTTATGAGTAAAGAAGAATATGAAAAATTTGCAAAGGAGACGTCAGCATAATGTTACCAAATTCAGAAAAAGATTTTATAAAAAGACACATTGGACCTTCTAAAGAAGACCAATCAAAAATGTTAAAAGAATTAAATTATCAATCAATAGATGATTTAATGAATAACACTGTTCCAGAAAAAATAATGTTTAAAGGTGAGCTTAATATTGGAGAGTCTAATTCAGAATATGAGGCGTTAAGAAAATTAAGAGCAATTTCAAAAAAAAATCATGTTTACTCAAATTTTATTGGAATGGGTTATTATGGAACTTATACGCCATATGTAATTTTAAGAAATATTTTAGAAAATCCAGGTTGGTATACATCATATACACCTTATCAGCCTGAAGTAGCTCAAGGGAGACTTGAGATGTTGTTAAACTTTCAACAAATGATTGTAGATTTTACTGGAATGGATATCGCTAATGCTTCTTTATTGGATGAAGGTACAGCAGCAGCAGAAGCCATGGGTCTTAGTCATAGATTAAATAAAAAAGATAGTAATTTAGTTTTTGTTTCTGAGGATTGCCATCCTCAAACAATAAATGTAATTCAAACTAGAGCTGAACCAATGGGTTTAAAAGTTTTAGTTGGAAAAGAAGATGAAGTTTTAGACCAATTAAAAGAAGATCTAGTTTGTGGAATTTTACAATATCCCGGAACTTTAGGAGATATTAAAGACCCAAGTGAAGCAATTAGCAAAATTCATAAAAAAAACGGTAAGGCTGTATTAGCATGTGATCTATTAGCTTTGGCAAAATTAAAAACACCTAGAGAACTTGGTGCTGATATAGCAGTAGGCAGCTCTCAGCGATTTGGAATACCAATGGGGTATGGAGGTCCACATGCAGCATTTTTTGCAACTAAAGACGAGTATAAGAGATCGATGCCTGGTAGAATTGTTGGTGTGTCAGTTGATAGACACGGTAACAAGGCATACAGATTATCTTTACAAACTAGAGAGCAACACATCAGAAGAGATAAGGCGACAAGCAATATTTGTACTGCCCAAGCTTTATTAGCAATTGTTTCAGCAGCATATGCTATTTATCATGGTCCAGATGGAATTAAAAATATTTCTGAAAGAGTTTCTCAATTAGCAAAAAGTTTTGCTGATAAAATAAAACAGTCAGGTTATGAAATTTATTCTGATTATTTTTTTGATACTGTTACAATTATTACCAAAGAAAAGACGGATCAAATTTATAAAAATGCTCTAAATCAGAAAGTTAATATACGAAAAGTTAATTCTGAAATGCTTGCTGTCTCTTTCGATGAAAGAAAAAACGTTTATAGAGTAAATCAATTATTAAAAATTTTTAATGCTGCAGAATCAATAAAAAAAGAGGATCCTTCAGTTAAATTACCTAATTTACCAAAAAATTTATTAAGAACCTCAAAATATTTAGAGCATCCAATTTTTAACTTATATCATTCAGAAACTGAAATGCTTAGATATCTTAAAAAGCTAGAAGATAAGGATATAGCGTTGAATAGAACTATGATAGCACTTGGTTCTTGCACAATGAAGTTAAATGCTGCTGCTGAAATGATCCCGATTTCTTGGAAAGAATTTGCAGAACCTCATCCTTTTGTTCCAGTTGAACAAATGGAAGGTTTTAGAGATTTGTTTACTGATTTAAAAAATTGGTTGAGATCTATAACAGGTTTTTCTGGTGTTTCTCTACAACCTAATGCAGGCGCCCAAGGAGAATATGCAGGTTTAATGGTTATAAGAAAGTACCACTTAGATAGAGATGAAGCTCATCGTAATATATGTTTAATCCCAAGTTCGGCACATGGTACAAATCCAGCAAGCGCACAAATGGTTGGAATGAAAGTGGTTGTAGTTAATTGTGATAAAGAGGGAAATGTAGATTTCGATGATTTAAAGAAAAAAGTAGAGCAACATTCAGAAAATCTCGCAGCTTTAATGGTAACTTACCCATCTACCCATGGAGTATTTGAGGAAAAAATAACTGATATTTGTGAGTTAGTTCATAAACATGGTGGACAGGTCTATATGGATGGAGCAAATTTAAATGCCCTTGTAGGAGTTGCAAAGCCTGGAAATTTTGGTCCAGATGTTTGTCATATTAATCTGCATAAAACATTTTGTATTCCTCACGGTGGTGGTGGACCTGGAATGGGACCTATAGCTTGTAAAAAACATTTACAAGTTTATCTGCCTAATCATCCAGTAATAAAAGATTGCGGACCAACAAGTGGAATTGGAGCGGTATCAGCAGCTCCTTGGGGCAGCTCAAGTATTCTATCAATCTCCTGGATGTATATTAAAATGATGGGATCAGCAGGATTAAAGCTTGCTACTCAAGTTGCAATTTTAAATGCAAATTATATTGCTCACAGACTAAAAGATCACTTTCCGATTTTGTACAAAGGTGCAAATGGTAATGTTGCACATGAATGCATAATTGATATTAGAAATATTAAATCTGAAACAGGGGTAACAGAAGAAGATATTGCTAAAAGAATGATAGATTTTGGATTTCACGCACCAACTATGTCATGGCCTGTTGCTGGCACTATGATGATAGAGCCAACCGAAAGTGAAGGGTTATCAGAAATAGACAGATTTTGTGACACTTTAATTAGGATTAAACAAGAAATTGAAAAAATTAAATCAGGTGAATTTGATAAAATTGATAATCCAATTAAAAATGCTCCTCACACTGATACCGAATTATCATCAGATGTATGGGAACATAAATATTCAAGACAAGAAGCAGCATATCCTGCAAGTTTTCTAAAACAAAATAAATTTTGGCCTCCAGTTGCCCGGGTAGACAATGTTTATGGAGATAAAAATATATTCTGCACATGTCCAAGCATGGATGAGTTTAAAGAAGACGCAGCATAGCCTTAATGCGAATTGCAGTAATTGGATCAGGAATCTCTGGTTTATCAGCAGCACAAAAGCTTTCCAAAAAACACCATGTTGATTTATTTGAAAGTGAAGATCATTTTGGTGGTCATTCATATACCTTAGATACTTTAATTAATGGTAAAAAAGTTCCTGTAGATATTGGCTTTATTGTTTTTAATCATGAAACTTATCCAAATCTCATAAATTTTTTTAACGAATTAAAAATTGAAATTGAAAAAAGCGATATGTCATTTTCTGTTTCTGTAAAAGATACAAATTATGAATACTGTGGCAGAGGTTTAAATGGAATTTTTGCAAACAAAGTTAATCTTTTTAATTTAAAATTTTTAAAAATGTTTTTTGATATTATAAATTTCTACAAAAAGTGTGATCAAATTAAAAGTTTAAATGAAGAGATTACTCTTGGTGAATTTCTTGAAAAAAATAAATGGTCAAAAAATTTTATTAATTTTCATCTAATCCCAATGGTTTCTGCTATCTGGTCTATGCCACCAGTAGAAGCAAATCAAATGCCAGTTAAATTTTTCTTAAAATTTTTTCAAAATCACGGACTTTTTAAATTAAAAAATAGACCGCAATGGTACACAGTCACCAAAAGAAGCAGAACTTATGTAGAGAAAGTATTAACCCAAATAAGTGGAGAATATTTTAAAAATTATAAAATTAGTTCGATAAAAAGAAATAAAATTGGTGTTCAAGTATATTATGGTGCAAGCAACGAATTTTTTGACTATGATAAAGTTGTTATCGCTACTCATGCAGATGATGCATTGAAAATTTTGAGTGAGCCGACTGAGGATGAAAAAAAAATACTATCAAATTTCAAATACAAATCAAATCTAGCAGTAATACATACTGATGATGTATGTATGCCAAATAATAAAAATGTTTGGTCTTCATGGAATTCCTCAGTTGATAAATCAGATATTAGCAAGACATCACTAACTTATTGGTTGAACTTATTACAAAATCTAAAAACAGAAAAAAATATTTTCTTAACCTTGAATCCTTTTTTTGAAATAGATCAAAAAAAAATCCTACAAAAAGTTACTTTTACCCACCCTTATTTTGATCAAGATGCTTTAAATAATCAAAAATTATTAAAAGAAATACAAAATAAAAGAAATGTATTGTTTTGTGGAAGTTATTTTGGTTACGGTTTTCATGAAGATGGAATAAAATCATCCATTAATATGATTGAAAACCTAAATGATTAAAAATTCCAATATCTACGAAGGTAAAGTAATTCATAAAAGATTTAAGCCAAAATATCACTTTTTTAAATACAACGTTTTCTCACTCTTTTTAGATCTTGATGAAATTAATTTGATACAAAAAAAAATTAAAATTTTTTCCAACAATAGTTTTAATATCTTAAGTTTTTATGACAAAGATCATGGACCTAGAGATGGTAGTGATTTAAAAGCCTGGGTAATAGATAATTTAAAATCAAATAATATTCAATTTGAAAACATAAAGGTAAAATTACTTTGTTATCCTAGAATATTTGGTTACGTGTTTAATCCATTAAGTATTTTTTTCGTATATGATAATTATTCAAAAATTATAGCTATATTGTATGAAGTTAAAAATACATTTGGTGAGCAACATACTTATATATTTAAAGTCAACGACGAAAAAATAATTACAAATAGCTGTGAGAAAAAGTTTTTCGTTTCACCATTTATTGAAATGAAAAGTAAATATAATTTTAGAATCCTTAAACCTGAAAAAATGTTATCCGTAATAATTGATCAAAGTGATAAGGAGGGAAAATTGTTATATGCTTCACAAGATGGGGTTGCAAAAGAAATTAACAATAAAAATATGCTTATATCTTATATTTCTCACCCTTTAATGACTTTTAAAGTTATTGCCGCAATTCATTTTGAAGCATTAAAATTATGGTTAAAGGGAGTTAAATTAGTCAAGAAAAATATAAAAATAAAAAATAATATTACGTTTGAAAAAAAATGAATTTTAATCTTTTGTCAGATAAAATCGTATTTAATTCTCTTAAACTAATAAAGCACGGATTTCTTGAAATTCAAAATCATGATAGCAAAATATATAAGTTTGGTAATGAGAGTGAATTATTAAGAGCAAAGATTAAAATTAACAAACCTGGTTTAACACTTCAAATAATAAAATCAGGAAGTGTAGGACTTGCAGAAGCATACATGCGAAATGAATTTGAAACAGATAATCTAACTAATCTAATAGAAATAACAGCTAAAAATATAAAACTTGTTTATAAATTTTCAGGTATCTTTGATTTATCAATGATTAATAAACTAAAGAGTATTTTCATAAAAAATAACAAAAGTAGAAGTAAGAAAAATATTTCAAAACATTATGATTTAGGAAATGATTTCTTTTCATTATGGTTAGATCCTTCACTTACTTATTCAAGTGCAATTTTTGAAAAGCAAAAAGATGATTTATTCTCTGCTCAGCTAAATAAATATAAAAAGCTTACAGAATTAATTAAGCCAAACGTAGGAAATAAAATTTTAGAAATTGGCTGTGGCTGGGGTGGCTTTGCTGAATATGTGGGTAAAAATTATGATGTAAAATTAGATTGTATAACAATTTCTAAAGAGCAATTTGAATTTTCAAAAAAAAGAATATTTGAAAATGGATTGAATGAAAAAGTGAATATATTTTTGAAAGATTATAGAGACGTAAAAGACAAATATGACTCTATCGCATCTATAGAAATGATAGAAGCGGTTGGGCAAAATTATTTAGTCAATTATTTTAAAAGTATTAAAAAAAATTTATCTGAGAACGGACGGGCTGCGATACAAGCTATAACAATCGATGATAGTTTATTTGACAGATATAAAACTAAAGAAGACTTTATACAAAAATACATATTTCCTGGAGGTTTTTTGCCATCAAAAAAAAAATTATATGATTTATCTAGTAGCAACGGTTTAGAAATTAAAAAGTATGAGTCATATGGATCTCACTATTCCAGTACCTTAAAAATATGGAGAGATGAATTCCTAAAAAAATGGGAAGAGATTTCAAAACATGGATTTGATAATAAATTTAAACGTATGTGGCATTTTTATTTGTCATATTGCGAAGCAGGATTTAAATCAAAGAATATAGATTTAATTCAATTTTCCATGCAAAATAAAATTTAATATGATTAACAGAAAATTTTTTAAAGTATTTTTATTGATAATTTTTACAGGATTAATTACAAGCTGTATAAATAATCAATCTATGAAACCAGAAGATTTTAAAGATCAAAAACCAAGATTAATAATTGAAGAATATTTAAGCGGGAACGTCAAAGCTTGGGGCATACTCCAAAACAGATCGGGTAAAGTTACAAGACAATTTTCAGCAGACCTGGACGGTAAATGGGATGGCAAACAACTTATATTAGATGAAAAATTTATTTGGAATGACGGTGAAATACAAAATAGGCAATGGGTAATAGATAAAATTGATGAACATAATTATGAGGGAACTGCAGGCGATGTAGTTGGTAAGGCTAGGGGGTATTCTTATGGCCCAGCGTTTAAATTTGAGTATGTTTTGTTAGTTCCAGTTAAAGGAAAAAATATCAAAATTACTTTTGATGATTGGATATTCATGCAAGACGAAAGAGTAGCTATCAACAGAGCTAAAATGACAAAATTTGGAATTAAAGTTGCAGAGTTAACTGTGATGTTTGTTAAAGATTAATTTTATTTTTTTTGTAGTTTAGTCAATTTTCGTATTAAATAAAAATATAGTCGATCAGGAATTATTTTTAAAAATTTAAGGATTAAAGTTAATTCTTTTGGGTAATGTATTTCAAAATTAGAACCATTAATAAGTCCATCATAAATTTTGTCTGCCGAAAATTCTGGAGTTTTTAAAAAAGGCATCTTAAAATCATTCTTATCAGTCATTGGTGTTTTGATAAAACCTGGAGAAACTAAACAAACCCTCACGCCATATCTTCCAAAATCAAAATGTAGACTTTCAGCGAGATTACTTAAAGCTGCTTTGGATGGTCCATAGCCACTTGAATTAGGTAAGCCTTTGTATCCTGCAATCGAAGATACAATGGTAATAATACCTTTTCCTCTTTCTCGAAAATGTGTTTCAACTGCTTTTATACAATTTAATGTGCCAAAAAAATTTACTTTAAATACTTTTTCAATTTGTTCTACATCAATTTCTCTTTCTTTTTTTGGATCCCAGGTACCCGTAGAAAAAAAACAAATTTCAATATCACCAAGTTCCTTTTTTATATTTTCAAAAACAGACTTACACTTTTCCTTATCATTTACATCAAGTGGAAAAGATTTAATATTTTGATGTTTATCTTCAATTTCTTTTAATAAATTTTCTCTTCTTGCAGAAATAGCAACTATCCACCCGTTATTAGCAAATTTTAATGCAAGTGCTTTGCCAATTCCTGTGCTCCCACCAGTGATCCAAATTACTTTTTTATTCATATTTAACTGCTGTATAGTACTTAAATGCTAAAAAATAAAATTTTATCTTTTATTATTTTTGCAATTACTACGTTTTCAGCTTCATTTATTGGAGGTTTGGTTACTATAAATTTTAAAGAACCTTGGTATTCAAATTTAATTAAACCTAATTACAATCCACCAGATTGGATATTTGGGCCAGTATGGACATTACTTTATTTATTTATGGCAATAGCCATATGGAATGCGTGGCATAAAAATACAAAAAATTTAAATATTGTATTTTTGTATTTCATTCATCTTTTTTTTAATACAACTTGGAGTATTGTTTTCTTTGGTTTCCATAATATTTCTTTAGCAATTTTAAATCTAGTTGTGTTAATTATATTTATTGTTTTATTGATAATTAAATATAAGAATATAAGTCAATTAAGCATGTACTTGATGATTCCATATTTGTTATGGTGTTGTTTTGCATTGCTTTTAAATATAAACATTTTTTTGATAAACTAATATGGATGATGTTGTAATAGTTGGTGGTGGTATAATTGGAGCTGCAACTGCTTACTTTATGTCAAAAGAAGGCAGAAAAGTAAAAGTCATTGAAAGGGATCCAACTTATAAAACTGCATCATTCCCATTATCGCTTGGTGGATTTAGACGACAGTTTTTTCAAAAAGAAAATATTCTTTTAGGAAAATTTGCAAGGGAATTTATATTTCAAATACCAGAATTATTGAAAACTGAAAAAAATCCAAATCCAACAGCTAGCATGGTGCCGAATGGATACCTTCTAATGTTTGGACCAGACCATGCAGAAGAGCAATACAGAGCTTTAGAAAATCATAAAGAATGTGAAGCGGGTACAAAAAATATTAAAGGTTCTGAATTGAAAAACTATTTTCCTTACATTAATGAGGAAGGAATTGAAACTGCAACATTTACTGATAACAAAAGCGAAGGATGGATAGATCCATTTTTATTTCATAGCGCTTTAAAGCATAAAGCAATTGATCTTGGAGCAGAATTCATTAAGGGAGAGGTTAAGAACCTATCTGAAATTAATGCAAAGACAATTATTTCCGCAGCTGGGTGTTGGACAAAGGAATTGCTTGAAGATATTCCTGTAGTACCTCAAAAACATACAGTCTTTAGAGTTAAATGTCCTAAACATATTCCAGAGATGCCATTATCCGGAGATCTAACAACAGGAGTATATTGGCGACCAGAAGGAAAAGAATATTTAGCAGGTTCTCCAATTTCAGTTTTTGATGCACAAGATCTCGAACCTGCATGGAATGATTTTGAAGAATTAGTTTGGCCTGCCCTTGCAAAAAGAATACCAGCATTTGAAGAACTAAAGTTAACAGGTGGATGGGCTGGATATTATGATTGTAACAAATTAGATAATAATGCAGTAGTTGGAAAACATCCAAAATATGAAAACGTTTATATGGCCTCAGGATTTACCGGCAGAGGTTTAATGCAAGCACCAGGAATTGGTAGAGCTCTAACTGAATTAATAACTACAGGCAGTTATCAAACTATAGATATTAGTGTTTTCGCAGTCGAAAGAGTATTAAATAGCTCTGCAAGACCCGAGCCCTACGTCTTATAATTTTTTTACGTAAACTCCCATCATCCCATTAAAAAAAGATACAGCAATTATAAGAATTTGACCTTTTAGTGAGTAAAAATCAAATGATGGATAAAAACTGATAGCTATACTCAAAAAAATATAGGTTAATAAAAAGGGTCTATAAAACTTCTTTAAAAATTTCATAAAAATTCTAATTAAATTTTTACAAGCATTTTTCCTATGTTTTTACCTTCTAATAAATCAATGAATGATTTTGGCGTATTTTCTATACCCTCGTAAACAGTTTCTTTAAATTTAATTTTATCTTCTAATAGCCATTTAGCCATATCGGTTTCAAACTGTTCTCGATCATTTTCATGATCAAAAATTATAAAACCTTTAATAGTTAGTCTTTTTACAAGAACATGAGCCATATTTTTTAAACCAGAGCCAGGATTAGTTGCATTCATTTGGGATATCCTTCCACAAATTACAATTCTTCCAAAGTTCTTCATTTGAAAAATAGCTGACTCTAAGAAATCGCCGCCTACATTATCAAAATATAAATCAAATCCTTCAGGACAAACTTCTTTAAGATATAAAACAAGATTTTCAATTTTTTTATAGTTAAACGCATGATCAATTTTTAAATCATTTTTCAACCATTTAACTTTTTCATCTGATCCTGTACTTGCTATTAC
Organism: uncultured Pelagibacteraceae bacterium; assembly: GCA_902599485.1. Taxonomy (GTDB): domain Bacteria; phylum Pseudomonadota; class Alphaproteobacteria; order Pelagibacterales; family Pelagibacteraceae; genus Pelagibacter. Next base: position 13,871 of record CACKFP010000007.1, on the reverse strand, counting down.
TTTACAACCCATATTTTTTGCAATTTGACAAACGGTAGATCCAACACTGCCTCCAGCTGAAGAAACAAGGATTGTTTGACCTGGTTTTAACTCACCATGTTTAAAAAGTCCTATATAAGCTGTATGACCTGTCATTCCAAGTGGACCTAGATATGTTTGTATAGGAATTTTCATTGGCTCAATTTTTTTTAGATCATTGGAACTACAAACAAAGTAATCTCTCATTCCGAAATTACTAAAAACAATATCTCCTTCTTTAAAATTTTTGTCTTTAGACTCTTTAACTATACCTAATGCATAACCTTCCATCTCTTCACCAATATTAAAAGGTGGTTTATAGTTTTTTCTTTCAGTCATTCTTGCCCTCATATAAGGATCAACCGAAATCCATAAATTTAAAACCAATATATTGTTCTTATTATCTAAAGATATCTCTTTAGTTTTTATTTCAAAGTCAGTTTCTTTTGGTAAACCTGTAGGGATATAGTTTTTTAAAGCTACAAATTTGCTTGTTACAGGCATTAATTATGATCCCCAAATAATATCAAGTATTCTCTCTCTTTTGCATGCTTTCTTATATTTTAAATAATTTTCTAAATATACTTGATAGTAATCTTGATGTTTATCTTCAGCTTTGTAAAAAATCTCAAATTCTTTAACATATGTGACTACCTTCTTTTTAAATTTCTTTTCTAATCTTTTTATATCTTTATCAATTAAATCTTTCTGATAATCGTTTTCATAAAATGCTACAGATCTGTAGCTGTATCCTTTATCGCAAAACTGGCCATAAGCATCAAATGGATCAATATTAAGCCAGAAGTTTTTTAAGAGTTCTTTATAGGATATTTTCTCTTTGTCATAAATTATTTCAACAACCTCAAAATGACCAGTATCTCCATAAGTGACTTCCCTATATGTTGGATTTGCAGTGATCCCTCCTGAGTAACCAGATATAACTTCTTCTACACCTTCCAACATTTCAAAAGATTCTTCCATGCACCAGAAGCAACCTCCTGCAAAATACGCTTTATCTTTTGAATGAGAGAATGATGTCGAGACAAGAAATAATATTAAAAAGTAGTAAAATAACCTCATATCTAAAATATATAATAATGAGGGTTTAAATCTATGGTATTAAAGGTAGCTACTTATTTAAGTAGCATACCTTTAATAAATCTATTTTATTTTTTTTGATATTTAGCAGCTTCTTCTGATCCACTAGTTGCAGATCCTTTACTGTAAGAATGTGCCCCCATTCCTGCTAATTGGCCGTCTTTTACGATCAAATATTGATTTCTAATTTCTTTTCCTTCAAAGAAACATTCCAATATTTCTCTAACACCATCTGCATATCTTGCTTGAGCAGATAAAGATGTACCAGAAGTGTGTGGCGTCATTCCATGATTTGGCATTGTTCTCCATACATGATCATTTGGAGCGGGCTGAGGAAACCATACATCACCTGCGTAACCACTTAGCTGTCCACTTTTTAGGGCTTTAGCTATTGCATCTCGATTACAAATTTTACCTCTTGCAGTGTTAACTATGTATGCTCCTTTTTTCATTTTACTTATCATTTCATCATCAAACAAATTTTCAGTTTCAGGATGAAGTGGGCAATTAATTGTAACGACATCACAAACTTTTACCATAGACTCTACTGACTCATGAAAAGTTAAGTTTAGTTCTTTTTCAACACTGTCAGGTAATTTATGTCTGTCAAAATAGTGCAAATGAACATCAAATGGTTTCATTTTTCTTAGTGCATCTAAACCGATTCTTCCAGCAGCAACAGTTCCTATATGCATTCCTTCAACGTCATAACTTCTCTGAACAGCATCTGCAATATTCCAACCACCTTCATTAACTATTCTATGTTGATTGTGATAATCTCTAACCATTGAAACAATCATCATTACTATGTGTTCAGCAACTGATCTAGAATTACAGAAAGTTACTTCAACAACATCAATTTTATTATCCATTGCTGCTTGTAAATCAACGTGATCAGAACCTATTCCTGCTGTAATTGCCATCTTAAGGTTTTTAGCTTTAGCAATTCTTTCTTTAGTTAAATAATAAGGGAAAAATGGTTGAGAGATAACAATGTCAGCATCAACAATATGTTTATCCGCTTCACATCCATCTCCATCTTTACTGTTAGTAACAACCAACTCGTGCCCATTACTCTCTAAAAACTTTCTCAAACCAAGTTCACCTGAAACACAACCAAGTAATTGGCCTGGTGTAAAATCTCTTCCTTTAGGCGATGGTAGTGTCATTCCATCTGGATATTTCTCTAATTTTGGTAAATCCGACAGAGGATAAGATTTAGGCATTCCTTCTTTTGGATCATCATACAATACACAAAGTACTTTCATTTTTACTCCTATTACTAGCTTCTTAAAGCTGAATTATTAATTATTATTTGAAAAGACTAGCACAAGTTAAATAGGACTAGCAAACAAATTGTGTTTATTTTGGGTAATTCCTTTTAGCAATAAATTTGTTCAAGATTATGCCGAAAACTATCACAATAATTGATCCACTTATAACTGGGGATATTAAATATTCAAATGAAACTGATCCCATGATCACAATTATAGGATTTCCTCCTGCAGGAGGATGGGTTACATTAAAAATGATCATTAATCCGACACCTATTCCAACGGCGACAGGTATAATAATATATATCGGGAGCGGAACGAAATTCACAAATATCACACCAACAAGCGAAGTTAAAAAATGACCAAAAAATATATTTTTAGGTTTTGCAAAAGGACTTTCTGGATAACCATAAAGTAAAACCATTGTAGAACCAAAGGAAGCAATCAAAAATAATCCATAAGGTGTTTTATAAGTAAGCAATGACAAAACCCCAATTGTCATAGTAGAAAATATTGCAGCGATAACAGGTTTTTTAATATCTAAATTATTCATCAATGCTGAGTTTCTTAAGTGCAATTAATGGCATTAATACACAGTTTTTTCTAGATATATTTTTTTTATTAAACAATTTATTAAATTTATTTAGATTTTTTGGCAAAGGTTTAATTTCATTTTCAAAATAATCGATAAGATTTTTTAATAAGTAATTCACATTATTTTTACTTTTTTTGATAAGTTTATGACATATTAAGCTTGCAGAAGCTTGACAGTAAACACAGGACTTTGTCTGATACCCAATATCTTGTATTATGTTTTTCTTAATATTAACTCTCATTTCAATTATATCGCCACAAGTTTTATTTTTATATTTCGATCTATGAGTGTAATCTTTCAATATTTTATTATTAGTCGTATCGGATGCAATTTTTATTATATCTAAATCCATATTTATTTAATAATATCACTAAAAATTTATAAAAAATAAATTAATTTATGCCTGATTTAAAAAATCCTAAAGTAGCTATTCCAATTGTTTTATTTGCAGGCATACTTTGGTCATTTGGACCATATGTTGTAAGACATATAGATCAACCCGAAACTGTCCCTTGGCAATACTTGTTTGCAAGAGGCATTGTTATTTTTTTATTGCTCAATGTTTACTTATTCTTAGAAGAAGGAATTTCATTTTATAAAAATTATTTAAAAATTGGGATATCTGGAATTATAGGTGGTGTTGGTTTAGGAACGGCAATGATAACTTTTATTTGGTCAATTACTAACACGACAGCAGCAGTAACTTTATTATGTTTAGCTGCTATGCCCTTTATAACTGCACTACTTGGTTTTCTTTTTTTGAAAGAAAAAATATCAATCACAGTTTGGATATCAATTTTAGTTGCAGCATTTGGTATAATTATAATGGCCTACGACAATACCGGAGAAAATTCTTTAATGGGTCTAATATTTGGATTAGTATCAGCGCTAGGTTTTTCAATTTTTTCAGTAAGTCTGAGATGGAGAAAACAAACCCCCAAGTTTACAACGGTTGCTATAGCAGGATTATTTTGTTTTTTATTTTCAACAGTTATGCTTTTAAATAACGATGCAAATTTCTTATCTTCAAATAAAAATGAAGCATTATTTGCTACTCATGGAACTCTTGTGTGCATGGGTTTAATTCTTTACTCAATTGGATCAAAATATATTCCAGCAGCCGATTTGACTTTATTGTCTTTGACTGAAGTAATAGGAGGAATATTTTGGGTTTGGCTTCCATGGCTTGGAATAAATGAAATTCCTTCAACCAACACAATTATTGGTGGCTTCTTTATTTTCTTAGCTATATTTTATTATAGTATGATAATGCAATCTAATAGAAGATTTATTGGATTAAATTAATTTTACATGGTTCAAAATAATAAGATTGTTAATAGTTGGAATGAATGGGATCCATTAAAACATGTAATTGTTGGAAGAGCAGATGGTACTTGTATTCCAGCACCCGAACCTGCTTTAGATGCTAAAGTTCCAGAAGACTCTGATATGCGAGGAACTTATGGTCCAAGAACCAAGGACACTGTCGATAAAGCTAATGAACTATTAGATAATTTTTCAAATTTGCTTGAAAAAAGGGGTATAAAAGTTGATAGACCAACACCTTTAGATTTTAATCAACCAACATCAACTCCTGACTGGAAAGCCGAAACTATGTTTGGATGCATGCCACCTAGAGATGTTTTGTTAACTGTGGGAAATGAAATATTAGAAGCTACAATGAGCTACAGATGTAGATGGTTTGAGTACCTTTGTTACAGACCATTATTAAAAGATTATTATAATAAAGATCCAAATATGAGACATGAGTCAGCGCCAAAACCTAGATTAACAGATGCCGATTATAGAAAAGATTATTTATCAGACAAAATTGGTGTAACTAAAAGACTTGAATGGACAGAAAATAAATACTTTGTCACAACTGAAGAAGAGCCATTATTTGATGCCGCAGATATTCTAAGATTTGGAAAGGATTTGGTTGTACAACACGGATTTACAACTAATTTAAAAGGAATTGATTGGATAAAAAGACATTTTAAGGATCATAGAGTTCATGCTGTGAATTTCCCAGGTGATCCTTATCCAATTCATATTGATGCAACCTTTACCCCAATTAAAGAGGGGTTAATTATTAATAATCCACAAAGAAGACTTCCAAAAGAACAAAGAAAATTATTTGAAGATAATGGATGGGAAATTATTGATGCAGCACAACCTGCTCATAATACCCCACCACCACTTTGTTACTCTTCAGTATGGCTATCAATGAATGTTTTAGTTCTCGACCCTAAAACTGTATGCGTTGAAAAAAGTGAAAAATATCAAGCTGAACAGTTAGATAAATTAGGTATGGAAGTTATCCCTGTAGAGTTGAGAGATGCATATGCTTTTGGTGGAGGCCTTCATTGTTGTACAGCTGATGTTTATAGAGAAGGTACTTTAAAAGATTATTTTCCAAAACAATAAAATGAACGCAAAAATTAATACAAAACGAAAAAGGGTAAAATTTGCTTCAGATAATGTGACAGGAGCTTGTCCAGAAGTTTTGGATGCAATTATCAAAGCAAATGATGGTATTGTTCCTCCATATGGTAACGATGAAATTTCAGGTGTACTACAGGAAAAATTTTCAAAAATTTTTGAAAAAGATGTAATTGTTTATCCCACAGCATCAGGAACTGCATCAAATGCTTTAGCACTTTCTGCTATATCTCCGTCATTTGGAAATATATATTGCCATAAATTTTCTCATATAAATGTTGATGAGTGTGGAGCCCCTGAATTTTATACAGGTGGAGCAAAACTTGTTCCATTGAACGGTAAAGATGGCAAAATAACAGTTGATGAGCTAAATGATAATATTGGAGGTTTTGGAATTGTGCATCACACTCAACCATCTATTGTTAGCATAACTCAAGCAACAGAAACTGGTGAAGTTTATACTTTAGATCATATTAGAAATATTTCTGAAATTGCACATAAAAAAAAATTAAAAGTACATATGGATGGTGCTAGGTTCGCTAATGCGCTTGTTTCGCTAGATGTTACACCTGCAGAAATGACATGGAAGTCAGGTGTTGATATATTATCTTTTGGAGCAACGAAGAATGGATGTATAGCAGCTGAAGCAATAATAATATTTAACAAGGAATTGGTTGGGAATTTACCATTTTTGTTAAAAAGATCTGGTCATCTATTGTCTAAAATGCGTTTTGTTTCAGCACAATTAGATGGATATATTACAAATGATGTTTGGTTAAAAAATGCAAGACATGCAAATTTAATGGCAAAAAAATTAAGTGATGGTTTGGTTTCTAGCAATCAAGTGAAACTAGAATATCCGACAGAAGCAAACGAAGTTTTTGTGAAACTCCCAAAAAAAATGGTCGAACATCTTAATTCAGAAGAGTATATGATGAGTAAAGATGAATTGACTGGTAAAACAGTTAGATTAGTCACTGCTTGGAATACTAAAGACAGTGAAGTGGATGAGTTTTTGAATACTATTTTCAATTAAATATACTTGAAATTAACCCTTTCAAATTATAAAAGAATTAATGGAAGCTGTAGCAGTATTAATAATAATAATATTATTTGCGACTGGAAGCTTTAATTAAAAGGAGAAATATGGAAGTTGTAGCTGTATTAGTTCTAGCTTATTTAGCATATAAACAATTTTTAGATTAATTCTTAATTAGTTTGGATTGTTTTTAATATCTTCGATAAAATTTAATACTTCATTAAATTTATCGTCTTCAATATCTTTGTAACTAGCATTAAATTTATTTTTTACACATGTTGCTACATGCGCGTATGGATTTCTTCCTTTTGGATGATTTGGGTGATCAGGCAATTGACCATTTAAATAGTCGCCTGCCTCCTGAATAATTTTCCAGAGTTTACTGGCATTGTCCTTGTTCACTTTTTTTTATTTTAAATTAACCTAAAAGAGAATCAACAAATTCCCAATCAATAAGACTTTCAACAAATTTGTCTAAATATTCAGGTCTTCTATTTCGGTAATCTATATAATAAGAATGTTCCCAAACATCACACCCAAGTATTGGCTTCATTTTGTCAACTAATGGATTTGCTGCATTAGCTGTTTTTGTTACAACTAATTTATCATTATTTAAAGATAACCAACACCAACCTGATCCAAATTGAGTTATTCCTGCTTGTTTAAATTGATCTTTAAATTTTTCAACACTTCCAAAATCCTCAACAATTTTTTTCTCAAGTTTTGATGGAATATTTCCACCACCTTTTGGTTTCATGCATTTCCAAAAAAGATTATGGTTCCAATGCTGGCTCGCATTATTAAATATTCCAGCTTTTGAGTTATCTTTTGAGCTTTTAACAATTATATCTTCCAATGACATTTCAGCCATGTCGGTATCTTTTATAAAATTGTTAAGATTTGTTATGTAGGTTTGATGATGTTTTCCATGATGTAATTCTAATGTTTCTTGTGACATTATTGGAGACAAAGCCTCATTAGAATAATCTAGTTTTGGTAATTCAAATGTCATAGTTATTTTTTATAATATTTTCTTGTAAATAAACCTAATTAAGTTGACGCAATTAAATACAAAATTAGTTTTCTAAAGCATTTTCTTCTCTCATAAGAATTGGTCGACCATCTTGAGCAGTGTTTAAAGGTATAATCTTACCATTGTATCTTGCGCATAATGTAGGTGCACTTCTTACCTGTTCTCCCAAATTTACTTCTAAATCTGCTATAACTAATTCAACCCCTTTCAATATACTCAATATCTTCATTATTCCTCCGTTTTATGATGATGGCTTAAATATTAAACACAAGCCGTTATTACAATATCTCTTTCCTGTCGATCCAGGACCGTCTTCAAAGACATGTCCGTGATGAGCACCACATTTTGCACAATGGTATTCAATTCTTTTCATGCCAAAGCTGTAATCAACCTTAGTTTTAAAAGCTCCTGGAAGCGCCTCTGTAAATGATGGCCAACCAGTTCCACTATCAAATTTCGAGCTAGACTTAAATAGTTTAGCTCCACAATTTGCACAGTGATAAAAACCTTCTCTTTTCTCGTAATTAAGAGGGCTTGAGAATGGTCGTTCGGTTGCTTCCTCAAACATTATTTTTTTTTGGGCTTCTGTTAAATTTTGATTAATTATTTTTTTGGTTTCAGCTAATGAAATTTTATATGGAAAAATACTGTATAATAATGATCCAAATATAGATAATTTTATAAATTTTCTTTTGTTCATTACTTTCTTAATAGATCAATATTACTTTATTTAAATGAGATATTTTGACAGTTTCGATTTTAAATTGGTAGCTCCATAATTAATGAAGCTACCAGTAAGATTATTGTCCAGGCACTTTATAGCCACTTGATACTTTTGTTGCATGATTTGCAATTTCATTCATTGGTGTTTCCTCACAAATGGCGATATTTTTAAGTGCACCACTTCCCTCAGTAGCCATTTTTATAGCAGCCATTTGCTCAAATGTGCCATGGGTTTCAACTATAAAGTCATAGGGTCCTCTTAAATATGTATAAGATTTCATTTCAGCACCAACACTTTCAGAACACTTTCTAGCAACCTCAGATCTATCTGATCCAGGATCTTTTAAAAAGCCTGCGAATGCTTTCTCTGTAAAATTTCCCATTAAAAAAAATTTAGCCATAGATACCTCCTTTAAATGTATTATAGCACTTAAATAATTTTTTTTAATATTTTATTGATTTATAAAAAATTTATTCTCTTCCAATTTCCAATAATTGTGGTGGTTCAAATATTCCACTTTGTATTGCACTGTTTGATATATTTATCATGGATTTGGCAACTATTTCTGCATTTATCGATTTATATTTTTTTAAATCTCCAACTAAAATTGGCGATATACATTTCATGGCGAAAATACCTATTTTTTCTCCCAATCTTTCCTCTATTCTTTTTCCAATTAAAAATGAAGGTCTAATTACAATAAATTTTTTAAAGTTTAGTTTTCTTAATTCTTCTTCAGCCATACCTTTATTTTTTAGATACAAATTTGTTTTTTTTGAACTGGCACCCAATGAAGAAATATAAGTAAAATTTTGTACATTATTATCGCTACAAATTTTTCCAATTGCTACAGGTAAATTGTACTCGGTGTTTATATAATCTTGTTTGTTAGGTGTTTTTTTTCTTGTAGTTCCAATACAAAAAAAACAATCATCGCCTTTTATTTCTGACTTAATATTTTCTAATTTTGTAAAATCTGTTTGAATAACTTCTATTTTAGGATCAATTTTTGAAGTAGAGGATCTTACAAAAACCTTAATTTTTTTATATTTTTGATCATTGGCTAACAGTTTAAGTAATATTCCACCGATTAATCCAGTTGAACCGAATATTAATGCTGTTTTCATAATTTTGAACTTACACTAAATTTTCTTAAATTCGTTTAAATTATTTGGTTCATCTATTGGTTCAGTTGAAGGATTAAGTTCTATACCGGCTGGAGTAATCGTTTGTGGCATAGGTGCAAATTGTGAATCTGGGTTATCTCCAGACTCTCTAATTTGCATTCTATATATTCCAAATAAACCAATAAACGAATGAAATATAATTAAGAAAATAAAAAATCCATTTTCTCCTAAAAATTCCATAAATAATGAACACATAAAAGGACCGCAAATTGCACCAAGACCAAAAACAAATTGTAATCCTGCTCCTGCTGCCACAAATTTTTCTTTTGGTATAAAATCATTTGTATGTGCAAAAATTAATGCAAACATTGGTAGACTACAAAAAGAAAAACACATTATACAGATATAAAAAAATATTTTTGATGTAGCTAAACCTGCAGGCATATACATTTGACCCGAGGAAATAATCGCCAAAAAACAAAATAAAGCTGCTCCAAATGTTGTATAAATAATTACAATTCTTCTATCTAAAACATCTGATAATTTTCCTATTGGCCATTGAGATATGGCTCCTGATATAGCAAATAAAAAGGTTACTATTGATACTTCTAAAATATTAAAATTCATCGATGTAGCATAAACTGCAATCAATGAGAAAACAGCTGAATGGGATATTCCAATTAAAAAAGAACTTACAACACCAAAAGGCGATGATTTATAAACCTCCTTTAGCTTCATACCTGATATTTTTTTAAAGTTTGGAGCTTTTCTTTTCGTTAATAATATTGGAACAAGAGACAATGACATAAATAAAGATATCAGTATAAAAGGTTGAAAGTTTTCTGGTTTACTAAAGTTTATGAAAAACATTCCAATCGCCATAGAGGCATACATAACAATCATATAGATAGATAAAACACTACCTCTATTCTTATTTGTAGATCTATCGTTTAACCAGCTTTCAGCAATTGTATAAAGACAAACCATGCTAAATCCAGAAATCATTCTAAGCACAAACCATGAAATAGGATTTACAAAAATAGAGTGTAATAAGACCACAATTGAAGTGACAGAAGCAAAAGCTGCGAATACTCTAATATGCCCAACTCTATGAATTAATGATTGTATAATTTTTGCTCCAATAAAATATCCAACAAAATATCCAGAAAATAAAAAACCTGTCGCTGATAGACCAAAATTTTCTTTAACTGCTCTAACACCTAAAAGAGTACCTTGAAAACCATGAGCGAGCATTATAAATGCCATACCCATAAAGAGAGCCCAAGAGTTTTTTATAATTTTGTTCATAAAATTAGCGGTGTTTATGGGCGATCTAATTTTAAATCAAGACAAATTTGTGACAAAAAGAAAAATAATTTTATTTAGAAGAAGATTTTAATTTTAGATAAGAGTGAACAGCTATAGTGAATATAATTACCAGTCCACCGACTATTGTCTCTATACTCGGCTGTTCTTTGATAACTAACCAAACCCAAATGGGTCCTAAAATGGTCTCTAGAAGAAAAAACAGATTAACTTCCTCGGCAGGTATAAATCTTGGAGCAATCGTCACCAAAACGAATGGTATTGCTACACACAAAATACACATTAAAGGTATATAAATCAGATCTTTTTCAACTAACTCATAACTCTCAACGAAAAAGAGAGCAAATAGAGCTACTGTAAGCTTACCAACAACTGCTGAAGGTAGCAAATCTCTATCTTTTGCCGACCTGATTATTACCGCGTTGGTGGCGAGTCCAAAAGCTGTTGTAATACCCATGAGATCACCAAATAAGTTACCCATCTCTAGAGAGTCGTAGAATATATATATTACAGCTACTAAAGTAATAGCTATAGCTATCCAAGTCTTTTTATCGGGAACCTCTTTTAAAAATATTGCACCAAGGATTGCCGAAAGCATGGGTGCCATTGCAATCATTATTAATGTATTTGCTACATTTGTATTTTGGATTGAAATTATAAATGTGATGTTACAAATCGAAAAACTTATAATATAAAAAATACCAGCATAACCAACATTCAAAAATGCTTTAATAAAGTTTTTTTTATAAAATATAAGAAGTCCAATTAATACAGCTACAAATGGTATCGCACCTCTATAAAACAATAATCCCCAAGTATCTATCGAAGATAATCTTATAAAAAGTGAATCTGGTGTGATGAACATCACAGCTATAAATGCAAGAGATGATCCTTTTTGCTGATTTGATAAGTTTTTCAACTATAAACCTTTCCAAAAAGTCCTAGCCAAGTTTATCTGAGACAAATCAAAGTATGTTTTTATACCCGTTGGTGATGTTACATTTATATCTCCATTTAACTTCCCATCAATAAAGTCTATTCCTGCAAAGTAAATTCCATCTTTCTTAATTTTTTTTGCAATTATATTTGAAACTTTTAGCTCTTTATTACTCAAAAATGCGATTTTAGGTTTTGCACCTTTGCTCATGTTGCTCAATATTGATCCTGATTTTGGAACTCTAGATATAGCTCCGCAAACTTTGCCATTTATAATAAAAACTCTTTTATCTCCAAACTTAATTTTATTTAAAAATTTTTGACACATAATGTGACCGTGTTTTTTCAATATTTGTTTTATTTTAAGTAAATTAAGCTTCCCTGAAATAAGATTTATATCATTGCCACCATAGCTATGAATAGGTTTAATTATTATCTTTTTATGTTTTTTGAAAAATTTTTTAATTTCAATCAAATCTTTAGTAAAAATTGTATCCGCCATATAATTTTTAAAATTCAAAGAATAAAATTTTTCTGAAATATTTCTTACTGAAGTAGGGTCATTAATAATTTTTGTTTTATCTTTGATTCTATCTAACATTAATGTTGTAGAAATATATTCCAAGTTAAAAGGTGGATCCTGTCTGATTAAAATATATTTTGCAAAGGATAAGTCTAATTTTGATTTTTTTAGAATTTTATAAAATTTCTTTTTTGAATAATCAATTTTAATAAAATATCCTTCACTTACAGTTTTTCCTCTTATATTCGATAAATTTTCTGGATAATAATAAAATAATTTATAACCCTTGTTTTGAGCTTCATTAGCTAAAAAAATAGTAGTATCTGTTTTGATATTTATTTTTTTTAAATTATCACCTTGTATAGCAACAATTTTATTGGTCATATAAATCATTCAAATTTTCAGAATTTGAATACTTACTTATTATATTATCAGCATTTGTTTTTTTATTTTTTACAATTTTTTCTAAGTGATCTAAAAACTTTGCTTCACTTAATTTTTTTCTATTTAAAAAGTCTCTCTTTTTTAATCCTGATTTTGATATGTCTAATAGTCTCTCTGCCCAATACGAAATATCCTTGCCCATCAAAGTAGTTTTTAAGCCATTTTTAGGGGCATTTTTATAAGCTTGAAGCACTTCATTACCTTCCCAATTTTTAATTAAATCTAAAGCTTCTTCCAGATTTCCATAAAGTAATCCAGTGAATAGGGCAGGACCAGCACATAAACACTCCCATCCGCACGCATCCATTGATCTTAATTCGATATATTGTTTTAATCTGTTTTCTGTAAATATTGTTCCTAAATGTGTATCAAGATCATTAGTACTAGGAATTTTATTTCCAATTTCTTTAATTTCTCCATTCATAAAGTTTTTAAATAAATATTTTTTTCCAGATATATAATTACCTTCACTTTGTAAAAATAAGATTGGATAATTCATAATATAATCTGCATATTTTTCAAAATTTACATCTTTTAAAAAAAACTCAGGCAATCCACCTCTAGATGTTTCTTGCCAAACTTTAGATCTGTAAGATAAGTATCCACTATTACTTTTTTCAACTATAGAGGAATTTGCAAAAAGTCCGATAGATATTGGAACTAAATTATTTGCCAACTTAAATTTTTTTATAAAATCTTCTTCTGAGGTATAATCTAAATTTAATTGCGTACCTGCAGTTTTATACATCATATCCAAACTTAGTTTTCCTCCAACAGGCATATCTTTGGTCATAACCTCATATCTTTTTTTTGGATTATTAGGTATATCCTCAAGTTTAGATATAGGATCATATCCAGCGCTTACTATTTTAAAATCTAATTTTTCAATTACCTGATTTAACTCAAATAAATATTCATGAGATTCAGCACAAGCTTCGTGAATATTATTTAATTTTGCTCCAGATAGCTCTATTTGATTACCAGGCTCTAAAGTAATACTTTTACCATTCTTAGTTAACGCTATTGGATTTTTTTCCTCAAAAATAGGTTTCCAGCCAAACTCATATAAATTTTCAAACATCTTCTTGATTTTGGAATAATCAATTCTCGTATTTGTTTTTTTATCAAAAATAAATTTTTCATGCTCAACTCCAATCTTCAAATTAGATTTATCCTTTGAGCCTGACTTAAAATGTTCTATTATTTGTTCCTTTGTTTCTATCATTAGCTTATATTGTTTCTTTTTAGATAATCTTCAATTTCCTTTATATTACTTAATTTGTTAGAGCAAG
>CACKFP010000006.1 GCA_902599485.1 uncultured Pelagibacteraceae bacterium | reverse complement strand
TAAAAAACATAAACCATCCGGAAAACTATCAGTAACAACCGTTGTTAGTTTTGGAACAACTTGGCTGACGCCAAGAATACAAGAATTTATGCAATTAAATCCAGAAATTGAAGTTGAACTCATATTTGATGATAGGGAGTTAGATTTAAGCACAAGACAAGCAGATATTGGAATATTTATGAGAAGACCGAAACAACTTAATTATATTCAAAAAAAGCTCATAGATATTAATTATCACATCTACGGATCACCAAAATACTTAGAAAAACATGGATATCCTAAGACAGTTAATGACCTAAATAAGCACAACTTTATTTCATTTGGTAGAGGAGCTCCATCACCAGTTTATAATCCAGATTGGGCATTAAAACTTGGAATGAAAGATAATAAAAAAAGAAAAACTGTAATGAGAGTGAATAGTGTTTATGGTTTACTATTAGCTGTTCAAAGCGGTGTAGGACTAGCTGCAATTCCAGATTACTTAACTGTGAAACAACCAAATATTGTTAAAGTTTTACCAAGCGTTCAAGGTCCAACTACTGAGGCACATTTTGTATATCCTCAATCACTTAAAAATGTTGCTAGAGTTCAAGCTTTTAGAAACTTCCTTTACAGTAAAATTTCTGAGTGGGAATTTTAAATAATTTATCCTAAAAACAGCACTAATTGCGATTGATTATCAATTGCGACAATATTGCAATTGATAATCATTTTCATTGAGAATAGTTATCATCCGCATTGCAGGACAAATTACGTTTAATATAAATATAAATTTAAGGAGTAGAATGAGAAAATTGACAATAATTTCATTGTTTTTTGCTTTAATTTCAAGTTTTACGATTGCAGCTGAGGTCAATATTTTTAGTGCAAGACACTATGATTCTGACATTCAATTATATGAAAAGTTCACAGCAGCAACAGGAATTAAAGTAAACGTAGTTTCAGGTAAAGATAAAGCCCTGCAAAAAAGAATTACAGAAGAGGGAGCAGACTGTGTTGGAGATTTATACATCACAGCTGATGCTGGAAGATTAGGTGCATTTGCAGCCAAAGGCATGATGCAAAACGCTGGTTGGTCAAAAGCTATTAAGGATGCTGTACCTGCACAATTTAGATCTGCTAAATGGACTGGAATAGCTAAGAGAGCAAGAATAATTTATTATTCACCTGAAAGAGTAAATGCAAATGAACTAAATGGCATGACTTACGAAGGTCTAGCTGATCCAAAATGGAAAGGTAGATTAGTAATAAGAAAATCTAACAACATTTATAACCAGTCTTTAGTTGCTTCACTAGTTAAGAATAATGGTAAAGCTAAAACTGCAGAATGGTCTAAAGCTGTTGTAGCAAACATGGCTAGAACTCCAAAAGGTAACGACCGCGCTCAAATCATGGCTGTTGCGGCTGGAGAAGCTGATATTGCTGTTGCAAATACATATTATCATGCATTGATGTTATCTGGAAAAAAAGGTGCTGAACAACAAGAAGCGGCAAAAAAAGTAATGCCTTTTTTCCCTAATCAACAAGATAGAGGAACGCACATTAATATTAGTGGAGCTGGTATGCTTAAACATGCACCAAACAAAGCTAATGCTGTAAAATTAGTTGAGTTTTTATTATCAACAGAGGCTCAAAATCACATTGTAAATAATACTTTTGAGTATCCAATGATCGGTGGTGTAACACCTAATGATTTAGTTCCAGGCAAAGAGATGAACTTTGTAATGGATACTAAAACAAGTGTTAAGTCATACGGTGCAAAACAAGCAGATGCATTAGAAGTAATGTTGGCTGCAGGTTGGAAGTAAATGATAGCTGTTAAAAAAAAATTTACTACGGAAATTGATTATAATAAATCTTCCAAAGCCTGTCCTGCATGTGCTTCGGAGTGTGAAAAAATCAATAAACGTGTAAATAATAGAAAATTGTCTGAAATTAAAACTAAGGAGGTTCCGCATATCCTAAAAGTATTTAATTTTTGATTTTCTAAAGTTTGTGCCTATGGTTTGGTCTCCTAAACCATGGGCACTTTTGATTTTCATGATTATAAGGCGGATTATAATATATGAAATTTAATTCCTGGTACCTTTCATCATTTTTAGTTTCATTTGTTGTTGCAATTCCAATTTTAACTGTGTTTGCAAGTTTCTTCCAAGAAACAACTAATTACTTTGATATTTTAAAAAATACATTTTTAATTGAATATATTTATAATTCCTTAATATTACTTTTAGGAGTTTTGGTTCTTACATTATTCTTAGGCGTTGGCAGTGCATACGTAGTTTCATTTTATGATTTTCCAGGCGTTAAATTTTTTAAATGGGCTTTAATATTATCTTTTGCAGTACCTGCTTACATTTATGCTTATTCATTAACTGCTTTTTTTGAAAACTTTGGAACACTATACTCAATATTGAAATCTTTATTTGGACCTGGTGAATATAATCAATCCATTCCAAAATTTGATGGTATGCTTGGTGCTATTTTATCTATTTCTTTTTCACTATTTGGATATGTTTACGTTTTAACTAGAGCATCTTTTCATTATCAGTCTCAAAATTTAATAGAATTAGGACAAAATCTAGGTTTTTCAAAATATAAATCTTTCTTTAAAATCATTTTACCATCTGCAAGACCAGCTATAGTTGCGGGTTTAGCATTAGTTGCTATGGAAACATTATCAGATTTTGGAGCAGTATCATTTTTTGGAATAGCAACTCTTACTACTGGAATATATGATTCATGGATATCTTTTGATGATTTAGCTTTTGCAAATCAGCTCTCATTTTTTTTGCTATTATTTATATTAGGACTTTTTTTTATTGAGAATATCTCAAGAAAAAAAGCTCAATATCACTCTCCAGTTAAGGGAGGAATTAAAGAAAAGAAGAAAATTAAATTAAACTTTTCAAAAGGTTCTTTAGCATTCGGATTTTGTTTTTTAGTTTTTTTAATCAGCTTTTTATTCCCTGTTTTACAAATGTTGTATTGGACAATAATTTTTCCAAAAAATTTATTTGATTTAAATACTTTTCAATTATTTATAAACACAATTTACTTGGTATTTTTATCAAGTGTTGTTCTAGTAATTTTTTCATTTATTTCAAATTATGGAAACAGAGTAACTAAAAGTAAATTCTTAAATTATCTTACAACATTTTCTATTACTGGTTATGCAATTCCTGGTGTAATTTTAGCTGTAGCATTCATCACTTTTATTGCTTGGTTTGATAATACTTTTATAAAAGCCTTTGAATTTAATTCTATAAAGAGAGTATTTATAGGATCTATTTTTGGTTTAGTAATAGTTTATTTTATCAGATTTTATTCATTAGCTTATAACGGTTTGAAAACTGGTTATGAAAGAATAAATAGGTCAATTGATGAAAGTTCTTATCTTCTTGGTTACTCGAAAATAAAAACTTTTTTAGGAATTCATGTTCCTTATTTAAAAAATTCTGTTTTTCTTATAGGGATATTGATTACTATAGAAGTAATAAAAGAATTACCTATAACTTTGATATTGAGACCATTTAACTTTGAAACATTCGCTACAACAGCATATATTTTTGCATCTCAAGATCTCTTAGAAGCTGCAGCAGTTCCATCATTATTCTTGATATTAATTGCAAGTACATTTATTTTGATTACGTCCAAATTTATTTTGAAAGACTAATGGCTAATAATTTTTTTGAAATTGAAAATGTATCTTTTGCTGCTGGCGGGAAAAATAAAGTAAATAACGTTTCTTTAAAAATTGAAAATGAAGGTGAAATTGTATGTTTACTTGGCCCCTCAGGCATAGGTAAAACCACAATATTAAGAACTATTGCAGGTTTAGAAAAAATTAATAAAGGTAAAATTAATCTAAAAGGCAGAACAATTTCTTCTGAAAATATTCATATCGAACCAGAAAATCGTAATATTGCTCTATCATTTCAAGAGAACAGCTTATTTCCTCATTACAATATAGAAAAAAATATTAATCTTGGCTCAGATAGAGTGAAAGATGATAAAAAAATACAAACTAAAGAAGTAATTAATTTTTTAAACTTAAACAAAATATTAAATAAATTTCCGCATGAGATAAGTGCTGGTGAAGCCCAAAGAGCATCTCTAGCAAGATCTTTAGTTTCTCAACCTGATTTATTAATGCTTGATGAGCCATTATCAAATGTAGATCAAAGTTTTAAGGAGGAAATTCAAGTTGAATTAAAACAAATTTTAACAAATTCTAAAATAACTACAATAATTGTAACACACGATTCTTATGAAGCTTTTTATCTAGGCAGTAAATGTGGAATAATATTAGATGGTGAATTAAAGCAATATGATGATCCATATAATGTTTATCATTTGCCAAATTCAGTAGAGGTAGTTAATTTTTTAAATAGAGGCACATTAATACCAGCAGAAGTTACCAGTCCGAAAAGTCTTGAAAATGAGGATTTAGGTACAATAACTGGAAATTTCGCTAGACCGTTCCCAATAGGATCTAAAGTAAAACTATTAATACAGCCAGAGGACTTACAGCATGATGATGCGAGCAATCTTAAACTTGAGGTAGTAGATAGAAAATTCAGAGGATCAAATTTTATTTATACATTAAAAACATTAAGTAATAAATTAATACCAGTTTTTGTGCATTCTCATCATATTCATCAACATGAAGTCGATGAAAAATTTGGTATAAAAAGACCCATCCATATCGATCATATTGTTTGCTTTTAAATTTAATCGTATAAATCACATTAAGTATGAAAGAGTTACCAAAAAGTACTAAAGTAGTTGTTATAGGCGGAGGCGTTGCTGGAACATCATGTGCTTATCATCTGGCAAAATTTGGTTGGAAAGATGTAATATTGCTTGAAAGAGATCAATTAACATCAGGAACTACTTGGCACGCTGCAGGTCTTCTAGGTCAATTAGGTGCATCATCAACAATTACAAAAATAAGAAAATATTCTTTAGATCTTTATAAAGATTTAGAAAAGACTACTGGTCTATCAACTGGAATGAAGCAAAATGGTGCAATCACAGTTGCATCTACCAAAGAAAGAATGCAAGAACTACTAAGACAAGCAACAACTGCTCAATTATCAGATGTTGAAGTAGAAGTTCTTAATAAAAAACGTTTAAAGGAATTGTATCCCGTATTACATAGTGAAGATATTGTGGGTGGTGTTTATATGCCAAAAGATGCTCAAGCAGATCCAGTTGGAGTAACTAACGTACTTGCAAAAGCTGCAAAAATGGAGGGCGCAAAGATTTTTGAAAAAACACCTGTAAAAAAAATTTTAATTAAAAATTCTAGAATTAGTGGGGTAGAAACTGATAAAGGTGTCATCGATTGTGAATACGTTGTTATGGCTACAGGAATGTGGTCAAGACAATTAGGTGAAGAAATTAATGTTAGTGTTCCTTTATACCCAAATGAACATTTTTATATAATCACTGAGCCAATAAAAAATTTACCTCAAAATCTTCCCGTTTTAAGAGATTATAATGCTTGTTTATATTTGAAAGAAGATGCAGGAAAAATGCTTGTTGGTATTTTTGAACCAAAGGCAAAACCGGCTTTTAAAGATACAGGAAGAGTGCCAGACAATTTTTCGTTTGGTGAACTGCCAGATGATTTTGATCACTTTGAACCTTTCTTAGAAAAATCATTTCATAGATTGCCAATGTTAGAAAGTGCAGGAATAAGAAAATTCTTCTCTGGTCCAGAGTCTTTTACTCCAGATACTCAATATTTATTAGGCGAAACCCCTGAAGTTAAAAATCTATATACATGTTGTGGCTTTAATAGCATTGGAATTGCAAGTTCAGGAGGAGCAGGTAGAGTTACTGCCGAATGGATGATGAATGGATATATTAATGAAGATTTATTTTCAGTGGATATTAAAAGGTTTCAAAAATTCCATTCATCAAAAAACTTTATTATGGAAAGAGTAACAGAAACGCTTGGTGATCTGTATGGAATGCATTGGCCTTATAAACAACCAAATACATCAAGAAATCAAAAACTTTTGCCCTATCATGAAGAATTAAAAAGAGTAGGAGCTTGTTTTGGAGTTGCAGGAGGATTTGAAAGGCCAATGTGGTATTCATTAAATGGTAAAGAGCCTAAATATGAATATAGTTTTAATTATCAAAATTGGTACCCTTCAGCAAAACACGAAACTTTAAATGCAAGAAAAAATGTTGGTCTATTTGATTTCTCAACATTTTCAAAATTTGATTTGAAAGGTGAAAAAACTCACCAAGAACTACAAAAGTTGTGCACTGCTAACATTAAAAATGAGATTGGAAAAACAACTTACACTCATATGTTAAATGAAGATGGTGGAATAGAAACAGATTTAACTGTTGTATGTATGGATAAAAATTATTTTAGAATTGTAAGCTCAGCAGCAACGAGAGAACACGATAAATATCATATATTAAAGTATTTAGATGAAGATGTATCATTTAAAGACGTAACAGAGGATATTTGTTGTCTAGGATTATTCGGTCCAAAGAGTAGAGAGATGATTTCGAAAATAAGTAATGATGATTTTAGTAATGATGAATTTAAGTTTGGAACTGGGAAGTTCATCATGATAAATGGTGTTAAAGTTTGGGCTCAACGACTTTCTTATGTTGGTGAATTAGGATTTGAGCTCTATGTTGAGTCAAGTTTAGCTAAGGATTTATATGAAATTCTAATTGAAGAGGGAAAAAACTTCGAACTATCTCATTGTGGAATGCATGCAATGGATATTATGAGAATGGAAAGTGGATTTGTTCACTGGGGACATGATATTTCACCAGAGGAAAATCAGTATCAAGCAGGTTTAAAATTTGCAATTAGTTATAAGAAAAATGTAAACTTTATTGGAAAAGATGCTCTATTAAAAATTAAAGACCAAAAATTAGATAAAAGGATGATGATGTTTACTCTTAAAGACAGTAAACCTGGTGAGCCACTTTTATTACATGAAGAACCTATTTATATGGATGACAAAATAATTGGTAGAACAACTTCAGGAAATTATTCTTTTTGTTATGATAAAAATCTTTCTTTTGGATATGTCAATTCTGGTAATACAGTTGAAACATTAAAAGACAAAAATATATATATTGAAATTGAAAAACAAAAATATCCAGTTGAGGTGTTGGAAAAACCTTTAAACAATAAGGATTTTAAGAACTAAGTTTTTTTTTTCTACTCTCGGCCTGAACAAATAAAACTCCAAAAACTATTATTCCAATAACTCCAAAAGTTTTATTAAAATCAAAAGGTACTCCGAATATATAAAAATTGATTAATGTTGACCAAATTAATTGTGAATATTGAAAATTAGTTACAAAAGATAAATTTGATAGCTGAATTGCAAATATAATTAAAAGATGACTAGTAAAACCTAATACACCAAGAAATATCAACCAAACCCACAAGCTATTATTCTCAATGGGAGTCCAGTCTAACATTACATAAATAGAGAAAACAATGGCCCCAACAACAGCAGCATAAAATAACGCCACTAAAGGATCATTATTACCAGAAATAAATTTTGTAAAAAATTGATATAAAGCCCAACATACTGGTGGTACCAAAGGAAAAATCAAGTCTAAACTTAAGACTTTCATACTAGGACTCATTGAATAAATTATACACCCAAAGCTTAATAACATTAAAATTATACCTTTAGATGAAAGAATATCTTTTAAAAACAATGCCGTTAAAATTGATACTATTAATGGAGCTGAGAAGAAAACTACATAGATGTCCACAAGGTCAAATTTTTGTAAAGAATGAATGAAAAAAAAAGTAGCAAAAACCATTAATATAGATCTAATAATATTAATTTTAAAATTGCTTTTTAAGTTTAACTTAGGTTTTAATATCGCGAATAAAATTAAAATAATCACAAAGTGAAAAAAAAATCTGCCCCAAATTACTTGATTTAATGGCATTAATGTTCCCAGATATTTTGCAGTTGAATCTTGGCAAACTAAAATAAAAAACCCAGATATAGATAAAATTATAACTTTGGTAATAGATTTATTTTTAAGAAAATTCATATTTGTGATTAAATTTTAGACCGAGCTAAGATTATCTAAAATTTTTTTTGAACACTGTTCTGTATTACTAGAGCCTTGAAGATCTTTTGTTCGACTGTCTTTATCTTTAAGAGTTAATTCAATTGATTTTACTATTCTATCAGAAGCTTCTTTTTCACCTAAGTAATCTAACATCATTGCGGCTGACCAAATTTGACCAACTGGATTAGCTATCCCTTGTCCCGCAATATCTGGTGCCGATCCATGAACGGGTTCAAATAATGATGGATACTTATTAGTTGGATTTATATTTCCAGATGGTGCAATTCCAATAGTTCCAGTACAAGCTGGTCCTAGATCAGATAGAATATCCCCAAAAAGGTTCGATGCGACTATCACATCAAAGCGTTCAGGACTTAACACAAATCTAGCAGCTAATATATCGATATGGTATTGATCAGTTTCAACATCAGGATAATTTTTTTTATTTTCATTAAATCTTTCATCCCAATAAGGCATTGTAATAGATATTCCATTTGATTTTGTAGCACTTGTTAGTTTTTTTCTTTTCCTTTTCTTAGCTAATTCAAAAGCAAATTGTTGAACTCTATCTATTCCATATTTTGACATTACTGTTTCTTGAATAACAACCTCTCTATCAGTTCCCTGATACATTCTTCCACCGACTGATGAGTATTCTCCTTCAGTATTTTCTCTAACAATTATCATGTCAATATCACCGGGTTTTTTTTTAGCTAATGGAGCATTGACACCTTCAAAAAGCTTTACAGGTCTCAAATTAATAAATTGATCAAACTCTCTTCTAAATTTTAATAATGAACCCCAAAGCGTAATATGGTCAGGGTATTTATCTGGCATGCCAACCGCACCAAAAAAAATTGCGTCATGTTTAGTTAATTTATCTTTCCAGTCATCTGGCATCATTTTTCCATGCTTTTCATAATAATCACATGATGCGAAATCATAATCCTCTATCTTTAATTTGAATTGATGTTGCTGAGAAATTTCTTTTAAAATTTTTTGTGCCTCAGGTACAACTTCTTTACCAATGCCGTCACCAGCAATTGATGCTATAGAATACTCTTTCATTTATTTAGTGAATGTATCGTTAAATTGCTTAGTAACTCTTACAAAAGTTGTGCACTTACTTAATTGTTTTAAAGAGGGTGCTCCAACATATGTACAACTGCTTCTCACACCACCTAAAATATTTAAAATGGTATCATTAATTTTACCACGGTACTTAACTCTTACTGTTCTGCCTTCGCTACTTCTGTAGTCTGATAGTCCACCATAATGTTTGTTATTTGCAGTTTCAGAACTTGATCCGTAAAATTCAACATACTTTGAGCCATTAGATTTTACTAATTTTCCTTTACCTTCATCATGACCTGCAAACATTCCTCCAAGCATAACAAAATCAGCTCCTCCACCAAATGCTTTAGCAACATCACCTGGACATGTACATCCACCATCTGCAATGATATGTGCACCTAATCCATGCGCTGCATCAGCACATTCTATTACCGCACTTAACTGAGGATAGCCAACCCCAGTTTGTATTCTTGTTGTACACACACTCCCTGGTCCAATTCCAACTTTCACAATATCTGCTCCTGATAAAATTAATTCTTGTGTCATATCTGCAGTAACAACATTACCTGCTATGATTGTTTTCGTTGGATATTTATCCCTAACAGATTTTAAAAATTTACTAAAATGCTCTGAATAACCGTTAGCAACATCAATGCATATAAATTTAATGAAACTAAATTCTTTTAAAACTTTATCTAAATTTTGAAAATCCTCTTTTTTTGTTCCAATACTTAAAGCTACATTTGGATATATTGACTTAATTTTTTTAAATTGTTTTATTTTTTTAACATCATGCTGTTTCGTTAAGCATGTAATCATTCCGTATTCAGATAATTTTTCAGCAACACCAAGCACGCCTACACCATCCATATTAGCTGCCATTATAGGAATTCCAGACCATTCATTTTTACTGTATTTAAAACGATAAGTTCGTTTTAAATTAACATCTTTTCTACTTTTAAGAGTGCTTCTTTTAGGTCTAAAAAGTACGTCGGAATAATCTAGTTTTAGCTCTTCTTCAATTCTCACAAAAATGAAGGTATACATTCAATGAATGATAATTCAATTTAATAATTGACCTTATAAACGTTGTATTTGAACAATTTTAAAATTACTGATTGAATTATTAATATATATATTAAAATAAATAAATGTTTGAAGGTTTTAAAAGTAAATACGTCAAAGTTAAAAAGGGAAAAGTCTTTTGTAAAGTGAGAGGAGACGGTCCACCTTTATTATTACTTCATGGTTACCCTCAAACACATTTAATGTGGCATAAAACAGCTCCTGAGTTATCGAAAAGCTTCACAGTCGTTGCAGCAGACCTAAGAGGTTATGGAGACAGTTTAGCTCCACCATCTGATAATAAACATTTTAATTATTCAAAAAGAGAAATGGCAAGCGACATGAAACAAATGATGGTAAGATTGGGTTACCCTAAATTTTTTGTTGCAGGCCATGATAGAGGTGGAAGAGTTGCTCATAGATTGGCAAGAGATCATAGAAAAAACGTGCTTGCTCTTAGCGTTTTAGATATTTGTCCAACTTTAGATATGTACGAACTAACAACTAGAGATTTTGCAAAAGCTTACTTCCATTGGTTTTTTTTAATTCAGCCAAAATGGTTACCTGAAAGAATGATAATGAGTGATCCAAGAAAATGGATGAAGAATTGCTTGGATAAATGGTCTGGCAATCATAAATTTGGAAGAGTTGAAGAGGGTTACTTAAAGTGCTTTAAGCAACCTAAGAGAATTCATGGATCATGTGAAGATTATAGAGCATCTGCTACTATTGATCTTGATCATGACAGATACGATCGAAAGAAAAAATTAAATATTCCTGTTCAAGTTTTATGGGGAAAAAGTGGAGTTATAGGCAAACAATTTAAACCAATCAAAATTTGGCAAAATTATTCAAATAAAAAAGTTGTTGGAGTTGCTGTTAAATCTGGACATTTTATACCAGAGCAAAATCCCAAAGAAACTATTAAACAATTGAAAAGTTTCTTTTTAAAAAATGCTTAAAATAATTCCTAATAAAAAAAATATAGGCGCAGAATTAGTCTGTGATTTAAATAAAATTAATAATTCTACATTAAAAAAAATTAAATCTGCCTTATCGAAATATGGAATGATTTATTTTAGAAACCAAAAATTAAGCTCTGATCATTATGTAAAATTTGCAAAAAAATTTGGAAAACTTGCAAACTATCCAAGACTCAAAGGATTAAATAAAAAATATCCTCAAATAACTGTTGTTCAAAGAAAATCTACTGATAAAGGCCCTAGTTTTGGTGAACAATTTCATACTGATTCAATTTATACTAAAAAGCCACCTAGATTTACAATGTTGTTATCTAAATTAGTTCCGAAAAAAGGTCAGGCAAACACAGATTTTTGTTCCCAATATTTAGCTTATGAAAAATTACCAGCTAACTTTAAAAAAAAGTTTAAAAACGAAAAATGTATATTTTCATCAGAAGGACCTATATCTGTAACGAGATTGGAAAGAGAGAAAGAAAAGGGGAAAAAAGCGAAAGAACTCATTTCAAAGCATAAATTAATACGAAAAATAAACAGTAAATATACTTTATATTGTAGTCCAGGACACTTTATACGTTTTAATAACAGTAAAATTGATAAAAAATTAAAAAATTATTTATTCAAACACCAATTAAAAAAAAGTTTTCAATATTCTTTAGAGTGGGAAAAGAACCAATTAGCTATTTGGGATAATAGATCTATGCTTCATCAAGCAACAGCTTTTAAAGGTGATAGAATCATGCATAGAATTACTGTCCAATAATGTTTCAGGTATTTTTAGGCTTAACACCATTTATAGGTATTACTCTTATTGGTTATATTTTGGGATATATTAAAATATTTGATTTACAAAAAGCTAGAATATTTAATTTATTTTCATTTTATATAGCGGTACCAGCTTTAATCATAAAACTAGTTGCACAAAGTGATGTTGGGGAAATTGATGTGTCTCAAATTTCATCATATTTTTTAATGCAATTAACGAGTGGAATATTTGCTTTCTTATTAACCAAAAATACTTTCAAAAGATCAATGCAAGAATCTATTATTTGGGCTCTAACGGTTGCTTTATCCAATCACGTAATATTAGTTTTACCTATTGCTGAAATTTTTTTTGCAGGAAGCACAATTACTCAAATATCAGGTATTATTTTAATGGATAGTGTAGTTTTATTATCCATAGTTAGTTTTTTTTTAGAACTTACCGTAAAAAAAAGAATTAAATTATTTCAGTTCTTAAGAAATTTAATATTAAATCCAATGATATTAGCAATATTAATTGGATTGATAATAAGGATTTCAAAGATCAATATTGACGAAACTCCATTTGAGTATATTCTTCAAAGACTTGCTGCATGTGTGATGCCTGTTGGTTTGTTTGCAATCGGTATCATTCTATCTTTTTACTCAAAAAAAGTTTTCAATAAATTAACAATCACTATTTCAATATTAAAACTTATTATATCTCCACTCATTTTGCTAATTTTAGGGTACACATTATTTAGCTTATCAAATCCAATCAATTTTGCTGGAGCTTTGTTGGTGAGTGTTGGCCCATGTGGAGCCACCTCAATTGTTATGTGCTCTGCATATAATGTAAGTCCAGAAAATATCATTAAAGCAATATTTATTTCAACATTTGCTTCAATATTTACCTTTTTATTTACTATAAATTTATTAAATTAAATATTAATGTTTAAAAACATATTTAGTGTTCTATTTATTTCTCTTTTTTTATCATCGATCTCTATTGCTAAAGATAAAATAGATCAAACCATTGATAAAACCACTGACTTTTTAAAATCTATATCTAAGAAAAGTTTGAATAAATCTCAAACAGCTGAATTCTTAAATAATTATGCAATAACATTGGAAGACGAGAGAAACCAAGGTGTTGTAACTTATATATTTGATGAAAAGAATTACAAAAGATACCAAGATGGAAAAGTTATTTCAGAAGATGGATGGAGATTTACAAATTTAGGTAGGTTAAGAGTGTTTTCAGGTGACATTAAATTAACATGGAAATTTAAACTCGATAAGCAAAATGTAATAGTAATTAAAACTAAATTTCAGCCAATTGGCAAAGAATATCCTTTTACATATCAATTAAAAGATAAGTTCTTTGATCAAATAAATTAAATGTCAAAACGATATAGTGGTAAATCATTTAAAGATTCTAGCGTTAAAAAAAAACCAAAAAAATCCTTAAAAGAAAAAAGAAAATTTAAAAGAGATAAAAAAAAGTAAATAAATAATTCATATATAAATTAAATGAAAAAAAACAATAATTTAAATTTATGAAATTTGGTATTGAAAATTACTCTCTAACATATCCATTATCCTCGATAGCATCAATTTTTTTAATTTTAGGATTTTATAGAATTGGTAAAATTCTATTTAAACATAAATATATTCGAAATTCTTTACAAGAAATCTGTATTTTAAATTTTCAGTACATCCCAATAAGTTTAATTTTTATTTATTTAATTTTTTATCCCTTGGTATTATTTTTTAATATTCATAGTGATATCTTCTATTTTACATCTATTTTAGTTTTATTGATTGGAATTTGGCATTTCATAGATAAGATTAAAAACTTAAAATTAAAAAATAATAATTTATTTAAAAATTTATACAGTCTTACTTTATTTATATTTGTATTATTGTATTTTTTTCTTTCACTAGGTCCGATAACAGATGCTGACTCTTTGGATTATCATATATCTGTACCAATACACATTATTAATTATGGTTCATTTCCAAAAGACATATCATGGTTCCATGCATCACAAGCCGGTATTGGAGAAATTCCAATAATTTTAGGTTTGATAATTGGTGCAGAACAATTTTCTGCATTGGTGCAGTTTTCAGGATTTATTAGTATTTTGGGTGTAATAAAAAAAAATATTAATGCAAATAATAACATAAAGTATTTTAAAAATGAATTTTATCTAATTTTAATATTCTTAAGTATTCCACTTTTAATATTTTTAAATTCTACAGCAAAACCTCAATTAATATTTATTTCATACTCAACTTTAGCATTTGCAATTACTTTCTTTAATTTAAAAATTGAAAAGTCAGAGAATAATTTTTATAAATTTTTTTTAATAACATTACTTTTGTATGTATGTTTTGAAGGTAAATTTTCTTTCATTTTAAGCGCTTTTATAATTAGCATAATTTCTTCATTTAAAATTTTAAAAGGCAAAAATTACAAAGCTTTCATTTTTACTTTTTTAATTATTTTTATTTTATCTTTTCCCTCGTTTTACTGGAAGTATTTAAATTATGGTGGCAATTTTATTAATAAAATATATTTTCCCTATTTCCCTGTTCTAGAGGGATATAAAGGTTTATATAATTCAATTAATGCATGTGAATTTCCTTGTAATAAAAGTTTTTTTTTATTTCCGAATTCGTTAGGTAGATATACTGAAACAATCGGCATATCTATCCTAACCATTCCTTTACTATTATTTACAAATATAAAAAAAAATATAATTATTGTTTTTTCAATTATTTTTTATTTTTTAATTCTTTATAATTATGGAAAGTTTTCAGCAAGATTCATTATTGAACCTGTAATTTGGTCAATTATTGCTTTAAAATACTCTAAATTTAATTTTGATTTTAAATTTTCAAGGCTTTTAAAAATTTATATTTTTGCACAAGGTTTCTTAACTGCCACAGCAGTTTTAGTTGGAATATTTACAATATCTGCAGGTTCTTTGTCTCCAAAATTAAAAAGTTATGTATTAAATAATTATGCTTATGGGTATGATTTAGCAAATTGGTCAAGCGCAAGTTTAAATACAAATAATAAAGTAATATATTCTCATAGATCTATATCCCTACCAAAGATGAATATAATTCCGACTGATTTCCTACTTTATTCAAACGACAAAAAATATTTAAATTTATTAAAAGAAAAAAAACCCAAGTATCTAGTTATACGAAGTGATTCTTCTGAAAATATAAAAAAATTGATATCATGTACTTCTGGAATTTATAAAAAAAAAGAAAATTTTTTTAAGCACAAAAGTAGAAATTTTTTCAATAAGAGTGATTATAAATACTCAGCGTATATATATTATTTTGATTATAATAAACTTCCAGATTGCTATTTTAAATAATTGTTAATATATTTGTTCGAAGCTATCCAATGAAAATATCAATTGTTATACCTATCTTTAACGAAAAAGATTACGTTGCAAATATTTTAAAAAAGGTAAATGAAAAAAAGAAAAATTTTAATTTAGAAATAATTGTTATTGATGACGGATCAACAGACGGTACAAAAAAAATACTAGAGGATTACAAAAATTTGTATGATTATTTAATTTCTTATGAACAAAATAGAGGAAAAGGATATGCATTAAGAGAGGGTTTTAAAAAGTGTAACGGTGATATAATATTAATACAAGATGCTGATTTAGAATATGATCCCGAAGATTATAGAATTCTGATTGATCCCTTTATAAATAAAAACGCAGATCTAGTTCTTGGATCTCGTTTTAAAGGAGATGGACCAAAAAGACTTCTTAATTTTCATCACAGAATTGCTAATTTTATTATCACACTCCTTGTAAATATATTTACTAACATTAATTTTAGTGACGTAGAAACCTGTTACAAAGTTATTAAAAAAAGTAAGTTGGATAAAATTTCTTTAAAGGAGGATGGCTTTTCTTTTGAAATTGAGCTAATCATGAAACTATCAAAACTAAAGCTTAATATATATGAAGTGGGTATTTCTTATTCAGGAAGAACTTACGAACAAGGAAAAAAAATAAGATTAAAAGACGCATTTACCGCAATCTATTCAATTTTTAAATATAAATTAGTTAACAATTGATTTTAAATTATATCATTTTAGTTTTATCTTTAATTGCTTTATTCGGTTTTTCAATTCTAATTAAGAGATTTATCTTTTATTCTGAAAATAATTGTAAGCAAATTAATGATTACGATCTTTTTTTAGGTTTAATTCCAGTTTTTATTATTGCATTTATATTTAATATTTTTTTTCCATTGAATTATTTGACAGAACTTTTCTTTATAGTTGGAATATTAATATTTATTTATTTTATAAAAGAAGTTGAACTAAATAAAAAAATTATTCAGTTTTTTGGCATTTTACTTACAATAGTATTTATTACTTATAATTCTCAAACAGTTTACGACACTAAATTATATCATCTCCAAATTTTAAATTGGAATTCTTTTTATAAATTAAATTTTGGATTATCTAATTTAGAAATTCGTTTTGGAACAAATTCATTTTGGCAATTAGTTTTATCAATATTCAACAATCCAAAATATAATGTACAATATCTATATATATTTAATTGTATACCTATTGCAGTTTTAATTAATCAGTTTAATTCATTTACATTAAGAAATGTTAAGCTTAGTTTTATTTATATATTTTGTTGTTTGAATTTTATCTTATTATTTTCAATAATTCATTCTGATAGTAATGGTTTAATTTTAAACAGTTTAAGATCTCCAGAGGCAGATACCGTAGCAATGTTTTTTTTAATATTTTCGGTATATTTTTTTTTAAAGTATTTTGAAAGTTCAAAATATCAAGATTATGGGTATTGTTTTATTTTCTCTTGTCTAGCAGCCATAACTAAGATCAGTCATATAGGAACTCTTCTACTACCTATCTCAATATTTTTTTTATCAAAATCTAAATTTAATAGAGTACTATTGATTTGCTCAATTTTATTTTTAATTTGGTTAATAAAAAGTTTTGTTTTATCTGGTTGCTGGTTATTTCCTGTAAGTTTTACTTGCTTCCCAAATTTTTTTTGGTCCACTCCAGTTGAAGAGATCAAACTATATTCTAATATTGTATCTTCTTATCCTAGAGCTCACTCTGCTAAAATGAGTTTTATGAATTTTGACTACACGCTTTATTCATTTAAATGGTTTATTCCGTGGTTAAAAACTTACTTTCTAGCAACTAGTTTTACTATTATTTTTCTGATTGTTTCAATAATTTCAATTTTTTTTATTATTGTAAGAATCTTTTTAGAAAAGAAAAATATATTCTTTAAAAAAATTTTTTATGTTTTAACAATTTTTTATATATTTAACTTTTATGTTTGGTTTAATGCACCTGAAATAAGATTTGGCTATGGAATATTTATATCATTAAGTTGTTTGTTTTTTTCTTATGGTTTTAAATCTATTATTGATAAATATGAATTAGTAAGTAAATTTAAATATTTACCTTTATTTTTTTTAATAATTTTAGTTTTACAAAATCATAAAAATATTAACTTTTTAAACAATGTTAATAAAATAAATTTTGATAATTCAAATATTAAATTACATAAAAAAGTAAATGGTATCAATTACTATAAGTCAGATGCAAATCATGGTTTTTGTAATGATTTTAAAATGCCATGCATTGTTTATCCAAAAAAAATTAACAGTAAAAAATATAGTGGACATAATTTTTTTTATAGAGACAGTAAATAAAATATTGTAAAAATTTTAAAGTAGTATAAACCAACAATTATTTTAAGGCGGGGTAGCTCAGTTGGTTAGAGCGCGGGACTCATAAGCCCGAGGTCAGTGGTTCGATCCCACTTCCCGCTACCATCAATGACCAGGAAAATCTAATAAATTTTCAACTTTATATCCCTTTTTCAGCAAACTATCAGTTCCACCTAAATCAAAAAGATTAATTACAAATATAAATCCAGCTACATTACTTTCAGAAATTTCAATTAATTTTGCTGCAGCTTCTGCCGTTCCTCCAGTTGCTATTAAATCATCAATAATTAATACATTATCATTCTTATCAAAAGAGTCTTTGTGAACTTCAATAGTAGCTGTTCCATATTCCAATTTAAAATCAATAGAATGAACTTCTGCAGGAAGCTTATTTTTTTTTCTGAGCATTATAAATGGTTTATCTAAAATATATGAAATAGCTGAAGCAAAAACAAAACCTCTTGATTCAACAGCAGCTATTTTATCAAATTTAAATTTTTTTGATCTCTCTACTATTTGATTTATACATTCCTTAAAAGCTTTTTCATTTTTTATAAGAGTTGTAATATCTCTAAACAGAATTCCCTTTTTTGGGTAATCTTGAATTGATCTAATATGTTCTTTTAAATCCATAAAACTTAAATATAATCTAAATAAATATATGGTAAATAATAAATTAGCAATTATTGGTGGAAGTGGTCTCTATGATGTTGAAGACTTTAAAGATAGAGAAACATTTGATTTAAATACTCCGTGGGGAAAACCTTCAGATTTAATATTAAAAGCAAAATATAATAATAAAGAAATTTATTTTCTACCAAGACATGGCAAAGGTCATTTTATCTCCCCATCTAAAATAAATTTTAGAGCAAATATTGATGCTCTTAAACAACTCGGTATCACAGATATAGTCTCTGTTTCAGCTGTAGGGTCATTAAAGGAGGATTTACTGCCAGGAAAATTTGTTATCGTTGATCAGTTCATTGATAGAACTTTTGCAAGAAACAAAACTTTTTTTGATGATGAGATTGTTGCACATGTATCAATGGCACATCCAACTTCAAATGGGCTTATGAATGCTTGTGAAAATGCTATAAAAAAAGAAAATATACCTTATCAAAAAGGTGGAACTTATGTTGTAATGGAAGGCCCACAATTTTCTACATTAGCAGAGTCGAATTTATACAGATCATGGAAAGCGGATATTATCGGAATGACAAATATGCCAGAAGCTAAATTAGCTAGAGAAGCAGAAATTAGATATGCTTCAGTTTCAATGGTAACAGATTATGATTGCTGGCATCCAGATCATGAGAATGTTGATGTTCAGAAAGTTATAAAAGTACTTTTAGACAATGCAGCAAAAGCAAAAAATATGATTAAAAACTTGATAGAGATCTTTGAAAATCACATAGATCCTAATGACCCAACTAATAATTGTTTAGATGTGGCAATAATTACTGCTCCAGAAAAAAGAACTCAAAAAACTAAAGACAAATTAAATACAATCGCAGGAAGAGTTCTTAATAAATGAAAATTAATGGTATTGTATATAAAACAATTTGGTTTGATGATGAAAAGCAAGTTGTAAAAATTATAGATCAGACAAAGCTGCCACATAAATTTATTATAAAAGAATTAAGCTCAGTTAAAGACGCTATAAATGCTATAAAAACTATGGAAGTGAGAGGCGCTCCTTTAATCGGAGGTACGGCTGCATTTGGATTGGTTTTAGCTATAAAAGAAAATAACAGTCTTGATTTTATAAAAAAAAGTTCTGGAGAATTAGTTGAATCGAGGCCAACGGCTATAAATCTTCAATGGGCAGTGCATAGAATGAATAACAAATTGTCATTTGTTGAACCTGGAGATTTATTTAAAGTTGCACTCAATGAAGCTAAAAAAATTTGTAAAGAAGATGAGGGATTTTGTGAAAATATCGGTAAAAATGGATTAAATATTATTGAAGAAATATATAATAAAAAGAAAGAAACAGTAAATATTCTCACACATTGTAATGCAGGTTGGTTAGCTACAATAGATTGGGGAACAGCAACTTCTCCTATTTATCATGCGCATAAAAAAGGAATACCGATACATGTTTGGGTAGATGAAACTAGACCAAGAAATCAAGGGGCAAACCTTACATCATATGAACTTAATGAAGAAGAAATTCCAAATACAATTATAGCAGATAATACAGGTGGAATATTAATGCAAAGAGGACAGGTCGATATGTGTATCGTTGGAACAGATAGAACATTATCTAACGGAGATGTGTGCAATAAAATTGGTACATATTTAAAAGCTCTTGCAGCTCATGATAACAAGGTACCTTTTTATGTTGCTTTACCAAGTTCAACGATAGATTGGAATTTACAAAACTCCAAAGATATTCCAATAGAAGAAAGAGATCCAAAAGAACTTTCTTATGTGGATGGAATTAACAAAGATAATAAAGTTGATAAAGTTTTAATTTATCCAGAGAAAAGTAAATCATTAAATTTGGCTTTTGATGTAACCCCAGCTAAGTATGTTACAGCATTAATAACAGAAAAAGGAATATGCGAAGCCTCTACTGAAGGTTTAAATGGTCTCTTCAAAAACTAATAAAAAGAAAAATGATGTTATTAAGTTTTCCAAAATGCTTAATAACAAAAAATTATCAGCTTTAAGATCTGGCAATATATCAGTAAGACACAACAACGGTTTTCTTATTACCCCTTCAGGAAAAAAATACTCATCACTAAAAATAAAAGATATAGTGTTTGTAAGTCTAGATGGAAAATATGAAAAAAAATATAAACCTTCGTCAGAATGGAGATTTCATCAAGATATTTATATCAAAAAGAAAGATGCTCAAGCAATAGTTCATACACATTCAACTAATGCAACAGCTCTATCTGTTCACAAAAAACCTATTCCAGCTTTTCATTACATGGTTGCACTCGCGGGAGGTAATGATATTAAATGTGCAAAATATGCAACTTATGGAACAAGAGAGCTTTCAAAAAACATATTAAAAGCTTTGAATAATAGAAAAGCCTGTTTGATTGCAAATCACGGTCAGATTGCATTTGATAAAAATTTACCTGATGCTTTTGAATTGGCACAAGAAGTTGAAAATTTGAGTTTACAGTATATAACCGCTCTTAAGCTTGGAAAGCCAAAAATTCTTTCTATAAATGAAATGAATAAAGTTTTAAAAAAAGCTAAAAATTATAAAAGAGGTTAATAAGTGACAAAAGTTGGTGAACATATAACTCTAGATATCATTGGAACCAAAAAAGAATATGATCCCTCATTTTATGAAAAGTTAGTTTATAAAATTGCAAAATTAGCAAAAGTAACAGTTTTAAAGATTTCAAAATATAAATTTGAGCCTCAGGGTTTTACATTGGTAGCTCTATTAGCAGAAAGCCATATAAGCTTTCACACTTTCCCAGAAAATGAAATTATAAGCTTTGATTTTTTTACTTGTGGTAAAGTTTCGCCATCAGTTGCTCTTAAAGTAATTAAAGAAGAAATAGAACACAAACAAATCATTATTAAGGAATTTAACAGAGATACGATTGATCTATATCATGATAACTATAGTTCACCAGGATTAAAAAAATCTTATGTTGTAAATAAAGTATTAGAAAATTTTAAATCTAAAGCAGGACAATATATTGAAATATTAGATTTAGAACAGTTTGGAAAAGCTTTATTTATTGATAATGAAATACAAGTCGCTGAGAGTGATGAACATTTATATAGCTCAACCTTTGTAAATTCAGGTCTCAATTTGAATTCAAATAAAGAGAAAGCAGCAATTATTGGTGGAGGTGACGGTGGTGTTGCTAGAGAATGTATTTCACAAAATTTTGGATTTATAGATTGGTATGAATTAGATCCTGAAGTTGTTGATGTATGCGATAAACATTTAAGCAAGATAGGAGAAAAGGCTACAGAAAAAAATTCAGTTAAATGTGTCTGGGGTGATGCATTTGAGAGCATTAAATCAGTCAAAGATAATACCTATGATCAAATTTTTGTTGATCTTAACGATGATCAATTTTGTATAGATTTGGCTGCAAAAAATATGTCATCTTTAGAAAGAATTTTAAAACCTAAAGGTGTAATTACTGCTCAAGTTGGAAGCCAAGATAAAAAACCCAAACAAGTTGAAAATTGGTTAAATGTTTTTAACAAAAATTTTGGAAACACAAAACTTTCAAGAGTTTACATACCAAGTTTCGATTGTTCTTGGAATTTTTCCTCGTCAATAAATCATTAATTTTACTTTTTAAAACAATAATTTTATGAAATAATCTCAAAAATTTTGGAGGAAAAAAATGAAAAAATTAAAAGTATTAGGACTTGGTATTTTAATATCATCATTTCTAACAATTTCTTCTATTGCAGATCAAATTAAAATAGGAACTGAAGGCGCATATCCACCTTGGAATTCTAAAGACTCAGCAGGAAATTTGATTGGCTTTGAAGTCGAATTAGCAAATGAACTATGCAAAATTATGAATCATGATTGCACTATTGTTGAGCAAGACTGGGATGGAATGATACCAGCTTTAGTTTCAAGAAAATTTGATGCTATTATGGCTGGAATGTCAATAACTGGTGAGAGAATGAAAACAATAAACTTTTCTCAAGGTTATGCTGATGAAGTTGCATCATTAGCTGTTTTGAAAGGATCAAAAAACGAAGGTCTTAAAACAATGTCAGCTATAAATCTATCTGACGTAAGTGCTGATGAACAAGCAACACTAGATGTTTTGACTAAAGCATTTAAAGGTAAAACTATTGGTGTACAAACAGCAACAATTCACCAGAACTTCTTAGAGTCAGGCTTAATGGGTAATGTAAAAATTAGAACTTACAAAACTCAAGACGAAGTAAATTTAGATTTATCTGCTGGTAGAATAGATGCAGCGCTAGCTGCTGCAGTTGCCTTTACTGATTATGCAGAAAAATCTGGTAAAGGAGTTGTATTAACTGGACCAACATTTGCAGGTGGAGATTTTGGTAATGGTGTTGGTGTTGGTATTAGAAAAGGTGACTCTAAACTTCTAAATGATTTTAATGCAGCAATTGATAAAGCTAGAGATGATGGCATTATTAGTAAGCTTGCTATAAAACATTTTGGTTTTGACGCTTCTATGTAATAAATTATTTATGGGTGGCTATAATTAGCCACCTATATTATGGAACTTCTATATTTTGGTGATAAAGGTTGGGGAGATGAGTTATTCTTTGCAACCTTAATGACAATTGCGGTTTCAATAACCGCTATGATAATAGGCTTTATATTTGCTGCTTTATTCACTCCATTAAAATTATCAAATAACAAATTTCTTAATTCTATTGGTAATGCAT
Organism: uncultured Pelagibacteraceae bacterium; assembly: GCA_902599485.1. Classification (GTDB taxonomy): domain Bacteria; phylum Pseudomonadota; class Alphaproteobacteria; order Pelagibacterales; family Pelagibacteraceae; genus Pelagibacter. Next base: position 20,566 of record CACKFP010000006.1, on the reverse strand, counting down.
ACACCACTGTTATTAGAGGTGTACCTGAGCTTTTAGTAATTTATTTATTTTTCTTTGGTGGAAGTGGAGCAATTATGTTTGTTGCTTCTATATTTGGTTATAATGACTATATTGAAATTAATGCTTTTTTAACTGGATCATTTTCAATAGGGATAATATCAGGAGCATATTCAACTGAAGTATTTAGAGGAGCCCTACAATCAATTGATAAGGGTCAGTTCGAAGCTGCAAAAGTTTTGGGTTTTAATAAATATATTTACTTCTTTAAAATAATTTTGCCTCAAATGCTAAGACTAGCAATACCAAACTTAAGCAATGTTTGGCAAATTACATTAAAAGATACTTCTCTTATATCTGTAACGGGTTTAGTTGAAATAATGAGACAATCCTATATTGCAGCTGGTTCAACTAGAGATCCATTATTTTTTTACTCATTTGCAGCAGTTCTATACTTAATGCTTACATTTTTAAGCATGCAATTATTAAATAGATTAGAAACAAAATATAGCAAAGGTTATTAATGGATATTGAATTAATGATTAATAGTTTTCCTAAGTTGTTAAACGCAACTTTGATTACTCTTAAACTATTATCTGTATCTTTAATTCTTGGTCTTTTTATTGGATTAGGTTTTGCAATCCTGAGAATGAATAATAATAAGTTGATTAATAAATTTGCTTACGGATACTCATATATTTTTAGAGGAACACCTCTTTTGGTACAAATCTTCATAATATATTTTGGATTAGGTCAAATTGAATACTTAAGAACAACATTTTTGTGGGTAGTTTTAAAAGAACCATACTGGTGTGCGATAATTGCATTTTCATTAAATACTGGGGCTTATACTTCAGAAATATTGAGATCAGCTTTTCAAACTATAAAACCAGGATATTTAGAAGCTGGAAGAAGCTTGGGGATACCTTCAAAAATTATTTTTACAAAAATACAAATTCCTATAGCAATTAAACAATCTTTACCAGCTTATGGTAATGAAATTATTTTAATGCTTAAAGGCACATCTTTGGCAAGCACAGTCACACTTATGGACTTAACTGGTGTTGCTAAATATATAATTTCAACAACATTTAAGCCTGTCGAGGTATTTATTGTGGCGGGAGGTATTTACTTGTTTATGACTTTTATAATTCATAATGTAATTAAATATTTAGAAAAAAAATATGGGTTTCAAACATGAAAATAGCTTGCATACAATTATCTAGTGGAGAAAATTATCAAAATAATTTTAAAGATATTGTTAAATATGTAAATCAAGCTATAAAAAATAAATCTGATTTAATTATTACACCTGAAACTTCTTCTTTGATGTCTAGTAGTAGAGAAACACTTTTTAAATATTCTTTTGAAATGAATAAAGATCCAATTTTGAAGAAAATTAGAGAAGTTTCAAAAAAATATAAGAAATGGATTTTACTCGGATCAATTTGCGTTAAGGTTAAAAACAAACTCAGAAATAGATCTATACTGGTTGGACCAAATGGAAAAATTGTCAAATATTATGATAAAATTAATATGTTTGATGTTAAAATTCCAAATAAAGAGCAACATAAAGAAAGTAAAACTTTTAAAGCAGGAAATAAATTAGTCACGGCTAATTTACCTTGGGGCAAAATAGGTTTTACAATCTGTTTTGATCTGAGATTTCCTGAACTTTATAGGAATTTATCAAAAAAAAATTTAAGTTTCATTGCTGTCCCTTCAGCTTTCACTAAGTATACGGGACAAAAACATTGGTTAACACTTTTAAGAGCAAGAGCGATTGAAAATTTTTGTTATATTTTTGCACCAGCTCAAACTGGTAAAAATACCCCTAAAAGAGAAACATTTGGTCATACAGCAATTATTTCACCAGACGGAAAAATATTAGCATTAAAAAAATTAGGGAAGGGCGTAATTTATTCAAAAATTAACCCCAAGCTCTCTATGGATTTAAGAAAAATAATACCAAGTCTAATTTAATTTTTACTATCCACAATTAATGTATCTTTAGATCCACCACCTTGAGAACTATTAACTATTGTACTACCTTTTTTCAGTGCAACTCTAGTAAGACCACCAGTTGTTACATATGTTGATTTACCTGTTAAAATAAATGGTCTTAAATCTAAATGTCTTGGTTCAATGTTATCGGGTGTGATTGTAGGAACAGTAGAAAGAATTTCTAGTGGTTGTGCAATGTAATTTCTTGGATTTTTTTTGATATTTTTTATCATTTCTTCTTTTTCAGCTTTTGAGGCTTTAGGACCAATCATAATTCCATAGCCTCCTGATGCATTCGAGGGTTTCACAACATATTTAGAGATATTGTCTATAACGTGTTCTCTATTTTTTTTATCTCCACAAAGAAGAGTTTCAACTTGATCTATAATTGGTTGTTCACCTAAATAGTAAATTATCATTTTATTAACATAAGAATAAACCGCTTTATCATCTGCAACTCCCGTTCCTAAAGCATTTATTATTCCAACATTTCCTTTTCTCCAACATTTGAAAACACCAGGCACACCTAATAAGGATCCTTTGAAAAAAACTTTTGGATCCATAAAATTGTCATCAATTCGTCTATAAATACAATCTACCTTCAAAGGGCCTTTGACAGTTTTCATGTAAACATGATCGTTTTCAACAAATAAATCTTTACCCTCCACCAAGGCTATACCCATTTGTTCCGCTAAAAAAGAGTGTTCAAAATAAGCTGAATTATAAATACCAGGTGTTAATAAAACCATGTGTGGGTTATTAGTTTTCTTTGGAATACACTCTGTCATACAATTATATAATTTATTTGCATATTGATGAACTGAGGAAACTTTATATCTTGTAAATAGTTCTGGAAAAATATCTCTCATTACCATTCTATTTTCCAGCATATATGAAACTCCAGACGGAACTCTTAAATTATCTTCAAGAACTAAAAAATCCCCATCAATGTTTTTTATAAGATCAATCCCAGATATATTTGACCATGCTTTGTGTTTTGGGGAGAAACCTTCACATTCTTTTAAATATAAAGGAGAATTAAAAATTAATTCTTTAGGTATTACTTTGTCTTTAAATATTTTTTTTGCATTATAGACGTCATCGATAAATAAATTTAGTGCCTTAACTCTTTGTGCAAGTCCTTTTGCAACCTTTAACCATTGACTTTTTGGTATAATTCTAGGAATGATGTCTAAAGGCCATTTTTTCTCTTCAGCTCTATTATTTGCAGCATAAACTCTAAAATTTATTCCTCTAGCGCTTATTGTACTTTGACAATTTTTTTCAATTTCTTGTAATTTTTTTTTTCCATATTTTTCAAGTATGCCTGCAATGATCTTAGCATGACTTCTCAACTTCTTCTCTTTACTGATATATCCATCAAAAGTTGATTTAGAATCGTAATTTTTCCAAAAATCAGACATATTAACTTAATTTTTTTACATAAGAGTTAAATAAGCAAATGAATAAATTCGATATCTGATATGAAATAAATGGGTTTTATTGTAATCACATATAATTTAAACATTTAACTTGTTATGACTTATTGTATTGGCATTAAAACAGAGACTGGACTAGTTTTTGCATCAGATTCTAGAACAAATGCTGGATTGGACAATGTAAATATATATTCTAAAATGTTAACACACGATGTTGGAGATAGAACAATAGTAATTGTTACTTCAGGAAATCTTGGAACATCTCAAGCAGTTTATAATTCAATAAAAAAAGATTTAAAAAGCGAAACAGGTATTATGAATTTAAATACCTGTAGTGATTTTGAACAAATTGCTTCCTATATTGGCTCTCTTAATATCGAACATTCATCTCCACAAGGAATAAATACTGATAGCGTTTTACTTGGTTCAACATTTATTGTTGGTGGTCAAATAAAAGATCAACCACCGGAATTATATTTAGTTTACCCTCAAGGTAATTATATTCGTCCAGCAGATAGCAAACCATATTTAGTAATAGGAGAAGTGAAATATGGAAAACCTATTTTAGATAGAGTAATTACACCAAAAGTCTCAATTGGAGATGCATCGAGATGTGCACTGATATCAATGGACTCTACATTAAAAAGCGATTTAACCGTTGGTCCACCAATAGACTTTGCTGTTATCAAAAAAGATGAAATCAAAATTGCATCAATTAAATGTTTAAATATGAATGACCCTGAATTTTCTAAAGTTTGTAATCAATGGTCACAAGGTATTTTTAAAATATTTGATTCTTTTCAAAGGTTTGATTGGGAATAAGACTAATATTTGGTGTATTCTTTAATTTCTTTAATTTTAGAACCAGTTTTATTATTTATTTCTAATTTCAATTTTGCCCTTTCATCATTTAGGAAGTGAACATCTCTTGATAATTTAATAAATTTTTCACCAAAATCAGAATTTTTTTCACATAATCTTTTATCATCTTCTATTACCCAAAGCTTTGAGTTAATTTCTTTTAGTGAGTTGTATAAACTTTCAATTTCACTGTAATTTTTAATATTTGTATTTAATTGAACTTTTAAAATTTTATATTCATCATTTATGAAATTTAATTTTTCAGGATCTTTAATTTTTTCAGATTTAATTTCTAAAATAGAAATTTTATCCAGCAATTCTCCAACTGATACTTCTACTAAAATTTTATTCATATAAATTGATATTATGTTAAGTTGTTTAAAATATGTCTAATATACTTATTATAAAACATGGCTCTTTAGGTGATATAGCTCAAGCAAGTGGTGCAATTCAAGATATATCCGACAATCATCCAAATGATGATCTTTATATACTATCAACCAAACCTTATTATGATTTATTAAAAAAAAATCCAAATATAGCTGATGTCATTTTAGATAAACGACTCTCTAGATTTAACTTAATTTATTTATATTTATTAATGAGAAAGATAAAAAAATATAAATTTGTTAAAGTTTATGACCTTCAAAATTCTAAAAGAACTAGTTTTTATAAAAAAGTTCTCTTTCCAAAAGCCGCATCAGATATTTGGTCATCAACAGAAACAACACTTCCTGAAGGAACTAATAAGAATGATTTTGATAAAGACACTGTTCTAAACCGCTTTGAACATCAATTAAATGTTTCTGGAATTAAAACTAATCACGTAACTAAACCAGACTTTTCTTGGAGCTGTGAGGATATTTCAGAAATCAAAAAAAAATATAATTTAAACAAATATTTAATTTTATTCCCCTTTTCATCATCTCATTTAACTATTAAAAGATGGCCATATTATAATGAATTGATAAAAAAAATTAAATCTACTTTTAGAGATGAAATCCAAATTTTAATTGCCCCAGGTCCAAATGAAATCAAATTAGCTAATGATATTGATGCTAATATTATTTTAGATAATGATAAAGCGCTTAATATTTCCCAACTTTCGTCATTAATAAAAGAGAGTTATTTTGTAATATCGAACGATACTGGGCCAGCACATATGGCTGCGCATTTAAATGTAAAAGGATTAGTTTTATTTGGATCGCATACTACTGCTAAAAAAGTTAGTATTGAACGAGAACATTTTAAAGCAATTCAAGTTTCAGATTTGACTAAACTTTCAGCTGATAAAGTATTTCAAAGAATGCAAGAAGCTGTTAATTAGTTTTTCTAAATTTTGATAATAAAAAAGGTAAAAATAAAACTATTATAAAAATTCTTAAAAAATGATGGTAGCTCACAAATATTGGATCAATGTTATAAGCAACACTAATAACAACCATTTCATGAATTCCTCCTGGAGCAAAACTTAAAAAAGTTGGGATAAATTCAAACCCTATATAAGTGAGCAAATAAGCAGTTATCATTGCAACAATAACTAGAATTGAACTAACAATTATTCCATGAAATATAAAAAATAATAATTCTTTAATTTTTAATCCATTTAATCTTGTACCTAAAGCTGTTCCAAGAAATATAAATGCAATATTTATAAATGCATCTGGGAATCTGGCATTAATTATTTCAAAGGTATAAAAAGCACCAGATAATGCCATTGCACCAACTAAAGTAGGTGATGGAATTTTATAATTTTTTAAGATGTTTGCAAAAATGAAACAAATTATTAACAGAAATAATATTTCTAAAAAATATCTTTCGTTATAGATATTTTCATAGTTATAACCTGTCATTTCAGAGAAGCCTAAATTATTAATAAAAAAAATAGGCACAAAACTTACAATAAATATCACTCTTGTAGCCTGAGGGATCAAAACACCCTTATCGTTTTTTGATTTACCAAATTCTAATAATGCTGCAGATATTGGAACAAATGCGCCCGGAAGAGCTGCTAAAACTGAAATGAATTTACTAAATTTACAAACTTTAAAAAAATAATAACCAGCAAGAATAGTGCTGACTATTGTGCAGATTAACATCGCTAAAGACGAAAAAATCCATAGATGAATTTTATACAATAATGTTACATTTAAAGTTCCACCAAGAATTATACCAACAATTAAAAATATAGGATTTAATAATTTAGTTGGAAAAACTATTTTAAAATTTGTAAATGCGAAACATAAATTTAAACCTAGAGATCCTAATAACCAGGGCAAAGGTAGATTAATTAAAGTACCTAAGTATCCACCAACAAGTCCTATAAATAAAGCTTTATAACTACCTACTAAAGCTAAAATATATTCCTTTATGTTTTTGGAAAAATTATATTTGAGCATTGACTAAAATTTATAACTTATGTTTAATGATGGTTTCATAAATATAATAAGAGAGGAAATAATGAAACTAATTAAAACTTTTATTTCAGTTTTATTCTCTGCTTTCCTTCTATTTTCATCAACAAGTTCATTTGCAGTTGAAAAATTACATTTTTTAATTGGTGGTGGTGCTGGTGGTGGTTGGGATGGAACTGCTAGAGGTACTGGAGAAGCATTAACAAAAGCTGGTTTTTTGAAAAGTGCATCATTTGAAAACATGTCAGGTGGTGGAGGTGGTAAGGCTTTGGCTTACCTAATCAATAACGCTCCGAAAGATACAGTTTTAGTTCAGTCAACACCATTGGTGTTAAGATCTATTACAAGACACAAAGGTTATGTAAAAGGTACTGGCACTTTATCTTATAAAGATGTTAAACCAATTGCAGGTGTAATTGGAGATTATGGTGCAATAGTTGTTGCAAAAAATTCACCTATCAAAAATTTCAAAGATGCAGTTGATCAATATCAAAAAGATCCAAAGTCAATTAAAATGGCTGGAGGATCTGTAAGAGGAAGCATGGACCACTTAATTGGTGCGTTAGCTTTCCAAGCAGCTGGAGCAAATCCAAACGATGTGATCTATGTCCCATATGATGCTGGTGGAAAAGCGCTTGCTGGACTTTTATCTGGAGAAACTCAAATACTTTCAACAGGCTTAGGTGAAGTAATGGGTGCTAGAGATCAAGTACGAATAATTGGTATCACAGCTCCTGAAAGAGTAGGTGATGCACCAGAAGCTCCAACATTAAAAGAGCAAGGATATGATGTTCAGTTTGTTAACTGGAGAGGTTTCTTTGCACCAAAAAGCATGAGTATGAGTGACTATAATAAAATCTCTAAAATGCTTGGGGATGTTCAAAAGACACCAGAGTGGGAAGCTGTTAGAAAAAGAAATGCATGGGTAAATATTTATAACCCAGGTTCTAAATTTGATGCATTCTTGGAAAAACAAACAGTTGAAATGACAGCTCTGATGAAAAAACTTGGAGTAATATAATCTTTATAGATTATTAAAGAATGTAAAGCAGTGAGAATAAGTCCTACAAAATTTATCTCACTGCTTTTTTTTGTTCTATCAGTCTTTTATTTATATACAGCTTACAACATTCAAGTATTTGCATTTGATGAGAATGCGCCATTTAATGCAAGGACTTTTCCAATATATTTAGGTTGGGCAGGAATAATTTTATCAAGTTTAAAAATAATTTTACCTGAGAAAATTACTACAGAGGTAAATCATAAACACCTAGATTATAAAAGTATAATTTATCTAATAATTATCTCACTAATATATGCAGCTGTAATTTTAAAAATTGGATATTTTATATCAACTTCTTTATTTCTTTTTTCATCTTACTATTTCCTAGGCGAAAGAAGATGGGGATTGATGTTTATTTTATCTTTTCCATTTGTTGCTGCATTTATGTATTTGTTACACGGTTTATTGAACATTTATCTTCGTGATCCTTTTTTAAAATACATTGGGGTTATGGGATGATCGAAGGAATACTTATCGGATTATCTACTGCTTTATCTCTAACAAATATTTTAATGGTGATGGTTGGATGTTTTGCAGGAACAATAATTGGAATGTTACCTGGACTTGGTCCAATGACTGCAATCGCATTAATGATACCGATTACTTACGGCTTTGATCCATCAACAGGTTTAATTTTGATGGCTGGTGTATACTATGGTGCAGTATTTGGAGGATCTACATCTTCTATTTTATTAAATGCACCTGGAATACCGGGAACTGTTGCTACTGCGTTTGATGGCTATCCAATGGCACAACAAGGTAAAGCTGGAAAAGCTTTAGCAATCGCTGCTTATAGTTCATTTGCAGGTGGAACAATTTCTGCAATATTTTTATTAGTTGCAGCCCCTAGTTTGTCAAAAGTAAGTTTAGCTTTTAGATCACCTGATTATTTTGCATTAATGATCTTAGGTTTAACTGCAATTTCTGCATTTTCATCTAAAGGACAGTTTTTAAAAGCAATGATGATGGTAGTTTTAGGATTAATGTTAGCTACAGTTGGTCAGGATTCATTGTCAGATATAACAAGATTTACCTTTAACAATATGAACTTAACTGACGGAATAAGCTTTGTATTAATTGTCATGGCTACATTTGCAATGAGTGAAGCTTTAACGATTATTTTTAGAGGGAAAGATCCAAACAGAGCTGCTAAACAAATCTCATTAACAGAACTAGGTTCGATTAAAGTAAATAAAGAAGAAACCATCAAAATGGCCAAAACAATACCTAGGTCCTCAATACTTGGTTTCTTAATTGGTGTTTTACCTGGTGCAGGCGCAACAATTGCATCTTTCTTGGCATATGGAATGGAAAGAAATTATGTAAATGAAGAAGAAAAACAAAAGTTTGGAAAAGGTAGCGTTCATGGTTTATCAGCACCAGAGACAGCAAATAATGCGGCTTGCTCTGGTTCATTTGTTCCATTGCTAACATTAGGAATTCCTGGAAGTGGTACAACTGCCGTTATGCTTGGAGCTCTTTTAGGGTTTGGTATTCAGCCTGGACCAAGACTTTATCAAACTAACCCTGAAATTTTTTGGTCAGTTATTATGTCAATGTATATTGGTATGGTTGTACTTTTAATTTTAAATTTGCCATTAATTCCCTATATCGCTAGAATTTTAGCAGTACCTAGAAATTACTTAATTCCTTTAATTTTATTTTTCTCAGTAACAGGAATTTATTTAATGTCATTTAATAATTTTGATATTTTTTTAATGATAGGTATTGCAGTGGTTGCAACGTTTTTAAGGCTCTATGATTTCCCCATGCCACCTTTAATATTGGCTTTTGTACTTGGAGGACTAATGGAGGAAACATTGAGAAGATCACTTTTAATAAGTGATGGATCACCTAATTTTTTATGGGATAGACCAATAACTCTAATAATATTATTGATCACAATCACAATTGTTGGTTGGCAAATATTTTCAACTTTTAGAAAAAAAAATTAAATATAAATTTTATCAGCTAGACCGTAGCAAAGGATCCCACTTAGCACTGTTAAAATTCCTGAGGCAATTACCCCTTCGCTATTTGTTTTTTCGTTATGTCCAAGCTTATTGATATAAATTGTATATATCCCAATTAAAAAATATAAAACGTTTTGAGCAAAAATTAATGTAAAGAAACCCCATGTTCCTGCCAAACCATCTGCTTTAATTAACATTATGTATAGTGCTACTAAAATTGATGCAACAAAGGGCGCTCCAAAAAATCTAACCATCACAGCTGCAGAATGATCTATATTGTATTGATCTAAAAATGATTTTGTTGCAACAACTGTTCTGAAAGCATAAACGGCGTAAACAATAAAATGTAAAATAAAAATACTTAAATAAATTATTCCATTAAATTTATCTAGCATGTTTTAACTTTATAAGATTCTTTTATAGTTTTCAATTATCTTATCCCAAAGAAAATTTTCGGAGTGTGTTTTGCACTCTTTTCCAAACTCAATATATTTATTACCTTCAAATAAACTATCTATACTTGAATAAATTTCATCTAGACTATTACCATCACAAATTAATCCCGTTTTATTATGAACAATTGCATCAGAAGCACCACCATCTTTACCACCTATAGATGGAATTCCATATTGTGCAGCCTCAATAAAAGAAATTCCAAATCCCTCAACTGAAGTTTTGTGAATTATTGATGGCATTATAAAAATATTTGACTTTGCAATAAATGCATTTTTCAATTCATTAGAGATATCACTTAAAAAAACTACATATTTATCAAGATTTAATTCTATCACTAATTTTTTCAAATTTTCCTCTTCATCTCCGTATCCTATACAAGTGTAAGTAATATCAGGATATTTCTCTTTTAAATTCCTAATAGCCATAATAACTTTTTCATGATTTTTTCTTTTGTCAAATCTTGATACAGTAATTAGCCTTTGTTTTTTTCCTTTAAGCATTTCTTCTGCTTGTTTAAGGTCATCTTTTGGAATTTCTTCAACAGGATCTACACCTGGATTTATTACTATTAATCTTTTTTCTTCAACTCCAAGACTAACTGCTAAATTTTTTGTAAAGTTTGAGTTTGCTACGACATGATCAACATTATTTAAAACTTCTAAAACTTTTTTGTTTAATCTTGATCCTTTAGGATGATTAATTTCTTTAGAATGAATTAAACATATTTTCTTTTTTTGGGATTTTATAAGTTCTAAACTTTTCCAGTGATCTGCAACGATACAATTTACATTTTTATTTTCATTTAAATATTCGTTTATTAGTAGAGATTTTCTATATTTTCTTAATAATTTAACTCCACTAACTCTTTCAATTGTAAATGAAACTTTGTCATCAAATTTTTTATGATCTTCGTGATAATCGGCAAAAACTTTAACCATATCTAACTTTGATAAAGATCTTGCTAATCCCCACATCAGATTTTGCATACCACCAACTTCAGGAGGGAAAGTTCTAGTTATTATTAAATACATTAATTAGATGACCACTTAATACCACAACCCATACTTGGGAATTGTTCTTCAGGACCTTTGCCTGTTTCTGAAACTTGTTTCATAGCAATAAATAAATCACTATCTCCGGATCTCACAGGTTTTAGTTCTCTTAACTCTCTAATTCTTCCTCTATATTGAAGACCAAAATCTTTATCATAACCAAAAAAATCTGGAGTGCATACAGCATCATATTTTCTTGCAATGTCTTGTGTTTCATCAATTAGGTAAGGAAAATTAAACTTATGTTTAATTGCAAACTCTATCATTTTTTCAAAAGAGTCTTCTGGATAATTAATTGGATCATTAGAACATATAGCAACTGAATTTATTCCTAAATCACTAAGCTTAGTACAGTCTTCCACCACATCTCTAATTATTGCTTTTACATATGGACAATGATTACAAATAAACATTACCAACGTTCCATTTTCACCTTTGATATCATTTAATGATATTAATTTGTTCTCTGTAGATTTTAATTCAAAGTTTTCTGCTTTTTTTCCAAAATCACATACTGGTGTTTTAATAGGCATAATGTAATAATATATAAATTATGTTTTACGATTTAAAAGATAAAAAACCAAAAAACTCTGGCGAAAATTGGGTGGCACCAAATGCAACTATAATAGGAGATGTCACTCTAGAAAAAAACTCTAGCGTTTGGTTTAATGCTGTAATTAGAGGGGATAATGAAAACATTCATATTGGAGAAGGTTCAAATGTTCAAGATGGGAGCGTTCTACATACTGACCCAGGTTGCCCATTAAGAATAGGTAAAGACGTAACCATCGGTCATATCGTTATGCTTCATGGATGTACGATTGGAGATAACAGTTTAATTGGTATTGGAGCTGTCATTTTAAATAATGCGAAAATAGGCAAAAACTGCATCATTGGTGCAAAAGCATTAATAACTGAAAACAAAGAAATTCCAGATAACTCATTAGTAGTTGGAGCACCAGGAAGAGTAGTAAGAAAACTCACTGACGAAGAAATAGGTAAAATTACTGAGAACGCAAAACATTACCAAGATAATTGGAAAAGATACGTAAAAACAGTTTTTTAATATGCCAGCAGGGTATGTAATTGCACAATTAAGAGTAACTAATCCAGAAAATTATAAAGAGTATATTGAAAAAGTTAATCCAATTGTAAAAAAATTTGACGGAGAGTTTTTGGTAAGAAATGGTGAGTATCAAATATTTGATGGTGAAACTAAATTTCCAAGAATAATAGTTTTAAAATTTCCAAGTTATGAGAGGGCGCTAGAGTGGTATAATTCAGAGGAATATAAACCAATAAAACAAATAAGATTGGATAATGCTGAGGGGACAAATATAATAATTAGAGGTTTATGAAAAAAATATTATTAGCATTATTAATTACATTATTTAGTTCATCAATATTCGCATCAGATGAAAAACCAGGTAGATTTTTTGAAGATCAACCAGATGTAACTGATGATTATCAAATTCATTTCATATACATGCTAACTGCCAGTGATAAAGATCGTGAGCTAGATATAAATGGTAAAATTGAGGAATATGCTAATAAGTTGAATGCTCTTGTTGAAAAGTTTAGTAAAAAAACAAAAGGGTCGTCTGGTGTAAAAAAATATAAGTACGATTATCGAAAAGATGGAAAATTGGATGTTACCTTCATAAGATTAGATAAAAAAAGAAAAGAACTTCACAAACATATAAATAATAATTATCGTGCTTACCTTTGGTTAAATGGATTTAATAATCCAAAAAAAGTTTATTTTACTTTTGCTGATGTAACTAGCCCAGATGGCGGAGAAGGTGGTGTAGGAATGGCATCAATGTTTCTTAAAAGCAAATACAATAAAAATATAAATGATATGGTTAAAACAGCTGTTCACGAAATGCATCATGCAATGGGTGGAGGTTTTGCTTGCGTCCCTGGAATGAGTAAGAAAGCACATTTTAAAAGTGGACAAGACACTGATGCAAAGCAAATGTTTTTTGGAAAAGCTTATGTTCATGATGTTGAAGGTTGTCCAAAAGGAGAGGATAGTGTTTATTTAACTCCAACATCAAAAGATCCTTACGATCCTTTTAAGCTAATATGTCTAAATGAATGGGGAAAATATAATCATAAAAAACTTGTTAAACTTAGAGAAAAACAATTGAGCGATCTTAAAAAAGGCAAGTGGAACTATAGGAGTGGTGGATCTGGATGTAAGTTTACTTATTGGGACAGAAACGGCACTGGGGTTATGAAATTATTTAATAACGAACAGGCTAACAGAGAGTATAATCGAAATCCAAAAGATCACTAAATAATCTAATCTCTTAATTTCAAAATTTTAAAATACAATTTTAATTTAGGAAATTTTTTACTTAAAGTTAACTTAATTTTTTTAAAAGAATCCTTGTGAATTTCCTTTTCAATAGTTGAATTAAATTCTTTCTTTCCATTTATTATTTTAGCTGCACCACAATCTTCGTGATTAATTACTATTAATTTATTAATATTATGCAACTTTATTGAAGTTGATAAATTATCCAAAAAAGTTGATTGCCATTTTTTAAATTTTTTAGAAGTTACTCCGATGGCAGCTCCAGCAATAGTAAATGAGCTATATTTTCCAGTTAATTTTTTTTTCTTTAAATAATTAAAAACTTTTGGCTGAAACCTAGGATCCATACACGACAAAACCATAGCTTCATATTTTTTCATTATGGCACCAACCAAGTATCTTTACTGTTATCAATATCAAATCTAGCTCTTCGATGACCTTTTGCAGCTAAATATAGCCATTCCATAGATTTAATTTTACACTGTATAACAGTAAAGTTTTTATATCCTTCTTCGCTTTGTTCTTTTGTATAATCAAAATTATCTAATTCAGGTTTTAAACCAGATGTTGGAACATCAGACTCTGTACCTGGTCCATTATCTACTAAGTAACATTTACGACTTATATGTTGAGTTTTTTCCCAAGATTGTTTTGTTATATCATTATTGTGATTAATAATTGCTTCAACTTTTAATCTAACCTGTATTTTTTCATCTTTATCGTAAAATAACATCGATGAACTTGGGTTTTTTTCTAAGATTTTAATTTTATCAGATCTAATGTCACTGTGAAATTGAACTAAATTATTTTGCTCATCTGATTTTCTAAGAACAACAATTCTACTCTCGATTTCATTCTCACTCCCACATGAAAAAACAGGTATTCTAAAAGGAGATGATCTATTGGTAACTGCATCAGTTAACATTAACCAAATTTTCTTTTTTATTTCGGAAAAATCCTCGTAGTAGGGAACGGTGGTAGACACAATTACTTTTTCTTTTTTAATCTAGCTATTAAACTTGAGCTATCCCAACGGTTTCCACCCATTTTTTGAACTTCAGCATAATAACCATCAACAATTTCAGTTACTGGTACAGGTGAACCATTTCTTTTTGCTTCTTCAATACAAATTTTTAAATCTTTTCTCATCCAATCTACAGCAAATCCGTAATCAAATTTATCAGCTACCATAGTTTTATATCTATTTTCCATTTGCCAAGATTGAGCTGCTCCTTTTGAAATAGTTTCCATAACTTTATCCATATCTAAACCTGCATTAATTCCAAAATTTACTGCTTCTGATAATCCTTGAACTAATCCTCCTATACACATTTGATTAACCATCTTAGTTAATTGTCCACTACCTGATGGTCCGATTAAAGTTACTTTTTTACTGTAACAATCAATTATTGGCTCTGCTTTTTTAAAATCATTTTCATCGCCACCAACCATGACAGTTAATATCCCACCTTCAGCACCTGATTGTCCTCCAGATATAGGAGCATCTAAAAAACCAAATCCTTTATCTTTTGCGGCTTTATAAAGTTCTCTAGAAATTTCAGCAGACACTGTTGAATTATCTATGTATACGCATCCTTCTTTAGCATTATGAAATAATCCATGTTCTCCTAAAGAGACTTGTCTTAAATCATCGTCATTTCCAACACACGTAAAAATAAAATCAGCATCTTTAGCAGCTTCAGATGGTGTATCAGCCATATTACCTTTGTATTCACCAATCCATTTTTCTGCTTTTGATTTTGTTCTGTTAAAAACAGTTACATTATGTCCTGCTTTTGATATATATCCTGCCATTGGATAACCCATTACACCAAGACCTATGAAAGCAACTTTAGAAGTCATATTTTTTTATGTTTAAAAATTTAAGTTTAAAAGTAATTGTATTTGGATTTATATTTACATTTTTTTCAAGCTTTGGACAGAGTTTTTTTCTTGGAATATTCAATACAAGCATAAGAGAGACACTATCAATTACTCATGGACAATTTGGCTCAATATATGCATCAGCAACATTGTGCAGTAGTTTACTACTTATATGGGTTGGAAAAAAAATTGATGATATAAATATTTTCCGATTTGCAATCTATGTAACGTTACTTTTATCTTTTTCTTGTTTTTTCTTTTCAAAAATTTCATCTATAGTTTTTTTATTCATTGCAATTTTTTTAATGAGATTTTCAGGACAAGGAATGATGTCTCATACTGCAACAACAACAGTTTCAAGATATTTTACAAAATCTAGGGGTAGGGCATTAAGTATTTGCTGGTTTGGTTTATCTAGTGCTGAATTTATTTTACCTGTTTTAATGGTATTTTTGTTGTCATTAACAACTTGGCAAAATATTTGGACAGTAATTGCTTTATTAATTTTAATATTTTTACCGATTGCATCATTCTTTTTAGTTCGAACTGTTAAACTTGATACGAGAGAGAGTACTGAAGGTGAAGAATTTAAAGAGGAAAATATTAAGCAATGGAAAAGAATTGAAGTAATAAAAGATTATAAATTTTATATAGTAAGCATGAATATGCTGGCCATGCCCTGGATTGCAACTGGTGTATTTGTTTACCAATCATTTATTACTGAATCTAAAAACTGGGGACCATTTGTAATTGCTCAGTCTTTTATGTCTTATTCAGTATTTTCAGTAATTACACTTTTAATATCTGGTTTTTTGATTGATAAATTCACAAGTCGAAAACTTTTAATTTTTATGAATATTCCTTTATTCCTATCGACTTTTGTAATTATTTATTTTGATGCGCAATTTACTGCATTTATATTTTTAGGTTTAATTGGAATATCAAATGGTTTGGCAAACGTTTTAGGGTCTTCCACTTGGGCTGAGGTTTATGGTGTAAAGCATATTGGATCTATTAAAGCTTTGACCACTGCACTTATGGTTTTTTCAACAGCTTTCGGAACTGCTCTTTTTGGTGTTTTAATTGATATCGGTTTTTCAATTGAGAAAATTGCTATAATATCTGCACTTTATATACTTATCTCTTTTATTCTTCTTTTTTTAGTTAGAAAAAAATTAAATCCAATTTTAGTATAAAAATACTTGATTTTGTTGATGTTGGAGTATATTTAATCGCCCATGGCAAGAGTTACCGTTGAAGACTGTATAGACAAAGTAGATAGCCCTTATGAATTAGTTTTGGTTGCTAAAGAAAGAGCTACTCAACTTAATTCAGGAATTGAACCTACATTAGATAGAGATAACGACAAGCACACAGTTATTGCTTTGAGAGAAATAGCTGAAGAAACAATTAAAGTTCCAGATTTAACAGAAGCTGCAGTTTACAAACTAAGAAAACATGTAGAACAAATTGATGATACTGCTGAAGAAGATGAAGATATTGGTGATGATTTTGAGAATTTGTACAAAGGTGAAATATCAAAAAGCGGTGTACCAATTCTTCCTTCTAAAAGAGCTAGAAAAATCCCTGAAAAAATTCAAGTTTCAAAAGAAGATCTTGCTGAACTATCACCATCAGCTCAACCAGATGTTAACGTTGAAGCTCCGAGCGAAGCTGAAGAAAGTGATGATGTTTCACTAGATCAAGTTTCTGAAGCAGAAGAACAAGTTTCAGATAACGTAAGCGACGAAGAAAATAATTCTTAATTAAGAAAACTCTTTTAATATTTGTTCCCTGTGTTCATCAAGATCAGGAATGTCCCCTCTAGTACTTTTATCTTCGTATGAAGACATTTTTATGGGATTTCCTGCCAATCTAAAATCACCAACCGCTTTATGATAAGCTTTAACAATCATGTTTCTTGCTTCGACTTGAGGATTTTCTACAGCTTCTTTAATATTAAATATTGGTCCGCAAGGTATCTTTAATTTTTCCATTTCACTAACCCATTCAGATGTATTTTTTGAAGAAAGCTTATCTTCAAAAATTGATTTTAGTTCATTCATATTTTCACATCTGAGTGAATTAGTGTTAAATCTTTTGTCACTGACCATTTCAGGTATTCCTAATACTTCACAAAGTTTTTCATATAATTTATCGTTACCTGCAGCAATGATTATATAACTGTCTTTTGTTTTAAATGCCTCGAACGGAGCGATTGAGGGATGTCTAGATCCCATCGGTTTAGGAATTTCATTTTTAGATAAATATCTTGCAATTGCATTTTCTAAAATCGCAATTTGGCAGTCTAACATTGAAACATCTATAAACATTCCCTTACCTGTTTTTTGTCTATCATACAAAGCTGCATTAATTCCAATTGCAGTAAAAAGGCCTGCTGTAATATCACCAATTGATGTTCCAACTCTTGTTGGTTCACTATTTGGATGACCTGTAACACTCATCAGTCCACCCATTCCCTGAACGACCATGTCATAAGCCGGTAATTCTTTTAAAGGTCCAGTTTGACCAAAACCAGATGCAGATGCATATATTAACTTTGGATATTTTTTGCTTACATCTTTCCAACCATATCCCCATTTTTCTAAAGTACCTGGTTTAAAATTTTCTACTAAAATATCTGCTTTTGCTAAAATTTTATCAAAAATTTTTTTGTCATCTTCATTTTTTAAATTAAGAGCAATACTTTCTTTTCCTCTGTTAAGTGACATAAAATATGCTGAATAGTCTTTCACAAAAGGTCCAAACTTTCTTGAATCGTCACCAATTTCTGGTGCTTCTACTTTAATTACACGTGCACCGAGATCAGATAAAATCATTGTACAATATGGACCTACTAAAACCCTAGTAAGATCAACAACTAATAAATTTTTTAAAGGACCATCCATAATAATAAGTATGACATTTCCTTATATTGACTCTTTCTCTCAAGTTCAATTTAATAACTACAATATAAATAAAAGGGGAAAACTATGTTAAGAAAAATAACATTATATTTGTCTTCAATAATTATAGCTTTTTCAATAGTAGGATCTGCATATGCAGTTACATTAAAAGCAAGTCACCAATGGCCAGGAACACCTAGAGCTGATGGCTCTTTTGACCCACGTCATGAAATGGTACAAATTATTGCTGATGAAGTTAAAAAAGCAAACGTTGATTTAGAAATTAGAATTTATCCAGCTAAGTCACTTTATAAGCCAAAAGAACAGTGGAAACCTATGACTACAGGTCAATTAGATATTTCTGCTTTCCCATTAGCTTATGCATCAAAATTCCATCCAGAGTTTGATGCTACATTAATGCCAGGAACTGTAAAAAATCATGAGCATGCATTGAGATTTAATAAAGGTCCAATGATGACTGAGATTAAAAAAATAATCAGTGATGCTGGTGTTGTAGTACTATCTGATGCATGGTTAGGTGGTGGTTTTGCATCAAAAACTAAATGTATCAAAAATCCAAGTGATGCTAAAGGACAAGTGATGAGAGCTGCAGGAAAAGCTTTCAACCAAATGTTAGAAGCTGCTGGTGCAGGTATTCAAAGTATGCCATCATCTGAAATTTATACTGGATTACAAACTGGTGTATTAACAGGTGCAAATACTAGTTCAGGAAGTTTTGTAAGTTACAAAATTTATGAACAAGTAAAATGCGCAACTCCTCCAGGAAAATTTGGTTTATGGTTTATGTATGAGCCAATTTTAATGTCTAAGAAAAGCTACAATGCTTTAAATTCTAGCCAACAAGTGGCTTTAATGAAAGCAGGTAAAGTTGCTGAGAAATATATGACAGCTCAAGTAGAAAACTTAGATAAAAAGTTTGAGGAAGCATACAAAGCTGCAGGTGTTAAATTAGTGTATATGGATGCTGATGATCATGCTGCATGGGTTGATATTGCAATAAAATCATCTCACAAAGCTTTTGCTGAAAAAGTTCCAGGTGGCGATAAGCTAATGGAAATGGCTTTAGCAGTTAAATAAAATAATATATAAAGAACCCCTATTTATTCTCTATAAGTAGGGGTTTTTTTATGAAAGAAAAATACTTAAAATTCTGTGATTATGTTGCAAGAGCTTGCGGAGCTTTTGCTGTTTTAGCTTTACTCTTATCAATTCTTGTTATTGTTGAATTAGTTTTTGAGAGATACTTTTTTCAAAGAGCAATAACGTGGCAAACAGAGCTAGTTACAATGCTTCTAGTTGCTTCAACATTTATAGGAAGTGCATATGTTTTAAGTGAAAAAGCTCATGTAAGCATGGAGTGGATTTACGATTTTTTATCAAAGAAAAATATTTTAAGACTTAAAATATTTACATCATTAGTCAGTTTATTATTTTTCTTAATTTTATTCTATTTTGGATTTTTAATGGTTGAGGAAGCGTTTACTAAAAATTATTCAACAGGAACAGTTTGGGATCCTCCATTGTGGGTACCATATTCTTCTATGATGATAGGTGCTGCATTAATGATTTTACAATATATAGCAGAGATTATTAAACTTACAGACGAAAGGGATGCTAGCTAATGGATCCATTAATAATTGCAATAATCGTTGCTGTTTTTACTTTGATAGTTTTATTTTCGGGAATACCAATTGCTTTTGGTTTAAGCTTTGTATCAATAGCTCTTTTAGTTGCTTTTGAAGGTTTTCAAATGCTAGATGTTTTTGCTGAAACTTTCTATGCAGGATTAAATTCGTTTGTCCTGCTTTCAATACCAATGTTTATTTTAATGGGGATGGCAGTAGCAAATTCTCCTGCAGGAAAAGATTTATATACGGGATTAGATAGATGGTTATGGAGAGTGCCTGGAGGCTTAGTTATTTCTAATATAGGAGCTTGTTCAATTTTTGCTGCTTTAAGTGGATCAAGTCCTGCAACGTGTGCTGCAATTGGTACCATGGGAATTCCTGAAATGAGAAAAAGAGGATACTCAGATCAAATTGCGACAGGAACAATAGCAGCTGGCGGAACTTTAGGAGTATTAATTCCTCCAAGCATTGTTTTAATTGTTTATGGAATTGCAACTGGAACATCTATTGGAAGATTATTTTTAAGCGGATTGATACCTGGATTT
>CACKFP010000005.1 GCA_902599485.1 uncultured Pelagibacteraceae bacterium | reverse complement strand
AAAGATTGCGGAGCAGAAATTATCGATATTTCGCTTCCACATACTAATTACGCATTACCAACTTATTATATTGTTGCACCAGCTGAAGCATCTTCAAATCTAGCAAGATATGATGGTGTTAAATATGGATTTAGATCTCCTGGTCAAAATTTAATAGAAATGTACGAAAAAACTAGATCTGAAGGTTTTGGTGATGAAGTTAAAAGAAGAATTATGATTGGAACTTATGTTTTATCTTCTGGTTACTATGATGCCTATTATCTAAAAGCGCAGAAAGTAAGACAATTAATAAAAAAAGATTTTGATGATGCCTTTTCTAAAGTTGATGCAATTTTAACTCCATCTACTCCAAGCTCAGCATTTAAAATTGGTGAAAAAACAAATGATCCAGTATCAATGTATTTAAATGATATATTTACAGTTCCAATAAATCTAGCGGGCTTACCAGGTATTTCTATACCAGCTGGTAAAGATAAAAATAATTATCCTTTAGGCCTTCAAGTAATTGGAAAACCTTTTGATGAACAAAATATACTTAATATTTCTTATGCATTAGAAGATAAGATTAATTTTAAAAATGATATTTCAGACTGGTGGTTAAGTGAATAAAAATAGTGAATATCTTATTGAAAGAGAAAATAAACAATATGAAGTGATAATTGGTTTAGAAGTGCACGCTCAAGTTACTTCAGAGTCAAAACTTTTCTCTCAATCATCAACAAAATTTGGTGCAGAACCAAACACACAAGTTAGTCTCGTAGATGCAGCATTTCCAGGAATGTTACCAGTTATAAATGAATTTTGTATTGAACAAGCAATTAAAACTGGAATAGGACTTAAAGCCAAAATAAATAAAAAATCTGTCTTTGATAGAAAAAATTATTTTTATGCAGATTTACCCCAAGGATATCAAATCTCTCAATACAAATATCCAATTGTCGGTGAAGGAAAAGTAATTTTAGATATGCCGAATGGTCAAAAAGAAATTGGAATTGAAAGATTACACTTAGAGCAAGATGCAGGTAAAAGTATTCATGATATTGATCCAAATAATACATTAGTTGATTTAAATAGATCTGGAGTGGCTTTAATGGAAATAGTAAGTAAGCCTGATTTGAGATCTCCAGATGAAGTCAACGTTTATATAAAAAAATTAAGATCGATAATGAGATATTTAGGAACATGTGATGGCAATATGCAAGAAGGTTCTTTGAGGGCAGATGTTAATGTATCAGTAAGATTAAAAGGGGAGACTGAATTTGGCACCAGGTGTGAAATTAAAAATGTTAATTCAATAAAATTTATGCAAATGGCAATAATATCCGAAGCAAATAGACAAATAGATTTGTTAGAGGAGGGGAAAGACATAGATCAAGAGACAAGACTTTTTGACACTAAAAGAAATGAGACAAGATCTATGAGATCAAAAGAAGACGCGCATGATTACAGATATTTTCCTGATCCAGATCTATTACCGCTTGAAATAAGCCAAGAATTAATTGAAAAAATAAAATCAGATATACCTGAATTACCAGATGAAAAGAAAAAAAGATTTATAGATAAATTTAATCTTTCACCATATGAAGCAACAATTTTGGTATCTGATATTGAAACATCAAATTTCTTTGAGGAAGTTATAAAAAATTCAGATGTTAAATTAGCAACAAACTGGATTACAGGTGAATTATTTGCAGTTTTAAATGAAAAAAATTTAGAAATATCTCAAAGCCCAGTTAGTGCTAAAAATCTATCAAAACTTATAAACCTTATAAAAGATGGAACTATATCAGGAAAAATAGCTAAAACGGTTTTTGAACAAATGATAGATGGAGATCAAGATCCATTAATAATAGTAAAAGAAAAAGGTTTAAAACAAGAAAGCGATCCAAAAGCGATAGAGGAATTGATAAATAAAGTTATTGAAAATAATTCAGATAAGGTTGCTGAATATAAATCTGGTAAAGATAAATTATTTGGTTTTTTTGTTGGTCAAGCCATGAAAGAAAGTAAAGGAAAAGGCAATCCTCAATTAATAAACAAAATATTAAAAGAAAAGTTGAATGGATAAAAATTTCATAATTGATCAAAATATGATCAATTATATTTTTTCACATACAAATAATCTTCACAAAGTACAAAAAAAATTATTAAAATATAACGAAAAACTTGGTCATATTAAAAAATTACAAATTTCAATTCTACAAGCTAACTTCATACAATTTATCATAAAAATTAATAACTATAAATCATATTTAGAAATTGGCACTTTTACAGGTTACAGCATTTTATCTGCTGCACTTGCCTTACCTAAGAATTGCAAATTAATTGGTATAGATAAAAATTTAAAAACTAACAATGAGGCAATTAAGTTTTTTAAAGAAGCAAAGCAAGATAAAAAAATAAATCTTCTTTGTGAAAATGGAAAAATTGCTCTTGAAAATCTAATTAAGAAAAAGGAAAAATATGACGTGATATTAATTGATGCAGATAAAGAAAATTATATAAATTATTTTAATCAGTCTCTTAAATTAAAAAGCAAAAAGGGTATAATTTTAATTGATAATACACTTTGGAAAGGAGATGTTGCAAATCCAAAGATAAAAGACAAATTAACTATAAAATTAAGAGAATTTAATAAATACATAAAAAAATCACCTATTAATAAGTATATTTTACCAATTGGTGATGGTTTTACAGTTTGTTGGTAATTATGTTTGAAATCCTATCTTTTTATAAAATATCAAAACTTAATAAATTAAAAATTATTAAAAAAAATATCTTAAAAGAAACTAATAAGCTTGATATTAAAGGTCTTATAATATTATCTCCTGAAGGAATTAATGGTACAATATCAGGTAGTCATAAAAAAATTAAACTTATAATTACAAAAATAAAGAATATCTTATCAATTGATAGATTTGATATTCAAAATAAATTTAACTCAAAAATATTACCATACACAAAAAATAAAGTTAAAATAAAAGATGAGGTAGTTCCAATTAATGAAAAAATTAATTTTAAAAATTTTTTTAATAAGAAATATTTATCACCTAAAAAATGGGACAAATTTATAACTAAAAAAAATATTAAACTGATTGATGCCAGAAAACCTTTTGAATATAAGATTGGTACATTTAAAAATGCTCTTAATCCAGAAACTAAAAATTTTAGAGATTTTAAAAATTATTTATCCAAATTTAGTAAAGATGAATCAATAGGGATGTTTTGCACCGGAGGTATCAGGTGTGAAAAAGCGTCTAATTATCTTAATAATAAAGGTTTTAAAAATGTTTATATGCTTAAGGGTGGTATCTTAAATTATCTTAACAAAACTGATCCAAAAAAAAGTAAGTGGAATGGTGAATGTTTTGTTTTTGATAAAAGAGTTACTATTAAAAAAAACCTAGAAATTGGAAATTATACTGTTTGTGGTGGTTGTAGAATGCCATTGCATAAAAAACTAACCAAATCAAAAAAGTATAAAGTAGGCCTATCATGTCCAAATTGTTTTGATAAATTGACAAATGATCAAATAAAACGTTTCACAATGAGGCACAATCAAATAATAAATTCAAAAAAATAATATCATGAATATATTAAGTGATGACATCAAAGAATTAATTAAAAAATTAGCGATACCTGCATCTGTAGGTACACTCTTTCAAACGTTATATAATATTGCTGATACATATTTTGCAGGAAAAATATCACCTGAAGCTTTGTCAGCTTTAACAAAATCTTTTCCAATTTATTTTATTATTATTGCCTCATCTATTGGTATCACAGTTGCAGGTACATCACTGATAGGTAATAGCATTGGAGAAAAAAATAATAAAAATGCTTCAATTTATTTCTGCCAATTAATTTTCTTTTCTTTTTTGATAATTCTGTTGATTACTTTTATTGGTTTAAATTATGCATCAGACCTTTTTTCAATTATGGGTTCAACTAACGAGGTAATAAATCTTGGCTTACAATATACAGATATCATTTTCCTTGGTTCATTTATTTTTATTTTAGTTGTTGCATTAAATTCATTACTTCATGCAGAAGGCGATACGAAAACTTATAGAAATGCTTTAATATTATCTTTTTTTTTAAACATATTTTTAAATCCAATTTTAATATTTGGATTTTATTTCATACCAGCTTTGGGTATGAAGGGTATTGCAATAGCAACTCTAATTGCTCAAACGGTCGCTTTTTTAATTATATTTAAAAAAGTTTTAAAAAGTAAATTAATTAAAAACATACTTATTTCTTATTTTATTCCTAAATTTTTTTTTTTAAAAAATATTTTTTTTCAATCTATGCCAATAATAATTTCAATTTGCGGTTATTCTATTGCTTCTGCTATTGTATTCAAATATGCAGGTTTATCAGGAGAATATGCAGCAGCTGGTTATGGAGCTGGCACCAAAATAGAACAAGTGGTTTTATTGCCAATCTTGGGAATAAATACAGCAATTATCACAATTATTGCTCAAAACTTTGGTGCACGAAATATTTTAAGAATTAAAGAAACGTACTTCCAAGCTATAAAATATGCTTTCATTATAATGATTATTTCTTCTTTTATTATTTATTTTGGTGCTGAAATGATAACAAAATTATTTTCAAAAGATTTAGAGGTCGTTGAATTTGGAAAATTATATTTAGAGATTTCAGCCTTTGTGCTACCAGCTTATCCAATATTTTTTTTATCAAATGGTTTTTTTATGGCTTTAAAAAAAGCTGAAAACGCATTAATTGCTAATATTTGCCGAAATGGAATTTTTCCATTTGTCGTATTTTATACTGCAATTTATTTTAATTCTGACTTTTCTGAATTTTTTTGGTTATGGGTAATATTCAATTGGATTTTCTCTCTGATTTATATTGGTTATACTTATTTTTATTTGAATTATAAATTAGACAAAATTAGAGCTATCAACTAACCATTCATAAAGGTGTTCTGAAAACGATCTTCTTACAAATAAATTAACATTATTCTTTGACTTGTGATGAAGAATTACATCAATATGATTTACTATTGTTTGTGTTGATGAACCAACATTATTTTTAAATTTTTCGAAATTAAAAGGTGATCCAGATGATAATAATTCAAATATATTTTCTCCTTTTATATTTATACAAATTAATTGTGAAGAGATATCAGTAATTGATCCAAAATTTAAAGACGAAATATCTTTATAAAGTTGATCAAAAATATTTGAATTTTTATTTTCATCGAAATATATCATCCATTCATCCGGACTTAGCCACAAAACATCATAGTTTTCATTAGATGAACTGGTATTTGACTCAGAAGGTAAAATAATAGATAGAATTTTACCCACTTTGGTAAAAAATTCTTTATTTTTTCCCCTGATATTAATTTTAATTTTTTCTTCAGATAAATTAATATCGATATTGTTTTTATTATTATTTGAAATATTTGGATGTAAAATGTCAAGCATTTAGTCTTTTATTCTCCTTGTCTAAAAAAATTGTGTCGGAAACGGTCACATTAATGTTTTTGTTTTCCATTGGAATAATTAACTTTTGACCCTTCATTGTTTTACCACTTCTAACTACAGCCAAGGCAATTGATTTATTTAGGTTTGGACTAAAATAGCTTGAAGTTACATGTCCTAGCATATCTATAGGCTTTGATTTAATGTCTGAAACAATTTGAGCACCTTCTTCCAAAATTTCTTTTGGATCATCTGTAAGTAGTCCTACCAATTGCTTTCTATCTTCTCTAATAGTATCACTTCTATATAAAGATCTTTTACCAATGAAGTCATATTTCTTTTTACTTACAATCCAATCCATCTGTAAGTCTGAAGGAGTCATTGTGCCGTCTGTATCTTGTCCAACAATAATGAAACCTTTTTCAGCTCTGAGTAGGTGCATTGTTTCAGTACCATAAGGTGTCAAATTAAACTCTTTCCCAGCTTCTATACACATTTTCCATAATGAATTTCCATATTTCGACTCTATGTTAATTTCATAGCTTAGTTCACCCGTAAAACTAATTCTCATTATTCTACAATTTATATTTTCAAGTTTATCTTCTTTAAATGACATATGAGGAAAGTTTTCATCACTTAAATCTAAATTTGGAAAAAGTTTGTTAAGAATTTTTTTTGAATTTGGACCACAAATACTTGCTGTAGAATAATGATCTGTCACTGATGTTAAATAAACATCTAACTCTGGCCACTCCGTTTGTAAATAATCCTCAAGTTTGCTTAATACATTTGCAGCTCCCCCAGTGGTGGTTGTCATTAGGTAATGATTTTCAGATATTCTTGTGGTAACACCGTCGTCATAAACCATACCATCCTCGTTTAGCATAAGTCCGTATCTACATTTTCCGATTGCAAGTTTTGACCAAGCATTAGTGTAAACTCGATTTAAAAATTCTGATGCATCTGATCCTTGGATATCAATTTTTCCGAGAGTTGATGCATCTAAGATACCCGCACTATCACGTGCTGCTTTACTTTCTCTTTGAACAGCATCATGCATATTTTCCCCATTTTTTGGATAGTACCAAGGCCTTTTCCACTGACCAACATTTTCAAATTCTGCATTATTTTTTACGTGCCATTCATGCATAGATGTTTTTCTTACTACTTCAAAAAATTTTCCAACATTTCTCCCAACTAGTGTTCCGAAGGTTAATGGTGTGAATGGTGGTCTAAATGTAGTTGTTCCTAATGTACCCATTTTTACACCAGCTGTATCAGCTATAATCCCAAGTGCGTGCATATTAGATAACTTTCCTTGATCTGTTGCCATACCAGTCGTTGTATATCTTTTTACATGTTCAATTGATCTAAAGCCTTCTTTTAAGGCTAATTTAATATCTTTTGCAGTTGAGTCATTTTGAAAATCTATAAAGCATTTTGTTTTACCTAAAGGTATTTTGTTTGGTAAAAGCCATATATTTCTTTTATCATTTTCTTTAGAACAAATAATATTTGTATCTTGGTAATCTTGATTATCTATATCTAAGAATTTATTAATTTTATTGACTGTTTTATCTATAATATTTTCTAAATCAAAATCTCCATTGCATGAACCAACAGAAATTTGATCCTCACTATTTTCTTTTGGCAAGAATACTTGGTCTTCATCTCTAAAATCTAATTTACCTCCAGATTGAGTATGCATATGCACCATAGGTGTCCATCCACCACTCATTCCTAAACAGTCACAACTTAATCTAATTTTATTGCCTACAGTAGTATTTCCATCTTCTGATAGTTTCATGATTTCTAATGAATTTATTTTTCTGTATCCAAAAGTATTTGTTACAACATGATTGAAGTAGATTTTTATTCCTAGACTTTCTGCTTGTTTGATTAATTCAGAGCTAGCAGATTTCCTTAAATCAACAATTATATTCTTTATACCTTTTTTATGAAGTGAAATTGAAGTTTCGTAAGCACTATCATTATTTGTAAATAATATTATATTTTCTCCACAGGTAACGCCGTAATAATCCAAATATTTGTTTATAGAATTAGATAATAATATTCCTGGTCTATCATTATTGTTGAATACAAGTGGTCTTTCAATTGATCCAGTTGCAATTACAACTTTCTTTGCTCTTATTTTCCATAATCGTTGTCTAATCTTATTTTTCTTTTTTTCCTCTGGTAAATGATCTGTTAAATTTTCTTTAGCTAAAAGAAAATTGTATCCATGATAAGCTGCAATACTTGTTCTTGTCTTAATTGTTAAATTACTTAATTTTTTAATTTCTTGAATTTCATTTTTTAACCATTCACTTGATAATTTATCATCAATCTTAATAGACTCGTTATTTTGATAAATTGTAGAACCACCTAGTATTTTTTTGTCATCTACTAATAAAGTTTTTAAATTATTTTTTGCAGCCATTTTTGCAGCAATAATACCTGAAACTCCACCACCAATTACCAATACATCGTAGTGAACATATTTGTGATCATAGATATCAGGATCTGGTTCTGTAGGAGATTTTCCCAAACCCGCAGATAATCGTATTAATGGTTCATATACTTTTTTCCAAAAACTCTTTGGCCACATAAATGTTTTATAATAAAAGCCTGCAGGAATTAACGGTGATATGAAATTATTAATACCCCCAATGTCAAATTTTACGTTAGGCCAGCAATTTTGAGAACTTGCTTCTAATCCTTCATACAATTCTAACTCGGTTGCTCTTACATTTGGTTCTGTAAGGTCTTTTTTACTACCAATTTGACAAATTGCATTAGGCTCTTCTGCTCCACAAGAAACTATACCCCTTGGTCTGTGATATTTAAAACTTCTACCGACTAAATGAATACCATTTGCCAAAAGTGCTGATGCCAAAGTATCACCCTCATATCCAAAGTAAGTCTTGCCATCATATTTAAATGAAACTCTCTTAGTTTCATCAATATATTCGGTTTTATGAATTCTATAATTGGGCATTACTTATAATTAACAGGAGGTTTTTCACCCATTTTATAAACAGATAATATTTTATCATTCGATGTGTCTCTAACGACGTTGAACCATTTTCTGCATCCGTGAACATGATTCCATCTTTCAAATTGAATACCTTTAATATTTTTTCTCATGAATAGATATTCCGCCCATTCATCATCGCTAAGTTCAGTTGGTTGTTTTGGTCTAACTATATGAGCTTCGCCGCCTGAAGAAAATTCACTTTGATCTCTCTCTCCACAAAATGGACAATTAATTAAAAACATTACTAATGTGCAACTGCTGCAGCACCATGTTCATCAACAAGATCACCGCTTACAAATCTATTTAAATTAAATGCTGCATTTAATTTATGCGGCTCATCATTTGCGATTGTGTGCGCAAACAAATCCCCCGATCCTGGAGTAGCTTTAAAACCACCGGTACCCCAACCACAATTAAAATATAAACCTTTTATATTAGTTTTACTTATAATAGGACTTGCATCTGG
Organism: uncultured Pelagibacteraceae bacterium; assembly: GCA_902599485.1. Classification (GTDB taxonomy): domain Bacteria; phylum Pseudomonadota; class Alphaproteobacteria; order Pelagibacterales; family Pelagibacteraceae; genus Pelagibacter. The sequence continues at coordinate 35,133 of CACKFP010000005.1, read as the reverse complement.
ACATATATCAACAATTCCTCCCCATTGTCTTAACATTTTCATTCTACTAAAAATAGGGTAGAGCTCTAAAATAGCCTTTAAAGTTTCTTCTACAATATTATGACTACCTCTTTGTGTATATGAAACATATGAATCTGTTCCCGCACCTATAACTAATTCGCCTTTATCCGATTGACTTACATAAGCATGAACTGCATTTGACATTACAACAGTATCAATGATTGGTTTTACTGGTTCTGAAACTAACGCTTGTAATGGTTTGCTTTCAAGAGGCAGTTTTAATCCAGCCATATTTGCAATTACACTTGAGTGACCTGCAGCTACAACTCCAATTTTATTTGTTTTTATAAATCCTTTAGTTGTTTCTAATCCTTCAACTTTATCGCCATTTCTTTTTATTCCTTTAACTTCACAGTTTTGAATTATATCAACACCCATATCGCTTGCGCCTCTTGCATAACCCCAGGCAACTGCATCATGTCTTGCTGTTCCTGCTCTTCTTTGTAATGTTCCACCTAAAACTGGGTATCTGATATCAGGTGAGGTATTTATAATTGGGCAAAATTTTTTAACTTCTTCTGTATTTAACCAAACAGCATCAATTCCGTTTAGTCTATTCGCATGTGTTCTTCTTTTTAAATCTCTTACATCTTGAAGATTGTGAGCTAAATTCATTACACCTCTTTGACTGAACATCACATTGTAGTTTAGTTCTTGAGATAAATTTTCCCATAGTTTAAGCGCATGATCATATAAACCAGCACTCGCATCCCATAAATAATTTGATCTAATGATTGTAGTGTTACGCCCTGTATTTCCACCACCAATCCAACCTTTTTCTAAGACTGCAATATTTTTTAAATTATGTTTCTTTGATAAATAATAAGCAGTAGCTAAACCGTGTCCACCACCACCCACAATAATAGCATCGTATTCTTTTTTTGGCTCTGGATTTCCCCAAGCTTGTTGCCAATTCTCATGCTGTGATAAAGCATTTTTTATTAGAGAGAATACTGAATATTTGTTTTTCATATTTTGGAGAAATTACTTGAATATGATTGAATATTCAATGATTTCAAGTTACACATATTATCGTGGAAGGATGGGTGAGCTGGTTTAAACCAGCGGTTTGCTAAACCGCCGTACGCTTGAAAAGGTGTACCGAGGGTTCGAATCCCTCTCCTTCCGCCACTAATAGAGCGGATTATTTCTAAAAAAATCTTTTAAAAATATTGGTTTTTGAGACAAAATGTATCTATAAACATTGTAATTCTCCATAACCCTCTGAACATAGTTTCTGGTCTCTTTAAACTTAATAAGTTCTACCCAATCAACATAATCGATTTGTTTCTTTTGAGGATCTTTATTTATTTTTTTCCAATACTTCACTCTTTTTGGTCCCGCATTATATGCTGCTACAGCGAAAGGGTAGGATCCATCATAATCAAGAATTAAACCTGCAATATAAAAAGATCCTAAATTTATATTATACTCAGGACTTGTTGTTAAACGAGATTTTGAATAAGAAACTTTTGCTTGCTTAGCAACTGTCTTTGCAGTGTAAGGCATCAACTGCATTAAGCCTTGCGCTCCAACTCTACTTCTTGCAGATATATCAAATTCACTTTCTTGTCTTATAATAGATAATATTAAAGCTTGTTCTGGAATTTTTCTTGATCCAACTTTGTTCGGAGTGCTTATCACTGGATAATTATATTTGTTATGAAACCTTTTTTGATAAGATGCTATTTTAGAAATCTGAATAGCAAAATCAAATCTAGAGATGTCAGTTGCTAGTTTTGCTGCTAATATTTCACTCCCTGCAGAAACATTGTCATTTGCTAGAAACCTTAAAATATGTTTTGTATATTTATCTTTTTTTACTTCATCTAATAAGTGTACTATTGCGACTAATTTATTTTTGTAAAAACTTTCAGCATAATTTTTATCAACTTGTGTAGCCTCCTTAAGCTCAAAAGTTTTATTTGGATATATTTTCATGTGAGATAATTGACCATAATAGGTTGTTAAATATTTTGAACCTTCTTTAAACCATTTATCTGCTTCTTCTTTATTATTTAGTGCTAAATTCGCTTTTCCAAGCCAATAAGCTCCTCTTGATAAACTAATTGGATATCCAACATTATTATAAAATTTAGTAAAATGACTTTTTGCTAAAATTGGGTCTTTTAAGAAACTTAGAGCAATCCATCCACTCATCCATTCAGCCTCAGCTAATTCGGCACCCTCTGATAGTCCATGTTTACTTGTTATTTTATAAGCTTGCTCATATCTTTTCTTATAAATAAGTGATCTCGCAATTATTGATCTTTCAACCCACCATTTATCTGGGCGGACCATATAGTCTTTATTATTTTTGATGCTTAATAAAATTTCTAGAGAACTATCAACTCTACCTCTTTTCCTTCTCCATTTGAGTCTATCATAATTTAATCCTGCATCTTTTTTTAAACTTTCAGGAACATTCGAGATAGCACTATCAACACCATAAGATCTGCTCATTAATAATTGTCTAGCTGTATATAAAAGCTGATAATCTTTTGGTAGATATCTTAACATTCTTTTAAGGTCCCAATATTTATTCTCCCAAGCTAAATAATCAGCTCTTTTAATATAATCACTACTGTTCAAATATTTTTTAAATTTCTTTCTAAAAAAAATAAGATCATTTTTACTTAAATCAGCTGTAATAAATCCTTCCTTTATTAAATTTATAGCTGACTCTTTATTTTTTGATAACAAAGCATCGCCTAGCATCATTTTTCCAAATCCACTTAAAGGAGGGTGTTTATCGAACCACTGTATAATTTCATTTTTAGTATGATTTTTAGAATTTATTTTATGCTCTCCTAAGTAACGAACTCTATCTATTCTTGGATAATCTTTTACTCTTTCGATAAACTGCTTATATTCTGTAAAAGTAGCCCTGTTACCGGTTGTAAGTAGATGTCTCCATTGAATAAAATCATAAATAGATTTTGCTCTTGCTTTACTTGCGGCCTTTTTCGCATCCTTCCAATTACTTTTCTCCATAAATGAAATAGCTTGTTTTGCATATCTCAAATCTCTATCGCTATAAAATTTTTGTTTTTTTATCTTTCTTAATTTTTCTTTAACTATTAGAGGCTTATTTTTTGGAATTATTACACCATCAATTTTCTTAAATATCTCCGTGGTAGTAATTTTTATTTCCTTTTGAATTTCATCTTCTTTTTCAGATGGCTTTGGTAGAGGAATGATTTCAGCTATTTTTCTAGTTGTATTTTTTTCATTTAAATCTGGTTTTTTAATAGGAAGTATAGTTTCATTTGAAAAAGCAGATTGAAACGATAAGAAAAAAAGGATAATTGTTATTAATAATTTTAAATACATTTTATTAAATCAAACAACTTATGTTATAAATAATTATGTTTAAAGGATCAAATGTAGCATTAATTACACCGTTTAAAGACAACAAGCTTGACGAAGAAAGTTACATAAAAATAATAAATCATCATCTGGAAAATGGAACAAATGGATTAGTTCCAGTTGGAACAACAGGCGAGTCACCAACATTATCACATGATGAACATGAGAGAACAATTGAATTGTGTATAAAAGAAGCTACTGGTAAACTTCCCATAATAGCTGGCACAGGATCTAATTCTACAGAAGAAGCTGTATCATTAACTAAACATGCTGAAAAAGCTGGTGCGGATGGTGCTTTAGTTGTTACACCATATTATAATAAACCTACTCAAGAAGGATTATATCAACATTATAAATCAATTAACGACAACTGTGGAATTCCACTTATAATTTATAATATACCTAGCCGTTCAGTCATTGATATGAGCGTTGAAACAATGGCTAGATTGTATGAACTAAAAAATATAGTTGGAGTTAAAGATGCAACTGGAGATCTAAATCGCGTTGATCAACAAAAAGAAAAAATGGGTAATGATTTCATTCAACTTACTGGAAACGATGATAATGCTTTTGAATTTAATAAACGAGGAGGTGTTGGAACAATTAGCGTTACAGCAAACGTAGCTCCCAAATTATGTTCTGAATTTCAAAAATTATCAAAATCTTCAAATCAGGATGATTTAAAAAAAGCTCAAGAACTTGATGATATGTTGCAACCGTTGCATAAAAATTTATTTATAGAAAGCAATCCTTCACCAGTTAAGTATGCTGCTAAATTACTAGGACTATGCGACGATGCTGTGAGATTACCTTTAGTAAAAATAACTGAAAATACAAAAAAGGAAGTCGAAAAAGCATTGAAAGTAGCAAAACTTATTGATGAGCGATAAATCCACATCTGGCATTAAGATCATTACAATAAATCGAAAAGCATCTTTTAATTTTTTCTTTAAGGAAATCTTAGAAGCCGGAATTGTACTAAAAGGTTCTGAAATAAAATCTGTAAGAGATGGAAAAGTAAATATTGCAGAGTCATTCGCAGTAGAAAAAGAAGGAGAAATTTTTTTAATTAATTCACATATACCCATATATAAACAAGCCAGTTATTCAAATCACAATCCTTACTCAGAAAGAAAATTGTTATTTAACAAAAGAGAAATTAACAAACTAATTGGTAAAATTAATGAGGATGGTCTAACTTTGGTTCCAACTAAAATGTATTTCAAAAAAGGTAAAGCTAAAGTTGAAATAGCTGTTGCAAAGGGAAAAAAACAATACGATAAGCGACAAACCAAAAAAACTAAAGATTGGAACCGTGAAAAAGCAAGATATTTCAGACGCTCAAGTTAATTATGTGTATCTATCAATAGGTTCTAACTTAGGAAATAGAATACATTTTTTAGAAAAATCTAAATATTTATTGGAAACTCATAATATTAAAATTATCAAAACATCTAGTTATTATGAGACAGAGTCATGGCCAGATCCTAGTTTTCCAAAATTTATTAATGCTGTATTGCTGATAAAAACGAAATTAAACCAATTTGAACTCTTTAAAATAATTAAGTCTATAGAAAAAAAATTAGGCAGAAAAATAGCACCTCAAAATCATCCAAGAAATTGCGATATTGATATATTAGACTTTAATGGAAAGATAACTAAGTCAAATAAAAAATTGATCAATTTAGAGATCCCGCATCCAAGAATGCATAATAGAAACTTTGTACTTATGCCACTGTTTGAAATATGTAAGAATTGGTCTCACCCAAAATTAAAAAAAAATATAGTAAAACTCTTATCTTCTTTAAAAAAAAATAATTTAAGAAGTATTAAAGTTATATAAATAAGTGATATAATAAATTAATGCTAAATTCTGACGAATTAATAAATAAGGTTAAATCATACAATAAGTTTCTTAACCCGGAAACTCTTAGTAAAGCTTATGATTTTGCAGTAAAAGTTCATAAAGATCAAAAACGACAATCAGGAGATCCCTACGTCATTCATCCTGTTGCTGTTGCAAATATTTTAACCGAACTTAAGTTGGATAGCGCAACGATAGCAACTGGTTTACTTCATGATACTATAGAAGATACTTATGCAACTTACAAAACTATAGAAGAACAATTTGGAAAAGAAGTTGCTGACTTAGTTGATGGAGTCACAAAAATTTCAGTTTTTGAAAACCAGGCTATTTCTAATTCAAAAGCTGAAAATTTTAGAAAGCTCATCTTGGCAACATCCAAAGATATCAGAGTCCTTCTTGTGAAACTTGCAGATCGTTTGCATAATATGCGAACCTTGAAGGCTATTGATAAAGAGGAAAAAAGAAAAAGAATTGCTAAAGAAACTATGGAAATTTATGCTCCTCTAGCTGATAGAATGGGAATGAATAGAATAAGAGATGAACTTGAAGATCTTTCTTTCGATATTTTAAATCCTGAAGCAAGAAAAATGATCAAAGATAGATTAGATACAATAAAAGATAATAATTTAATTAATTATAACTCAGTTCTTAGTGAATTTGAAAATTTATTAAATAAAAATGATATCGATTTTAAAATTCATTCTAGAGAAAAAACTCCTTTTTCTATTTGGAGAAAAATACAAAAAAAAAGAACCTCACTAGAGCAAATTACAGACATAATTGGTTTTAGAATAATTTTAGATAATGTTGAAAATTGTTACAAAACCTTAGGTGTAATTCATAATAAATGGAATTGTATACCCGGTAGATTTAAAGATTACATTTCATCTCCGAAAATAAATAATTATAAATCTCTTCATACAGCAGTGATCGGTCCAAATAAAAGACCTATTGAAATACAACTAAGAACACAACAAATGCATGAATTTGCGCAAAGAGGTATAGCTTCTCATTGGAAATATAAATCGTCAGAAAAGTTTAACTCTTTAACTTGGAAGGAATATGATTGGTTAGCAGATCTAGTAGAAATTATAGATAAAAATGAAAATCCTGAACATTATTTTGAGTATACAAAACTACAAATGTTTCAAGAAAATGTTTTTTGTTTTACACCAAAAGGTTCAGTTATAAAATTACCCAAAGAAGCAAGTCCAATTGATTTTGCTTATGCAGTTCACACTAAAGTAGGTGATACTGCGATTGGATGTGAAATAAATGGAAAGGAAAGTCCTTTACAATCAATATTGCGAAATGGAGATGTAGTTAAAATATTAACATCAAAAAAAGATTCACCTTCTTTGCATTGGATAACAAGTGCTAAAACTGGTAAAGCTAGAGCCGCTATAAGAAGATACTGGCAATACAAAGAAGACAGCAAGCCTACAGAAAAAAAATATAATACTACACTTTGGATGTCTTTACCTGATAGACCTGGAATATTAGGTGACGTTACAACAATGATTGGAACCAATAATGTAAATATTTCAAGTGTTGAAATGGTGGAAAAGACTAAAAGAACCATTAATTTTAGGTTCAACCTAATTATTCAAGATTTGAAAAACTTTACAAAACTTATTAGTGAGCTAAAACAGAAAGAATATAACTTCAAAATAATTAGACATAAAAACAAAAAATATGCTTTCTTTAAAAGATTCTTTAGCGGTTTTAAAAAAAACTAAGGCACTTTTAGAGGGACATTTTGTTTTATCTTCAGGTTTACATTCACCCCAGTATGTTCAATGTGCTAAATTATTAAGTTATCCAAAAAAATCTGAAGAATTTTGTAAATCCTTAAGCGCTAAAATAAAAAAAAAATTCAAAAAAATCGATTTAATTTTGTCACCAGCTATGGGTGGTATTGTAATTGGTTATATAGTTGGAAATTTATTGAAAAAGGAGACAATATTTTGTGAAAGAGTTAATGGGAAATTTACTTTAAGAAGAGGTTTTTCAATAAAAAAAAATTCTAAAGTTTTAATTGTAGAAGACGTAATCACTACAGGTAAGTCAAGTTTAGAATGTGCTCGACTTGTAAAAAAATATAAATCAAAAGTAGTTGGGTATGCATGTTTGATTAATAGATCTAGTAAATCAAGTTTAAAAATTAAAGATAAAAATATTATTTCCCAAATTAAATTAGAAATACCAACTTATAAAAAAAATGATTTACCAATTGAGTTGAAAAAAATTCCAATTACAAAACCAGGAAGTAGATATTTAAAATGAAATCTAGACTAGGTGTTAACGTAGATCATATTGCAACATTAAGAAACGCAAGAGGAGAGGGGCATCCTGACCCTATTTCATATGCAAGACAAGTTATGAATTTTGGTGCTAATTCTATTACTATTCATTTAAGAGAGGATCGTAGACATATTCGAGATAAAGACGTGGCTATATTTTCAAAAATTAAAAGAGTACCAATAAATTTAGAAATGGCTGCTAACAATGAAATGCTTAAAATTGCTTTAAAATATAAACCTAATTTTGTTTGCATAGTTCCTGAAAAAAGAAATGAAATAACCACCGAAGGAGGTTTAAATATCACAAAAAATAAAAAAATAATTTCAAAAGTAATTAATAAATTAAATTTAAAAAAAATTAGAACAAGTCTTTTCATCAATCCAAATATTAAAGATGTCATTGCATCAAAAGAATTAAATGCAAAATGTGTAGAACTACATACAGGAAAATTTGCTTTAAAAGTTAAAAACAACAAAAATTATTTTGTCGAATTCAAAAAAATAAAAAATTGTGCTGTTTTAGCAAAAAAACTAGGAATGGAAGTTCATGCAGGTCATGGTTTAGATTATAAATCAACTAAAATTTTAAGAAAGATTAAATCTATAGAGGAATTTAATATTGGACATTTTATAATTGGAGAGGCCATTATGTTTGGTATGAAAAAAGTAATCACTAATTTTAGAAAAATATTAAACTAATGATAATTGGTAACGGTGTTGATATTATTGATAATAAAAGAATAGAAAAATCCTTAAAAATTAAAGGTTTTAAAAAAAGACTCTTCACATTGAATGAAATTAATCAATCAAAAAAATACAGAAACAAAACGAATTATTTTGCTAAAAGATTTGCTGCCAAAGAAGCTTTCGTTAAATCAATTGGCACAGGCTTTAGAGATAATATTAATTTTAATGATATTGAAATATACAATAATAAGAAAGGATCACCTAAAATTAAGATTTCACAGAAAATAAAATATATATTAAAAAAAAAATTTAAATTAAAGAATTACGATATACATCTTTCACTTTCAGATGAAAAAAACCACTCAATTGCATTTGTTATTTTGAATAGAAAAAAATGAAAAATTTCATAATTGATAATACTAAAACATTATTTTATGCATTAATAATTGCAGTATTTATAAGATCAATATTAATCCAGCCATTTTACATACCATCATCATCAATGGAAACTAACTTGCTTGTGGGTGACAGATTATTTGTTACAAAATTTTCTTACGGATATAGTAAACATTCATTTCCTTTTAGTCCTCCTATTTTTAAAGGACGTATATTAAATAAAAACCCTAAAAGAGGAGATGTTATAGTTTTTAAAACACCTGCTGATAATCGTACAGACTATATTAAAAGATTGATTGGTTTACCAGGTGATACAATACAATTTATTGATGGTGATTTATATATAAATTCTAATCAAGTATTAAAAACAATTAAAAGCAAAAATGATAAGTTATATTGTGGATCATCCCAAATTGATGTCAATATATTTGAAGAAAAACTTCCAAATGGAAAAAGTTATTTAGCTGCATATAGAACCGATTTAACTTTTTCTAATTCAGATAAATACATTGTTCCTGAAAATCACTTTTTTTTCTTAGGTGACAATAGGGATTGTTCTAAAGACAGCAGATTTCTATCTGAAGTTGGTTATGTTAATCAAAACAATTTAGTAGGAAAAGCACAAATTTTATTTTTTTCATCTAATCCTAGGAAAGGAAGTATCTTTAACATTTTCAAATGGAATGAAATAGTTCGATTTGAAAGATTATTTAATAAAATAATTTAAATAAATGAAGTTAAACAAACTACAAAAGAAAATAGGTATTAGCTTTAAAGATGATAAACTATTGATACAAGCCTTAACACACAAAAGTTTTGATACAAAAAATAATTATGAAAAACTAGAATTTTTAGGTGATAGAGTTTTGGGGTTTGTTATATCAAAGAAACTTTTAGAGTTATATCCAAATGAAAAAGTAGGCATGATTGACAAAAAACTTGCAAATTTAGTTAATAAAAATAAGTGTTTTGAAATTGGCAAGGAATTAGAATTGGATAATTATATTTTAACAGGAAACACAGAAAAGAAAAAAAAAGTCAATATTGAAAAAAAAATTATATCCGATTGTTGTGAGTCTTTGATAGGAGCAATTTATATAGATAAAGGTTTTGAGGTTTCGTCAAAATTTATATTAAATTATTGGAAAAATTATTTAAATTTATCAGATATTACTGTAATCGACTCTAAAACAAGATTACAAGAATATTCATTAAAGAAATTTAAAGTATTGCCAATATATAAACTTATTTCTAATACAGGACCAAGACATAAACCAAATTTTAAAATTAGTGTAAAAATTAAGGATAGCAAAACAGTTATCGCTGATGGTAGTTCAAAAAAAAATGCAGAACAAGCCGCAGCTATGAAACTTTTAGAAACTATTAAAATATAATGAATTGGCAAGATAAAGGTTACTTACTTTCAAAAAATAAATATAACGAAAATTCTTTAATATCCGAATTTTATACTGAAAATCATGGAAAAATTTCAGGAATTATTTTTGGAGGAACTTCAAAAAGAATAAAAAACTACTTATTAGAAGGTAATAAATTGCATATAAATTATAATTCAAAATCGCAATCTAAAATTGGTTCTTTAAAAATTGAAATCGATGAATTTAAAACACCATATTTTTTTGAAGATAAGCAAAAACTTCTTTGTATTATTTATACAATGAATCTGATTAAAATTTTAACAGTAGAGAATGAAAAAAATAGTGAGATTTATTTCTTAATTGACAAATATTTTGAGATATTAAAAAATGAATATTGGCTTTCAAAGTTTGTAAATTGGGAGTTAAACTTTTATAAATTGATTGGATATGATATAGATTTTAATGATTATGTTGAAGAAGTTTCCGAAGGAAATAAAATTAATTATAAATTAAAAAATTCCGACAAAATTATACCAAATTTTTTAGTAAATAAAGATGAAGAAGATTTAAGCTTTCAAGACACTTTTGATGCTTTTAAAATTGTAGGAGATTTTTTAGATAAAACAATAATTAAACCTAACAATCTTAATTTTCCCAAAACAAGATTTAATTTTCAAAATTCATTAAAATTAATCTAGTTTTATTTGATCAGCAAAATACGTAATAATCGCATTTGCTCCAGCTCTTTTAAATGAAATTAAACTCTCATATATCGAACTTTTATTTAATATATTCTTTGAAATTGCATTTTGTATGAGACTATATTCTCCTGACACTTGATATGCGATAACTGGAATCTTAAAATTATTCTTAACTTCTCTGATTATATCAAGATATGGCATTCCTGGTTTTACTATAATCATGTCTGCTCCTTCTTTTATATCTAATGCAACTTCTCTTAATGATTCATAATTATTTTTAAAATCCATTTGATAAGTTTTTTTGTCTCCTTTTAAGAGATTTTTTGATCCAACAGCATTTCTGAATGGTCCATAAAAACTTGATGCATATTTAACTGCATAAGATAGAATTTGAACGTCTTTAAAATTATTTTTATCTAAAGCTTTACGAATTTTTAAAACTCTACCATCCATCATATCTGATGGAGCAATCACATCGCAACCCATTTTTGCCTGCAATATTGATTGTTTAATTAAGATTTCTAATGTTTCGTCATTTAAGATTTCATTTTTTCTAATTATTCCATCATGACCATGTGATGTATATGGATCTAATGCAACATCACACATTATTCCAATTTCGTTGTTATAATTTTTTTTGATAAATTTTATTGCTTGGCAAACTAAATTATTTTCATTTAATGCTTCATTTCCATATTCATCTTTTTTTTTTGGATTTGTATATGGAAATAAAGCTATCATTGGTATTCCCAATTTTAATGCTTTATCAACTACACTTTTTAACTTATCAATAGAGTACCTAAATACATTCGGCATTGAACTAATGGGAACTTTTTTTGCTTTTCCTTCAGTAAGAAAGATAGGTAAAATAAAATCATTATAAGATAGATCATTATCTTGGACTAATCTTCTTGACCAACTGAATTTTCTTGATCTTCTCAATCTTAAATTAGGATAGCTACCTGTGATAATCATTATCAATTAATTTTTTTGATGCGACAATAGTAATATTTAATATAATAGTCTATAAGATAGTAGAGCATCGATGTCACAATTATTCAACAATTTCCAAAAGCAAGATATAGAATTTGATATCTCAAAATTAAAACAAGCTTGCGATGATGTGTTAAAAATAAAAGGTTTTGATACAAGCCTTGGAATACCTCACTTCGCTGGTATACCTCTTAATCAAATTCCAGGTGATCCAGATTCTGTTAAAGGAAATAATGTGAGAGGTATTTATTGGACTAAACCAGATAGCACAGGTGTTGAGGTACAGAGGGAAAGTAAAATTGATGAACATAAATACACAGAATTTGTTGACGATTTTAAAAATACTTATTTCAAAGAAGTTTATGATCAATTAACAAAAAAGTACAAATTAGGTAGGATGAGACTTCTTCTTAAAGAACCAAGATCAACATTGAGTTGGCATAGAGATCCCGAGCCAAGGCTTCATATACCTATATACACAAATCCTGGAGCAATAATGGTCATTGATAATGTTGCAAAACATATGCCTGCAGATGGCTCTGTTTGGATTACTAATAATACTAAATATCACAACGCATTTAATGGGGGTGAAGAAAATAGAGTTCATCTTGTTGCTTGTGTTTTAAATTACAAATTTAATTAAATTGAAAAAAATTTTTATTGCTTCAGATCATGGTGGTTTTAATTTAAAAAAAAATATCTTAAAATACTTTAATAAAAATTATCCAATAAAAGATCTGGGACCAAAACAAAATAAGAAGTCTGTTGATTACCCTGATTTTGCACATAAACTTTGTAAACATGTGGCAAAAAATAAGAATCATGTAGGAATACTTGTTTGTGGTTCAGGAGTAGGAATGTCTATTGCTGCAAACAAAAATAAGGGAATACGTGCAGCTTTATGCTATTCAGTAAAAAATGCCAAATTATCGCGATTGCATAATGATGCAAATGTTATAACATTAGGAGAAAGGCTTGTTAAAAAAACAGTTGCCTTAAAATGTGTTGAGAGCTTTCTAAAAACTGAGTTTGAAGGTGGTAGACATATAAAAAGAATTAAAAAAATATAGGTAAATAAATGTCTAGTGAAAAAAAATATTTAAATACTCAATATGAAAACTTTTTTGAAAAAAAATTGTCTGAAGCTGATCCAGAAATATTTGATGCTGTAAATAAGGAATTAATCAGACAACAAAATCATATCGAATTAATCGCATCGGAAAACATTGTTTCACAAGCTGTTTTAGAGGCACAAGGTTCAGTACTAACAAATAAGTATGCCGAAGGTTACCCAGGTAAAAGATATTATAACGGTTGTGAACATGTTGATGTTGCTGAGTCACTTGCTAACGATAGATTAAAACAACTCTTTAATTGTAAATTTGCGAATTCACAACCTCATTCTGGCGCGCAAGCTAACGGAGCAGTATTTTTAGCATTATTAAAGCCAGGTGATACTTTTATGGGAATGAGTTTAAATTCTGGTGGCCATATTACTCATGGTCTTAAAATTGCGATGTCAGGCAAATGGTTTAATGCAATAAGCTATGATGTAGATAAAACCTCTGAATTAATCGACTATGATGAAGTTGAAAGATTAGCAATTGAAAATAAACCTAAACTTATAATAGCTGGAGGTAGCGCATATTCTAGGGTTATTGATTTTAAAAGATTTAGAGAAATTGCTGATAAGGTTGGAGCATTCTTTATGGTAGATATGGCTCACTTTTCAGGTCTTGTTGCTGGTAAAGGTTATCCAAATCCTGTTGATCATGCTCATGTCGTTACATCTACAACTCATAAAGTTTTTAGAAGTGCCAGAGGTGGGATTATTTTAACAAATCACGAAGATATATATAAAAAAATTAATACAGCAGTATTTCCTGGTTATCAGGGTGGCCCTCTGATGCATATAATAGCAGCAAAAGCAGTTGGATTTAAAGAAGCATTAGAACCTTCTTTCAAAGAATATATATCTAATGTTTTAGCTAATGCAAAAATTCTTGCAGAGACATTAAAAACAAATGGTTTTAAGATTTATTCTGGAGGAACAGACACTCATTTAATGTTGGTAGATTTAAGACCTTTTGGTGTTAAGGGTAATGCTGCAGCTGAAAGCTTATCAAGAGCTAACATAACATGTAATAAAAATGGAATTCCTTTTGATACAGAAAGTCCAATGGTAACTTCTGGTATAAGACTAGGATCTCAAGCCGCAACTACTAGAGGTTTTGGTTTAAATGAATTTAAAATTGTTGGTGAACTAATTACTAAAGTGATTAAAGGTTTGTCATCAAACCCTGACGATAATACAAAAATAGAAGACGAAGTAAGAAAAGAAGTTGTTGATTTATGTTCAAATTTCCCAATTTATAAAAATTTGGGATAATGAATTATGATTTGTCCTATATGTAAAAAGGGAGAAACTTCAGTTGTAGACTCCAGACCCACCGAAGACGGAACAGCAATTAGAAGAAGGAGATTGTGTATTTGTGGACAAAGATTTACTACTTTTGAAAGAGTACAATTCAGAGAATTAACTGTAGTAAAAAAAAACGGTAGAAAATCTACTTTTGATAGAGAAAAATTATCAAAATCAATATATGTAGCACTCAAAAAAAGACCAATAGATACAGAGACAGCAGAAAAATTTATATCTAAAATATCTAGGTCTTTAGAGGAACTAGGTCAGAGTGAAATTTCTTCAAACACAATCGGTACAATGGTAATGGAAGGATTAAAAGAATTGGACCCAGTAGCCTATGTAAGATTTGCATCAGTATATAGAAATTTTAGAGAAGAAAAAGACTTCGTTCAATTTGTTGATAAAATCGATGTCTTTAAGAAAAGATAAATCATCAGAAAAAAATAAAGCATTCATGAGATTGGCACTAGAACTTGCCAACCAAAATAAAGGACTAACAGGACTAAATCCAGCAGTAGGATGTGTAGTAACACGGAAAGATGAAATCATTTCTTACGGAAAGACAGATATTAATGGTAGACCTCATGCTGAAGTAGCAGCCTTAAAAAATAATAAAATGAATTTCAAAAATTCAAATATGTATGTAACTTTAGAACCCTGTATCCATTATGGAAAAACACCACCATGCACAAATATTATTATAAAAAAAAAGATTAAATTAGTTAATTATTCGATTGAAGATTTTGATAAAAGAACAGCAAAAAAAACAAAAAGCGTTTTAAAAAAAAATAATATTTTGGCTAAAATTGGTTTAATTAAAAATGAGGCAAATCATTTTTACAAAGATTATAAATTCTCAAAATTTAATAATATTCCATACGTTACTGGAAAATTAGCTGTTTCTAAAAATAATAAAATATATTTATTTAAAAAAAAAATTACAAATGAACATTCTCATAAAGTATCTCATTTATTAAGATATAGAAATCAAGCAATTTTAACATCTTATAAAACTATTAACTCTGACAATCCTGATTTAAATTGTAGAATACAAGGCTTAAAAAAGTTTTCACCAGTAAAATTTATTATTGATAAAGATTTGAAGACTAAAATAAATTCCAAAGTGTTAAAACCTAACTCAAAAAAAACTTATATTTTTCACAATATCAAAGATAAAAATATTATTAATAAATTTAAAAAAAAAAATGCAAAACTTATTTTTATGAAAATAGAAAATAATAGTTTTGATTTAAATACCATTTTAAAAAAAATATACTCATTAGGTTATGCAAATTTATTACTTGAGTCAGGTCCAAATCTTTTAAAATCTTTTTTAAACAATAATTTAATAAATGACTTTTATTTATTCAAAGCTGATAATAAAATTAATTTAAAAAATTCGGTTTCTTTGAATTCTTTTATTGATTTATTGTCTAAAAAATTTAAAAAAAGATCGCAAATTAATACTTTTTTAGATAAAGAAAAACTTTTTAGGTATCAGTAAATGTTTAATGGAATAATTTTTAATAAAGGTGAAATTACAAATATTACCAAAAGAGCCAAAGGTATAAACATCTTTATCAAGTCAAAATTAAAATTAACTAATAAGCAATTAGGAATATCTATTTCCTGTGATGGTGTCTGCCTAACATTAATATCATATAAAAAAGGTATATCTGAATTTTATTTATCAAATGAAACTATTAGAAAATCAAAATTTAAGAAATCTAATGTTGGTGATTATGTTAATTTAGAACTACCTTTAAAGTATGGACAAAATATTTCAGGCCATATTTGTCAAGGTCATGTTGATACAGTAAGCAAAGTTACAAATTTAACAAATGTAGATAAATCTACAATTTACGAATTTAGTATTGATAAAAAATTTTATAAATTTTTAGTTGAGAAAGCATCAATATTGATAAATGGTGTATCTTTAACCATAGCCAAGATAAAGAAGAATAAATTTGAAATTTGGGTCATTCCACATACACTAAAACTTACAAATTTAGCAAACATTAAAAAAAATGATTTAGTTAATATTGAAATTGATATTTTGTCTAAATATGTAAAAAAATTTATTAATGATAAAAAATAAATTTAGCACAATAGAAAAGATTATTTCTATCTCAAAAAAAGGAGGAATGTATATTCTTGTTGACGATGAAAATCGAGAAAATGAGGGGGATTTAGTATTTAATGCCAGTGATGTTAATTCTAAAAAAATTAACTTTATGGCGAAAAACGGCAGAGGTTTAATTTGTCTAACACTAAATAAAAATCAAGCAAATAAACTTGGGCTAACATTTATGGCTCCTGTTAATCAATCGAGAAATCAAACAGCCTTTACCATTTCAATAGAGGCCAAGAAGGGTATAACTACTGGTATTTCAGCTAAAGACCGATCACGAACAATAAAAGTTGCTACAAAAAAAAATGTGTTAAAAAATGAAATAGTTTCTCCTGGTCACGTATTTCCAATTATTTCTCGAGAAGGAGGAGTTCTTGTTAGAGCCGGTCATACAGAAGCATCTGTCGACATAGCTAGACTTGGCAACAAAATTCCAGCTGCTGTAATATGTGAGATTATGAATGAAGATGGTACGATGGCAAAAGGTGATGACTTATTAAAATTTGCAAGTAAACATAAACTTCATATTGCTAAAATTGAAGATTTAATTTCATACAGACTAAGAAAAGAAAATCTTATTAAATTAAAAAAAACATCTACAATTAATTTAAATAACCAAAAATTTAAAATTTATGTTTTTGAGAACTCAATTGATGGTTCTGAGCATTTTGCATTAGTTAAGGGTAAAGTTAATAAAAGTAAAACACCAAGAGTTAGAGTTATTTCATCTAATGTAGTTCAAAATTATCTAGTTAATCAAAAACTTCCTAACTCATTTGAAAAAACTTTAAAATATTTTAAAAAATATAGCAATTGCGTTATGATTTTTATAAGAGATCCAAATTTAAAATCAGTTACTCAAACACTTAAAGAATTTAAAGATAAGAAGTTTGAAACTAAGGAAAAGGATCAATTAATAAAAAGTTATGGTATTGGAGCTCAAATAATTAAATCTTTAAAAATAAAGAAAATGATATTAGTTACTAGAACTCTAAAAAAGGTTGTTGGGTTGGATGGTTATGGTATCAAGATTATTAAACAAGAAATTATAAAATGAAAAATAAAGTATTAATTATACAAGCAAACTACTATAAAGATATTTCAACAGCTCTTCTTAAAACTGCCAAGAATGAACTAAAAAATTTTGCAAAGATTAATGTAATCTCTGTTCCAGGTGTATTTGAGATACCAGTAGTTATTTCTAAAAATTTAAAAAAATATGATGGTTTTGTAGCACTTGGATGTGTAATTAAAGGTCAAACGCCTCATTTTGATTTTATATCTAAATCAACAACTGATGCAATTATGAATATATCTGTAGAGTCAAAAAAACCTGTTGGTAATGGAATAATTACTTGTTTAAATAAAAATCAAGCTATAGCACGTGGCAAAAAGGGGAGAGAAGCAGCCAACGCAGTAAAAACAATATTATCTTTATAGAATGCCGCTTCATTTTAGTAAAAAAAATAATCCAAGAGTTATTATAATTCAGAAGCTTTACAGCAAGTATTATAACAATGAAGTAGAATTAAATTTTCCAAAACATCGTTTCAAAAAATTTATAAAAGATGTAGTAAACGGTACAATTGAAAGAGATGATGTAATTCATGAGGAAATTATAAATCATTTAAATGAGGATTTAAAAATATCAAACCTAGATAAAGTTTTTCAAGTAATAATAAAAAGTGCGATTTTTGAATTAATGTATAAACCAAAAATTTCCTCAAAGATAATTATTAAAGAATACCTTAATGCCTCTAATTTCTTTATCGATTTATCACAAACAAAATACTTAAATGCTTTGCTTGATAAAATTTCAAAGAAATTAAGAAACTGATGAATGAAGAATTCTTAATAAATAGTTATTTAAAAAAATTATCTAAAAATAACCCATCTTCGCTTAATTTAAATGATGATGTTTTTTTTGATAAAACTAAAAAATTGGTTATTTCTGTTGATACTTACAATGAGGGTATACACTTTTTAAATTTTAATAAACCTGATCTTGTTATAAGAAAAATAATAAGATCATCTATATCAGACATTTATGCTAAAGGGGTAAAGCCAAATTATTTCTTTTTAGCTGGCTCAGGTAACAAAAAACATTTTACAAAAAAAAATATGTCATTAATTAACAAATCTTTATCAAATGAACAAAATAGATTTAATATAAAATTATCAGGTGGTGATACTACATCCTCAAAAAATTTAAGTTTTACAATTATGTCTTTAGGATATTCAAATAAAATTGTTTATAGAAACAAAGCTAAAAATGGAGATGATATTTATGTAACAGGCAATATAGGTGATAGTTATATTGGATTAAAAGCTTTACAAAACAGAATCAAATTAAATTCAAATCAAAAAAAATATTTTATTGATAAATATTATTCACCCAATCTACCTATAAAGTTTAGTTTACTTCTTTTTAAAATTGCAAATTGCTCTATGGATATCTCAGATGGATTGGTAATTGATATGAATAAACTAATAAATAAACAAAAACTTGGTTATTTAATCGATATAAATAGGATCCCGATATCAAATCATTTAAAACAATTAATTAAACACAAAAAATTGAAGAAATTAGACTATTTATTTAATGGTGATGACTATCAAATTTTATTTACAGCCTCTAAGTCAAAGAGGAAATATATAAAAACTTTATGCTCAAAAATGAATCAAAAAATTTCTATTATTGGACAAATTAATACTAAATCAAAAAATTACCTATTAGATAATAGGAGAATTCCTATAAAACACCTCAAATACCAGGGTTA
The DNA here is from genome assembly GCA_902599485.1 of uncultured Pelagibacteraceae bacterium. GTDB lineage: Bacteria > Pseudomonadota > Alphaproteobacteria > Pelagibacterales > Pelagibacteraceae > Pelagibacter. The sequence continues at coordinate 16,045 of CACKFP010000005.1, read as the reverse complement.
TTCTCATATATTCTAATAAGTTAAATATTGCCTTTTATAATCTTTTTTGTAATGTCCGCATTTTAAAAAATAACTAAAACACTTATTTAAGGAATTTTATGTCTGTTGATACCATTTTATTATACACAATTTTTGCTGGAATATTATCCATTGTATATGGATTTGTAACAGGGTCTTCAATTTTGAACGCAAGCGCGGGAAATGCAAAGATGCAAGAAATTGCTTCTGCTATTCAAATAGGTGCAAAAGCTTATTTAAACAGACAATACAAAACTATAGCAATAGTAGGTGTTGTAGTTTTAGTTATTATTAGTTTTGCGTTTTCATTACTAGTTGGAATTGGATATTTAATTGGTGCAGCATTATCTGGTATAGCTGGATACGTTGGAATGTTAGTATCTGTTCAAGCAAATGTCCGTACAGCAGAAGCCTCAAGAAAAGGTTTATCTCAAGGTCTTTCAATAGCGTTTAAATCTGGAGCAATTACAGGAATGCTAGTTGCTGGTTTGGCGTTATTAGCAATAGCTGTTTATTATTATATTTTATTATCAGCTGGTGTTGATGAAAGAGAAATTGTAAATGCACTAGTAGCTTTGGGTTTTGGTGCTTCTTTAATATCTATTTTTGCAAGATTAGGTGGTGGAATTTTTACAAAAGGTGCTGATGTTGGTGCAGATTTAGTTGGAAAAGTAGAGGCAGGTATTCCAGAAGATGATCCTAGAAATCCAGCTGTTATTGCTGACAACGTAGGTGATAATGTAGGAGATTGCGCAGGTATGGCAGCAGATTTATTTGAAACATATGCTGTGACTATTGTTGCAACTATGGTTCTTTCATCAATATTCTTCGTTTCAGATTTAAATATGATGGTTTACCCATTAAGTATTGGAGCAGCTTGTATTTTAACATCTATAGTAGGAACTTTTTTTGTAAAACTAGGACAATCAAAAAATATAATGAATGCATTATATAAAGGCTTTGTTGCTACAGCTATTTTATCTTTAATTATTTTATATCCCATAACAGACTACGTTATTGGATTAGAAACAAACTATTCTGTAAATGGAGTTTCTTTTAATGGTATGAGCTTATATTATTGTGGTGTAATAGGTTTAATTATAACTGGATTGCTAATTTGGATAACTGAATATTATACTGGTACAGATTATAGGCCTGTTAAAAGTGTTGCAGAGTCGTCAACTACAGGACATGGTACCAATGTAATTCAAGGTTTAGCTATATCAATGGAAGCGACAGCAATTCCTGCGATAATAATTGTAGCAGGAATTTTATTAACTAATTCTATTGCTGGATTATTTGGTATTGCTATTGCAGTGACTACTATGCTTGCATTGGCCGGTATGGTTGTAGCACTTGATGCATATGGTCCCGTAACAGATAATGCCGGCGGAATTGCCGAAATGTCAAATCTTCCAAAAAATGTAAGAAAAACTACGGATGCTTTAGATGCTGTCGGAAATACAACAAAAGCAGTTACAAAAGGATATGCAATAGGTTCAGCTGGATTAGGCGCATTAGTTTTGTTTGCTGCATATACTGAAGATATTAAACATTTTTCAAAAGAGGCAGGATCTAAATTGGAAGGTATTGTTGTTACTTTTGATTTATCAAATCCTTTTGTTGTAGTTGGTTTATTAATTGGAGGAATGTTACCATATCTTTTTGGATCTATGGGCATGCAAGCTGTGGGAAGAGCAGGTGGAGCTGTTGTAATTGAAGTACGTAGACAATTTAAAAAAATACCAGGGATAATGAAAAGAAAAGCTAAACCCGATTATGGTAAATTAGTAGATTTATTGACTAAAGCGGCGATAAAAGAAATGGTTATACCGTCATTGTTACCAGTTTTGTCACCTATAGTTTTATATTTAATAATTTTACCTATTGGCGGTCAAGTTGCTGCTCTATCTTCTGTTGGAGCTATGTTATTGGGTGTTATAATTACTGGATTATTTGTTGCAGTTTCAATGACGGCTGGTGGTGGAGCTTGGGATAACGCTAAAAAATATATAGAAGATGGAAAATTTGGAGGAAAGGGATCAGAGGCGCATAAAGCAGCTGTAACAGGAGACACTGTTGGTGATCCATATAAAGATACAGCAGGACCAGCAGTAAACCCAATGATTAAAATTACGAATATAGTTGCATTATTATTACTTGCAGTGATTGCTGGATAAGATTATTTTTTTGCTCTTATTGGTGCATTTATTTTTTCTCTAAGGGAACTAAATACATCATATAACACATTTTTGTTTTGAAATTCTTTGCTAGTTTCTTTTTTTAAATACTTAACATCATTCATATTATTAAGATTTAGAATTTTTTTATTAATTAACAAACCTTCATTACTTATTTCAACAATTAATACATTGTTTTTTTTTATCTTTTGTTGACCAAATTTAAATAATGATTGATTAGTTTTTAATCTTTCAACGTAAAACCACTTATTTTCATTAAACTCGCTTTTAAATGATGGAGGACCGATTATTTTATATAAATCGTTTTTATTTGTAACATTTAATTTTAATTCGTTAAATTTAGCATCTAATAATTTCACTCCATGATAATTTGATACTTTATTTCCTGAACAGTTAACTGTAATAATAAATAATAAAAAATATAATATTTTTATGACAAACATATACCTTAATATTTACAATAATTTAATTAAACTCACCAGAAATAAAAAGTTATATGACTTAAAAAAACAGGATACATTTTATGATAGAATGATAGTTCTTTTCTTTCATTTGGGATTTTTATTTAAAATATATAAAAATAAAGAGACGAAAGAAAACCTACAAAAATTTTTTGATTATTGTATTAGGCAAATTGAGCTATCTATAAGAGAGATAGGTTACGGTGATGCCACTATAAATAAAAAAATGAAAGAATATGTAAATTTACTTTTTTCAATAATTGATAAGATTAATGACTGGGAGCTTAAAGATAATCAAAAAAAAATGGATATATTCATTAATTATTTAGATGATGAGCATAATTTTGATAATTATGTTGAATATTTTGAAAAATATAGGAATTTTTTGACAAAAAACTCTTTCAATAATCTCTCAAAAGATATAATAAGCCTTTAAATTTATTATGGCTGTACCTAAACGAAAAACAACAAAATCAAGAGCTGGTAAGAGAAGATCTCATATGGCTTTAAACTCGAAAAATATAATTGAGGATAAAAAATCTGGTGAATATAGACTTTCTCATCACATAGATCTTAAAACAGGTTTTTATAAGGGTAGACAAGTATTAGACCCTAAAGAGTAAAGAATAAATTATGAGCAACCCAATAAAGATTGCAGTTGATGCAATGGGTGGTGAGAAATCTCCTTTAAAAGTAATCAAAGGTATTGAGCTACACTATTCTAATTCAAAAAATATATTTTATAATATTTTTGGTGATCAAAATTTAATAGAGCCGCTAATAAATAAAACAAAAATATCAAAAAATAATTACAATATAATACATACAGATCAATTAATTAAAGACACAGACAGTCCTTTATCTGCTGCAAAAAAGGGTAAAGATACAAGTATGTGGTTAGCTATTGAGAGTTTAAAGAAGGAGAATTCAGATGCCATTGTTTCGGCAGGAAATACAGGAGCATTATTTGTAATTGCAAAACTTAATTTAAAAATGATTGAAAATATAGATAAACCAGCCTTATCCGCTCTATGGCCAAACAAAAATGGCATGAATATAGTTTTAGATTTAGGAGCAAATATTGATTGTAATGAAAAAAATTTAGTTGATTTTAGTCTAATGGGTTCAGCACTACATAAGTCGCTATTTGAGGGTGAAGATGCAAAAGTTGCTCTTTTAAATATTGGATCAGAAGAGCTTAAAGGTAATAATATAATTAAAAATACTTATCAAATTTTAAATGAAAATAAAAATTCTTTATTTGAATTTAAGGGATATATTGAAGGAAATCATATAATGGATGGAAATGTTAATGTAATAGTAACAGATGGTTTCACTGGAAATGTAGCTTTAAAAACAGCCGAAGGTACAGCAAATTTTATTACTGATGAGTTAAAAAAAGCATTAAATTCGTCTTTGATAGGTAAAATATCAGCCTTTTTAAACATAAAAAATTTAAAAAAATTTAAAAATAAATTGGATCCAAGATTATATAATGGAGCAATTTTATTGGGTTTAGATAAGCCAGTAATTAAAAGTCATGGATCTACAGATGAAATTGGTTTTGCAAATTCTTTAAAAGTTTGCGAAAAAATTATAAAAGGCAAACTCATTGATAAAATAAAAAAAAATATAATTTAAATGCGAATTAATTTAACTAAAAAAGAGATAATTAATTCTATTTACATGCAATTGGGATTTTCTAAAAAAATATGTGAAAATATATTTGAAGATTTTTTTTCAATAATTTTAGATGAACTTATTAAAAACCAGAGAGTAAAAATTCCAAATTTTGGATCATTTGAATTAAGGCATAAAAAAAGTAGAATTGGAAGGAATCCAAAAACATTAGAAAAAAAAGTTATTTCTGAAAGAAACGTAATATTATTTAAACCCTCAAAAAATTTAAAAAAATTTATAAATAATTATGAGTGAAAATAAAAAAACATATAAAACAATCGGCGAAGTAGCTAAGATTTTGGACTTATTTGATAGAAAAACTGGAAAGCCAGCAACCTATACAATCAGATTTTGGGAAAAAGAATTTAAACAAATACGTCCCTATATTTTTTCGGGTAAAAGAAGATATTATGATGATAACGCAATTGAAGTTTTAAAAAAAATTAAACATTTATTGAAAAATGAAGGAATGACAATAAAGGGTGTTAAAAAACAGTTAAATTACACCAATTCTAAACTTGACGAAATTAATAATAAAACTATAAACAACAAAATTATTAAAACTAAACTTAATAAAATTTCAAATTTGATTAAAAGTATAAAAAGCGATGGCTAAAAAAACTCATGTAAAAGTAAGATTGGTGCCAGAGTCCAAACCAGATAGTCCATTTTTTTACTATGTCAAAAAACCTGCTGGTGGTGAAAAGGCTAAAATTAAATTAAAGGCTAAAAAATATAATCCTGCAACAAGAAAACATGAGGTTTTTGTTGAAAAAAAATTACCTCCACATAGTAAATAAATTATTTTTTCTTAAAATTTCTTCTTTCAAAGTCAATATAGGACATAATCATATTTTTCCATATACGATTAGTTATCTTTGGATCAATTTTATTTTTGATTGATTTTTTTTTTATATTTTTAAGAATTACTGAAATTCTTTTTTTATCAACGATTTCATGTTTATGAGTTTTTAGTTTCAGAACATCTTTAACTATATTTGTTCTAATTCTTATCAATTTAATAAGTTTATTATCAAGTAGATCTAACTTTTTTCTTAGAATATTTAATTTTTTTCTTTTATCAGGCGACATTTGATCAATTGGATTTATAAATAAATATTATATTAAAACAATTATGTATACCGAAATAAATACAAAATACAGATTATACATATCTAATTGGTTATTATTTATGTTTTTCATGGTTGCTATAATGATTGTAGTTGGGGGATTAACAAGACTTACAGATTCTGGGCTATCAATAACTGAATGGGAATTTTTCAAAGGTTTTTTTCCGCCAATCAATAATGACTCTTGGATAGCATATTTTGAAGCTTATAAACAAATACCTGAATTTAAACTTCAAAATTATTCAATGAATTTGAGTGAATTTAAGGTAATATTTTGGTGGGAGTGGGTACACAGATTTTTTGGACGTGTTATTGGTTTAGCTTTCTTGATACCTTTAATTTTTTTTACTATCAAATTAGGTTTGAAAAAACTTTATAATTTTTATTTGATTTTTTTTTTGATTTGTTTCCAAGGTTTTTTAGGTTGGTACATGGTACAGAGTGGTCTTGTGAATAACATAGATGTTAGTCACTTTAGATTATCAATACACCTATTGTTTGCATTTATTATTTTATCGTTAATTTTTTGGAGTTATTTATGTTTAGTAAATTTCAATAAAAAGCAAAAAAAAATTAATAGCTATATACCTGAATTATTTTTAATATTAATCTTCTTACAAATTATTATTGGTGCATTCGTTTCGGGTATGGATGCAGGAAAAATATATAACACTTGGCCATTAATGGGTAACTCTTATTTTCCAGATGATAATAAATTTATGAATTTATTTAAGTTATCTGCTTTTAGTGATCCATCTCTAGTTCAATATTTGCATCGAAATTTAGCATATGTAATATTTACTATATACGTAATAATTTCATATATAACTTATCGTAATAAAATCTATTATTTATTTAAATCTGTAATTATTTTAGGTTTAGTTATTTTATTACAAATTATATTAGGAATTCTTACTGTTATGTCTGGTGCTAGTATTTTAACAGCATCTTTGCACCAGTTTAGCTCAATATTATTGATTACCTCAACATTGTATTTTTTATACAAGAATAGATATACTTGATTATTGTTTTTCAATTACAAACAGTTCATTGTTAAAATACAATCCTTTATTTTTATTAACTATATCTTTCACAACTTTTTGGTAATATTTTTTTCTTTCAGCATTCATTATTTGTTCATCTGATATTTGGTTAACATATACTGCAGCATTCCATGCTGAAAATATTAATGACGTGGCAATACCTCCGGTAATTTCATTTGGCAGTGCTCTCAAAACGTATTTTATATTTTGTTTTTTATTAAATTTTAATGTTTTCAAAATTGCATCATCTGTGTTTTTTTTTATATATGTAATTATTGAATCATAAAGAGAAGGAAATGGTTTCTCTTTTGGCCATATTTTCTTAATAATTTTGTTTCCAGGATCGTTTCCACACGCATGAACTACTACTAATTTGCCTTTCTTAGCTAATGATTTTATCATTGGATCAATAACGTACTTTACTTTTTTCTCTGCAGATATTCTTGATCTATAAGGTTGAGATGCAATGATTAAGTCGTAATTATTTTTCCCATTATTTTTTTTTGGAATAACATTTTTCAATGAAAATTCCTGATCTTTTCTATAAATTACAATCACTGAGGGTTCTTTGTATGTGGGATTTCCATTTTTTGGGTTTCTTTCTATTTGCCACTTCTTATTTAAAAATTCTTGATTTAGTTTTCTTAATTGATTTGAAAAATCTAATGAAGAATTACCTTTTAGCTTAACTATCTTCCAATTCATTTTTTTTTGTTTTTTTTTGTCATTTGATTTTAGTCTAGTTGACTCTACATAATTTAGATTTGAAATAACAAATACTGTGTTTTTATGTTCGACAAAACGATCTGGAAGTTTTTCAAGTCCCAATCTAACATCTTCCATACTTATCTCTTTTGTGCTTACTAGTAGAGGAATATGAGGCATTTTCTGATGACATTGCCTCATTACGCTCATTAATAATGAGCCATCACCCATACCTGCATCAAAAATTTTTAATGCAGGAAATTTTGGTTTTAATTTTTGTACAATAGGTTTTAAAGCATCCGCAATCTTATTCTTTTCATTAGTTGTTGTAACAAAAAGCAAATATTTTTGCCTGTTATCAAAAAATCTAAAATTTTTTTTCATAAACGATAATATGTAATTATTTATTTGCCGGATAATTTGTTGTTATGAATTTTTTTAAAACATTTAATACTCGATCTGCTTCCTCTAATAACATCATATGTCCACAATTATCAATTATGTCTATTTGACTTCCTTCAATTAAATTAGCTAGTTTTTTCCCTTCTTTAACTGGACACATCTTATCGTCAGTAGCAAGTATAGAGAGGGTGGGTATTTTAATTTGTTTAGCAGCTTCAAAACCATTTTTGTAATTATCACATGCTCTAAAGTCTACACCGAGGGTATTTTTTATTGTTCTTGTTTTGGCTAACATTGAACCAGTATTAATATGATATAAACCAGGTACAGGGTGACCACCAAAGTGACCAGCTGGTCCATGAGCCCAATCCATCATTAATTCAACCGCTTTAGGATCATTATTTTCAGCCAAAGATAATAATTCAGGGTTCATTGGAATTGCACCAGCACCACCCATTAAACTTAATGTTTTAATTTTATCAGGATTCCTTGCTGTACACTCCACAGTAACTAAACAACCTTGAGAATGACCAACTAAAGAAGCTTCCTTGTATCCAACAGCATCAATAACATCACTAACCCAATCGGCCATATCTTCAATTGATTTTAAACTTTCACCTCCAGATAAACCATGACCTGGCATATCTAAAGCTAAAACGCTATATCCATGGAAAGCAAAATATCTTGTTTGCAAAACCCACGTCATATGAGTTAGTCCACTACCATGCACAAATATTATTAATGGCTTATTCTTATCGAAAGGTCTACCTCCCGTAGAAGCATAAACCTCGTTATTATTTACCTGAAACTTCATTGATTGGATACGAGTCTAGGTTTCCTAGCAGCTCTAAATCCATTTTCAAAGTCATTTTTAATATCATCTATATCTTCAATACCGACTGATAATCTGATCATATCATGAGATAAACCCGCAAATTTTAATGTAGCTTCATCCATTTGAGAATGTGTTGCTGATGCTGGATGAATTACCAATGTTCGTGTATCTCCAACATTTGCTAAATGAGAAGCAAGTTTAACGTTATTAATAAATGCTTCACCTGCAGCTTTTCCTCCTTTAATACCAAATGCTATCATTGATCCTTTACCGTTTGGTAATAATTTGCTTGCCAATTCATTATCAGGATGGTCTGGCACACTCGGATGTGAAACCCAAGCAACACTATCATGACCTAATAAATACTCGACCATTTTTTCCGCATTCTCGCAATGTTTTTTCATTCTTACTGAAAGTGTCTCTATACCTTGTAACACATTCCATGCATTTTGAGGGCTTAGACATGGACCAAAATCTCTCATACCTTCTGCTCTTGCTTTCATTGTAAAAGCTGTTGGTCCAAATTCTTCAGCAAAAGATAATCCATGATAACCTTCATAAGGTTGAGTCATTGTTGGGAATTTATCGTTTTGCATCCAGTCAAACTTACCACCTTCAACGATTATACCAGCCATTGAAGATCCATGACCTGCCATCCATTTAGTAAGTGAATGAACTACAATATCAGCACCGTGTTCTATAGGTTTACATAAATAAGGTGTTTGATAAGTTGCATCTACCATTAAAGGAATGCCTGCGTCGTGAGCTATTTTAGCAATCTCAGGCATATTCATTATTTCATTTCCTGGATTACCTACAAGTTCTCCAAAAATACCTTTTGTATTTTTTTGAATTGCTTTTTTAAATCCTTCTGTGTCTCTTGGTTTCACAAAAGTTGTTTTAATTCCAAATTTTGGAAGTGTTAATCTAAATAAATTTACAGTTCCTCCATACAGCTGGGATGATACAACCAAATGATCTCCTGCCTCGCAAAGTGTCATTACTGCAAGAAATATTGCACTCATGCCAGACGAAGTAGCAAGTGCTGCCGTTCCACCTTCTAATGAAGCTACTCTTTCTTCTAAAACAGCAACTGTTGGATTTGATATCCTACTATAAATATGTCCGCCTCTTTCTAAATTAAATAATGCTGCTGCATGATCTACATCATCAAATAGATATGAAGTTGTTTGGTATATTGGTACCTGTCTTGAACCAGCATTTTTATGAGGTTGATAACCTGCGTGTAAACTAAGGGTATCGAATTTATATGTTTTAGGATCCATTCCTTTTTTGTCTGACATTTAATTGCTCCTATTTTAATTTTAAGAATTTATTATAAACTAATATTATTGGTTATTAATAGCTTATTTATTGCTTAAAACTATCAAAAATGACTTATGTTCTAACTGTATATCGTTTGACAATATATCGATTTATAAGTATTAATCCCGCAATTATGACTAAATTTCTTAAAAAAGACGACCTAAATAGTAAATGGTTTGAAATTGACGCAACTGGAGCTGTGGTAGGAAGAGTAGCAACCGTTGTATCAAAAATTCTTAGAGGAAAAAATAAAGCAACATTTACTCCTCATATGGATAGTGGAGATTTTGTTGTTGTTAAAAACGTAGATCAATTAAAATTTACAGGAAACAAGTTTTCAAATAAAAAATATTATAGACACACAGGCCATCCTGGGGGAATTAAAGAAACAACACCTGAAATATTACAATCTTCAAAACCAGGTGAAGTTTTAAAGATGGCTGTAAAAAGAATGTTGCCTGGTGGTCCTTTAGCTAAAAAACAATTGACTAAACTTAAGGTTTATTCGGGATCAGATCATCCTCACTCAGCACAAAACCCTGAGGTAATAGAGATTGGAAAACTTAATTCAAAAAATATAGTAAGAAATTAAAATGGAAACAAATCAATCAACATCTTCAAAACTAAAATTAGATTTTAAAGATGCAAAATATGCAACTGGTAGAAGAAAGACTTCAATTGCAAAAGTTTGGTTAAAAAAAGGAACTGGTAAAATTTACGTTAATGGTAAAAATCTAGATGATTATTTCACAAGAGCTACTCATAAAATGCAAATATTAAGACCTTTTGAAATTATCAATCAATCTACAGAATACGATGTTAGATCTCAAGTTGTTGGTGGTGGTCACACAGGTCAAGCAGGAGCATTAGTACATGGTATATCAAGAGCACTATTACAATTTGACGAAAATCTAAAACCTACACTTAGAAAAGAAAAACTTACCACGAGAGATTCTAGATCAGTTGAAAGAAAAAAACCTGGTCGAGCAAAAGCTAGAAGAAGTTATCAGTTTTCTAAAAGATAATATCATTTTAATAAACAACTGTTATATTACAATATGTCTAAGATTAATGCATTAGTTGCTGGAGCCACAGGATACATAGGTATTCAATTGGTTAAATTATTAACTAAACATAAGAGAGTTAAAATTAAATATCTTTGTGGTGACACCTCTGTAGGTAAGAAAATTAGCTCTTATGATAAATACTTTAATAAATATAAACTACCAAATATTGTTAAATTTAATAAAGAGTTATTAAAAAGTGTTGATGTTGTATTTACTGCATTACCCAATGGAGAGGCTCAAAAAATTTCAAAAAATTTAAATAATAAAAATATTTTAATTGATTTAGCAGCAGATTTTAGACTTAAATCAGCCAGTGATTATTTGAAATGGTATAAAATTAAACACAATGCACCTAAATTAATCAAAAAAAGTATTTATTCTTTACCTGAGTTAAATAATCAGAACATTAAAAAATATAAGATAATTTCTTGTCCAGGCTGTTATCCAACATCAATTTTATTACCCCTAGTGCCGTTAATTAATAAAAATATTGTTAAATCAAACAATATCATAATTGACTCTAAATCTGGTTATTCAGGAGCAGGTAGAAATGTTCATAAAAAATATAACAACAAATTTTTAAATGAGACATTGAGTGCTTATGGTTTAGCCTTTCACAGACACAATTCAGAAATTGATCAGGAGCTAAAAATAAAAACTGGCAAAAAGGTAAAATTTCAATTTACACCTCATCTTTCACCAATGTTTAGAGGAATATTAACTACTATGTATTTAGATCTAAAAAGAAATGATTCTCTAAAAAAAATTTATTCTTTTCTAAAAAAATATTACAAAAATCATAAATTCATTAAAATTTTAAAACCAAATACTTTTTTAGGAACTAATGAAGTAATAAACACAAATAATTGTTATATTTCCGTGTGTGAGAGTAAATATAAGAATAAAATTATTATATTGTCAGCAATAGATAATTTGATTAAGGGTGGTAGTGGACAGGCTGTTCAAAATATGAATATTTTATTTGGATATAAGTCTGATGAAGGATTAAATTGATGAGAATACTGGTAACTTTACTAATTTTTTTATTTATAAATAATTGTTCTAACCAAAACTTTGGTTCTTTTTTAAAGAAAAAAAATGATGATATGGTTGAAAAACCAAATTTAGCTATTGATAAAAATATTTCTTTCGAGGATTTTAAAAATAAAATTATTAATTATGGAAAAAATAGTAGTTTTCCAAGTTTAGATGATTGATATGACTAAAAAGCTTAATATAGCAATTGTTGGATTAGGACAGATTGGTAATTATCTCTATAATGAATTAAATACAAAAAAAAAAGATATTCTAAAAAAAACTGGAAAAATTATCTCTGTTTCTGCAATTTCAGCTAAAAATATTAATAAAAAAAGAAAATTTAGAATTAATAAGAAAATATTTTATAAAGATCCCTTTAAAATTTTTAAAAATAATAAAATTGATATTTTAATTGAAGCCATTGGTCAATCTGATGGTATGTCAAAAAAAATTGTAGAATTTGCACTTAAGAATAAAATTCACGTTGTAACGCCTAATAAGGCATTAATTTCTAAACACGGCAATAACCTTTCTAAACTTGCTGAAAAAAATAAAGTTAATTTAGAATTTGAAGCGTCAGTAGGAGGTGGCATCCCTGTATTAAGAACTATTAAAGAAGGACTGGCAACTAATAAGATAAGTAAAGTATATGGAATATTAAATGGCACTTGTAATTATATATTATCTGAAATGGAAGAAACTAAGTCTGCCTTTTCAACTGTATTAAAAAAAGCTCAACTATTAGGTTATGCTGAACCAGGTAATCCAAAATTAGATTTAAATGGTTACGATGCTTTAGCTAAAGTTAAAATTCTTTCTGCTTTGGCATTTAATAATAAAGTATCAAATTCAAAATGTTTAATGGAGGGTATTGAAAATATAGAATACAAGGATTTAGAAATTGCAAATCAATTAAATTATAAAATTAAATTATTGGGAATAACAGAAATTGTTAATAGTAAATTATTTGAAAGAGTTCATCCGTGTTTAATTAAAAAAAATACTTACATCGCAAATGTTAATGGTGTTATGAATGCTGTTATAATTGAAGGTAATCCAGTAGGGGAGAGTGTTTTGCAAGGAGAAGGTGCTGGGCCTGGTCCAACATCATCTGCTTTAATGTCTGATCTTTTGTCAATTTTACGTGGAAATATCAAATACCCTTTTGGGATTTCTGATAATAAAAGAAAATCTCCTTCAATCTATAATACTGATAATTATTCAAATGCTTTATATATTAGACTTGAAGTTAAAGATAAACCGGGTGTTCTATCTGAAATCACAAAAAAATTTGCTAAACACAAAATATCTGTTCAAAGATTAATACAAATACCAAATAATAAAAATAAAACTGCTTCTATTGTGATTATAACTCACAAATCTTTGGAAAAAGATTATCAGAAATGTATTAAATCTTTTAAATCAAATTTAAATATTATTAAAAACCCTGTATTATTAAGACTTTTTTAATGGAACTTTATTTAAAGCTCTTTGAAGTTCTATTTCCTGTATTTTTTATTGTTGGAATTGGTTTTTTATTAGGGAAAAAAAATCCAAATTTTGATACTTCGTTTATAACATCTTATGCTGGAAATTTTGGAACTCCAGCTTTAGTAATTTTCTCTCTTACATCTACAGGTGTCACATTTGATATATTTGCAGAATATTTTATTTATGCATTAATATTACTCTCATCATTTGCTTTAATCGGTCTTGTTTTTTTAATTCTTATGAAAAAAGATTATATCAGAGAATTACCTACTTTTTTTTTACCTAATACAGGCAATATGGGTATACCAATATGTCTTTTTGCATATGGTAAATTGGGAATGGGCGTAGCTGCAGCTATATCATCATTGGTAATACTTCTACATTTTACTGCTAATATATTTCTTGCAAAACGAAAATTTGATTTTTCAATAATCGCAAAAAGTCCTTCTTTCTATACAATTATTTTGACCGTTATCTTTTTATACTACGGCAAAGAAATGCCAGTTTTTGTGATTAATACAACAATGCTTTTATCTTATGCTATGATTGTTATGATTTTAATGTCTTTAGGTATTGCCTTAACTCAAATGAAAGTATTTTCTTTGAGAGACTCGATCATAACGTCCATAGGTAGAGTAATTCTTGGTCCAATTGTAGGTTTTTTTATTATAAAATTTTTTAATTTATCTGGTTTTGCAGCTGGAGTTTTACTAATTCAATCTTCAATGCCTAGTGCAATACTTTGTTATTTGGTTGCTTCAATGTATTCACCAAAAAAAAATGTAGATAATATTTCCAGTACTATTGTTGTTTCTACTTTAATGTCATTGGTTACAGTGCCAATTACAGTATTTATCGCCCTTAAATATTTTGCTTAAATGAAAGCAATATTTTTAAATTTATCCGCATGGATGGTTTTGCCCTTTATGGATGCAATTGCAAAATACTTATCTTCAGATTTGTCTTTTTTTCAAATAACTTGGGCTAGATATTTTTTTACAGTTGTATTCACAACTTTTTTTATGTTTTTATTTTTTAGGGAACAATTGAAGTTTTCTCAAAATATCAAACTACAAATAATTAGAGGTTTGTCTTTATTTTTTGCAAATATATGTTTTTTTTACTCCATTTCTGTGATCTCTATGGCAAAAGCATTAACATTGGCGTTCGTTGCTCCATTAGTCACAACTGCTCTTTCTCCATTTTTACTTAACGAAAAAGTCGGATATAGACGGTGGACTGCTGTATTAGTCGGTTTTTTTGGTATTTTAGTTGTCATAAGACCTGGAATTATAGAGATTAATCTTGCTAGTATAGCAGCTGTTGGAACAGGCTGTTTTTACGGTTTTTATCTAATAATAACTCGAAAATTACATTCAACAGATAGTCCTTTACTCACATTGCTGATTACAGGCGTAGTAGGGATCATTATCGCATCTTTTTTTGTTCCTATTGTTTGGATTAATCCTACTCCAATCCAATGGTCTTGGATGGCTCTAATGGGTATATTTGCCTGTTTAGGCCATATATTAATCATTTTGTCTCTTCGTCACGCTGATGCTTCAAAATTAGCACCATTTGGTTATTTTGAGATAGTTACTAACCTTATTTTAGGATACTATGTGTTTTCGGATTTTCCAGATAAATATACTTTTATTGGTCTTTTCATAATTGTTTCATCTGGTTTATATGTTTTTAAAAGAGAATATTATCATAAATATAAGTAAATTTATATTTACTATATATTAATATAATACTTTAATTAATATATATAAACTATTGTATTTATTATATTTTATATAATATCTAAACTATAGTTAAACTAGTATAAAATACAAAACAATGGAATAAACATTATAAAATTTGTCAATTAGACATGTCCTGGTAATTAAAAATAATCAATAAATACCCGGTTATTTGAATTATAAAAATATATATTGAAATTGAATTATGAGAAAGGGTACAATATTCAATAAAATCAACAATTATGATGAAATTTTAGAACAAATCTATTGCTAATAAAAACCTAGTTTTATTTTCATATGGGAATTTCTTAATATTAATTGATATAAATATACTAAAAAATAATAATTTTCTTAATAATTACCGAAGTAATGCAATTTATGAATATAGCGTTTAATGCCCCAAATATAGTCCTAATTTAAAGATTTCATTTTATAAGCTGCAACCAATAGGGGAATTTAAAATTGTAATACTAAATATTGTTAAATTTTAAAAAAACGTTGGTATTGCTAACTTTTAGAGCAAGATTCCCTCAGATTTGAGCAGTTTTTTCTTGGTTTTTATACCACCTTTTCCAGAATATCCTCCAAGAGATCCATCAGACCTGATTACTCTATGGCATGGTATTTTAGGAGCATATGGATTTTTTCCAATAGCATTCGCTACAGCTCTAACAGCTTTAGGCTTATTAATACCCTTTGCGACGTCAGAATAGGTTAAAACACTACCTCTTTTGATTGTTTTTAAGTATTTCCAGACTTTAATTTGAAATTTTGTACCTTTAAGGATCATATAAAAAAAAAACCCTGTATCTCTGCACCTTTTCAGGTACAAAGATCAGTAGTTTTTTGGCACGTCGTTGTATGCGCTACCGCCATGCCTTCCACCCCGCAATTTTAGCGCTA
>CACKFP010000004.1 GCA_902599485.1 uncultured Pelagibacteraceae bacterium | reverse complement strand
AACTTTTTTTAATCAAATTAATAAGTTTATCTAAATTTATCTCTTCCTTTACCGATATAAAAATTGGGTTATATTTTTTAATTTCTTCATTAATTGTATTGCTGGCTAAATCAGATTTATTTACCACCAAAATTGCGTCTTTAATTGTAATTTCTTCAAAAAAACGACTAAAATCAAGGCTTTTAGGCTCTAAAACAATTATATTTAAATCAGAATTTTCGGCCTTCTCTAAAGCCAATTTAATTCCTTTTTTTTCAATTTCTTCTTTTGAATCTCTTATTCCAGCAGTATCAGAAACTATAACCGGGAACCCATCTAAATTTAAATGAGCCTCAATAACATCTCTTGTTGTTCCTGCAATTTCTGAAACAATTGCAATATCTCTTTTTGATAAATAATTTAAGAGTGAAGACTTGCCTGCATTAGTTGGACCAATAATTGCAATTTTAAAACCTTCCCTAATTCTTTCTCCTACTCTTTGGTCATTTAATATTTTTTCTATTTCATTTTTAATATTCTCTGTTTCAATATGAATATTTTCTAAAATATCATTGGGTAAATCATCTTCAGGAAAATCAATTTTTGCCTCAACATTAGATAGTATTTTTATTAATCTTGATCTTAAAGAGTTAAATTTTTCTGAAGTTTTTCCAGACATAATTTTGATAGCTTGCTGTCTTTGAATTTCTGTTTCAGATGATATCAAGTCTGAGATACTCTCAGCTTTTAAAAGATTTATCTTTCCGTTTTGGAAAGCTATCTTTGTAAATTCACCTGGATCTGCTAATCTGCAACCATCCATTTTTGAGATTACGGCTTGGATAGAATCTACAACTGCTTTGCTACCGTGAACGTGAAATTCAGCCATATCCTCACCTGTGTAGCTGTTTGGGCCAGGAAACCATATTAATATTCCCTCATCTATAAGCTCATTTTTGTTGATTTTGTTGAATTTTCTTAGTGTTGCAACTCTTGGCTCTGGTGCTTCTTGTTGGGTTAAATTAATAATAACATCCCTTGTTTTTGAACCAGAAACTCTGATAACAGAAATTCCAGCAATACCTGGTCCTGAGGATAGAGCATATATTGTCATTAAATTAATTATAGCTAGTATTAGATTTAAATATATAAATTTTTCTATGATAATTTGGATCGCATCTTACCCAAAATGTGGAAACACTTGGGTTAGATCACTACTATCGGCATATTATTTTTCTAAAGATGGAGAATTTAATTTTGATCTTTTAAAAAATATAAGACAATTCCCAAGTCCATACTTTTTTCCTAATAAAATTAATACTGTTGAAGAAGCTTCAGCAAGCTGGATACCTGTTCAAAAAAAAATTAGGGAAACAAAAAAGGTTTATTTTTTAAAAACACATAATGTATATGGTGCGTACAAAGGTAATAATTTTACTACTCCAGATTATACATTAGGAGCTATAAATATTGTAAGAGACCCAAGAAATGTGATTACCTCTTTGATGAATCATTTTTCAATCAATGAGGAAGATGCACTTAGTATGATGAATAATGTTCATAGAAACTTAAGAGATCGAAATGATAAAGATAATTATGCAACTTATTCATTTATTAGTTCTTGGGACAAAAACTATAAGTCTTGGAAGATAACTAAAAATATAAATAAAATTCTTATAAAATATGAAGACCTGGAAAATAATGTTGAGAATACTTTTTTGAAAATTATTAAATTCACAAATAAAATAATGAAAAAAAATGATAAAGTTAACTTTGAAAAGCTGAAGAAATCAATCAAAACAACTGAATTTGATCTATTAAAGAAAAAAGAGGAAAAAGAGGGTTTTGATGAAGCTATCTATTCATCAGATAGTGGTAAATCAAAGGCATTTTTTAATCTAGGAAGAAATAATAACTATAAAAAACTATTAAAAAATAAGACAATTAAATCTATTGAAGAAATATTTGGCGAAGAAATGAAAGAGCTTGGATATCTTTAATTTTACGAAGGCTTATTCATTGAATTAAAAAAATCAGAATTATTTTTTGTTTCTTTCAGTTTGGAATTTATAAACTCAATTGCATCCATAGAACCCATCGGCGCAATAATTCTTCTTAGCACATTCATTTTTTGAAGATCATTTTTCTCAAAAATTAATTCTTCTCTTCTTGTTCCAGATTTAGTTATATCGATAGCTGGAAATATTCTTTTTTCTGAAATTTTTCTATCTAATATAGTCTCACTGTTACCCGTTCCTTTAAATTCTTCGAATATTACTTCGTCCATTCTACTACCTGTATCTATAAGTGCGGTTGCTATAATAGTTAATGATCCTCCTTCTTCAATGTTTCTTGCAGCACCAAAAAATCGCTTTGGTCTTTGTAATGCGTTTGCGTCAACTCCACCAGTTAATACTTTTCCGGAGCTAGGAACAACTGCGTTATAAGCTCTACCTAATCTTGTTATCGAGTCTAGAAGAATTACTACATCTTTTTTATGCTCAGTTAATCGTTTAGCTTTCTCTATAACCATTTCAGCAACTGCAACATGTCGCTGCGCAGGTTCGTCAAATGTCGAACTTATAACCTCTCCTTTAACAGTTCTTTGCATATCGGTTACTTCCTCAGGCCTTTCATCGATTAATAAAACCATCAAATAACACTCTGGGTGATTTGCAGTTATTGAATTTGCTATACTTTGTAAAATCATTGTTTTCCCTGCTTTAGGCGGTGAAATGATTAGTGACCTTTGTCCCTTACCTATTGGGCTTACTAAATCAATCAATCTCGGGGTTAAATCTACCTTTTTGTCTACCTTAACAGCTTCAACTTCCATCACTAGCTGTTTGTTAGGGTAAAGGGGAGTTAGGTTATCGAAAGCGATCTTGTGTTTAAATTTTTCGGTTTCTTCAAAATTAATTTTGCTAACCTGCAGTAATGCAAAATATCTTTCTCCCTCTTTAGGGGCTCTTATTGGTCCCTCAACGGTATCACCGGTTCTTAATCCAAATCGCCTTATTTGATTTGGGCTTACATATATATCATCTGCTCCGGGTAAGTAATTAGATTCCATTGCTCTTAAAAAACCAAAACCATCTTGAAGTAATTGAAGAACACCACCTCCAGTAATTTCTTCTCCTTTTTCTGCAAGTTTTTTTAAAATAGCAAAATAGATCTCTTGTCTTCTGAGAGTACTAGCATTTTCTATTCCTAAATTTTCAGCTTCTTTGATTAACTGCTCTGAGCTTTTTTCTTTTAATTCTTGAATATTCATATTGGGAGATTTTATTTAGATTATCATAATATAGTTATGTGTTAAGAAAATTTCAACCCTATAAAGGCTTGAAAACAACAACAAAAACTATCAAAATAAGTAATAATGTCGGTATTTCATTAATGAGTCTATAGAATTTGTGACTGTGTGCATTTTGATCTATTTTAAATTGGTTAAGAATTCTACCGAGATATAGATGATAAAGTGTTAATATAGTAACAAAAATTATTTTTAGTATCATCCAAGTTTGTCCTATTTGTTGAAATCCTATATTGTGAATTAATATTACCCCAAAAATCCAAGACAAAATCATAGCTGGGGTCATAATGTAAAAAAATAATTTTCTTTCCATCGTCTTAAATATTTCTGAGGTTTTTTTTTCGGAACTGTTTTCAGCATGATAAACAAAGATTCTAGGTAAATATAGAAGTCCAGCCATCCAAGATATAACAGAAATTAAATGTAATGACTTAAACAATAGGTAAAAATTCATTATTATATATTTTTTTCAATCAAATTTTTTAACAAAAGTATATGATCATCACTGTCATTTAGGCAAGGTACCATGTCAAAATTTTCTCCACCGGACTCCATAAAGCTCTCTTTGCCTTGTATAAGTATTTCTTCTAATGTTTCTACACAATCAGAAGAAAAGCCAGGACATATAGCCAGGACATTTTTTTTTCCTTCTTTTGGGAGCTCTTCTAGAGTTTTGTCTGTATAAGGTTGTAACCATTCCTGTGGCCCAAATCTTGACTGAAATGTCGTTTTGATTTCAATTGAGTTTAACTTCTCTGTAATTAGCCTTGTAGTTTTATGACAATAACAATGGTATGGGTCACCTTTATCAAAATATTTTTTTGGAATTCCATGATAAGAAGCCAATATTAAATCTGGTTTCCAATCAATATCGCTGATTTTTTTATTTATAGATTTTACCAATGCCTCTATGTAAAGAGGATTGGATTCATAGTGCGGTATTATTTGTAAGGAAGGCTGCCATCTCATGTTCATAAGTGTTCTATAAACCTCATCGCAAACTGTAGCTGTGGTGGCCGCAGCATATTGAGGGTATAAAGGTAAGATTACTAAATTTTCACATCCTTCTGAATGTAGCTTTTTTATTTTACTTTTAATACTTGGATTTCCATATCTCATTGCAAAATCTATAATTAAGTTTTCATTTTTGAGATAGTTGGAAGTCTTTTCCGTTTGTTTTTTTGTATAATAAAGTAACGGAGACATATTTTTATCTTTCATCCAAATTTCTTTATACGCTTTAGCTGTTTTAGAGGGTCTGAACGTAAGAATAAAGAGATTAAGAATTATTTGCCAAATAATTGGGTTTACTTCGATTACTCTCCTGTCGGATAAAAATTCTTTTAAATATTTTCTTATATCTAACCAACTGGTAGAATCGGGAGTTCCAAGATTTATCAACAAAACTCCAGTTTTTCCAAATTTTACTGGCGGATGTTCTTGTTTCATTTATAATTTCTCACTGTTTCTACAAGTTCATATACCATCTCAACTTCGGTTTCAGGCAAGATACCGTGACCTAAATTGAAAACATAAGGGTGGTCTTTAAATATATTGAGATACCTCTTTATTTGTTTTCTTAAATTTTCTTTATCAGACAATAGGATCTTGGGATCCAAACCTCCCTGAACTGGCACATCCAAAGACTTAATTAAATTTTCAGGATCTACGTTATAATCTATATTTATCATGCTTGGCTTAACAATTTTAGCGAATTTAATATAATCAGTGATTCCTCTAGGGAAGCATATAACAGGTACACCTAAATTCTTTACATGGTTTACTAGGGATAAAGTTGGATTGTATAAAAACTTATCAAAGTCACTTTGTATTAAACCAGCCCAACTATCAAATATTTGAATTATTGTAGCGCCGGCTTTTATTTGATTTTCAATATGAATCTTAATAAATTTATCCAACAAACCTAAAATTTCATTAATTATGACTTCGTCTTTAAAAAATTCTTGTGATAGTCCGTTTTTAGGTGAAATTTTGTTAACCATATATACTAAAAGTGTCCATGGGGCTCCTACGAAACCAATTAAATCTTTGTTTTTAAGATCATTACTATTTTTAAGATTAGACAATAATTTATATACAGGAGATAATTTTTCTGTGAGATCTTTCTTGCTTACATCTGCGAGCTTATTTAATTCAAGAGCTCCTAGACTTGGGCCAAAGTTTTTTTTAAACTCAACTGTTTGGCCCATACCATGTGGTATCATTAGTATATCTGAGAATATTATTGCAGCATCAAAACCAAATCTTTTTATTGGTTGTAATGTTATCTCTTCAGCTAAGGTGTGATCCAAACATAACTTTATAAAATCTGGGTTTGCTTTTCTAATTTCCTTAAATTCTGGCAAATATCTACCAGCTTGCCTCATCAGCCATACTGGATTAATTTTAGTACTCTTGTTTATTAAGCATTCTTTTATTGGTGTCATTTATATTAAGATAATTATATTTAGTATTTATTATTAGTATGTATTGTTGATAACGTAAATTACTCAATTTCAACACTTTATTAACTTTTTTTACATCCTATCCCTTTAAAAACCCTTTAAAAAGACGTTTATTTAATCATTTTATAAAACTTTAAAATTGTTAATAAGTATTTCACATTAATTTTAAATGTTAATTAAATGGGTAAAAAAAAATGTTTCTTTTAAAATTCTACCAAATGAAAGTTATCTCTTAATTTTAAATTAATTTATAAACAATTTATACATGAAAAATACACACCAAATATTTCTAATTTCCGACTCAACAGGTGAGACATTGGACAGGATTTTTATGGCACTAAAAGCTCAATTTAATAACTTTAATTATGAGCTGAATCAATTTTCTTTTACAAGAACAGAGAGTCAAATCTCTACAATACTTAAAAATGCAAAAAAACAGGACAGCCCTATCATATTGTATACTGTAGTTAATAGTAAACTTGCAAAGTTTTTAGCTGAAGAAGCAAATAAAATTAGCATACCATGTTTTGGTGTTTTAGGGGATTTGATTTTAAATTTTTCAAAAATTCTAAATCAAAAGGCAACTCATAAGCCTAGTGGTCAACATGTTCTAGACGAGGAATATTACAAAAGAATTGAAGCAATTCAATTTACAATGAACCATGATGATGGCAATCAAACAGGAAATATACTCGAATCTGATATTATACTAATTGGTGTAAGTAGAACGAGCAAAACACCAACTTCTATTTATTTGGCTAATAAGGGATTAAAAACTGCTAATATCCCGTTAGTAAATGAAATGCAAATACCTAAAGATGTGACCGAGTCAAGTGATCTTTGTGTTGTCGGTTTAGTAACGGAAGCTGAAAGACTATTTGATATTCGACGAAATAGATTAAATTCTTTAAAGGAACAAGAAGCATCTGATTACACAGACTTAGAAAAAATTAAAATTGAAGTGGAACAATCAAAGAAAATCTTTAAAAAGAATAAATGGCCCACTATAGATGTAACAAGAAAGTCAGTTGAAGAAACTGCTGCTTCAATTATCAAAATATATGAAATAAAAAACAAAAATGCATAAATTAGTTTTGGCGTCAAAAAGTAAGGTAAGATATGAAATTTTGGTAAAATATAATATTGACTGCAAAGTAGAACACTCAAATATTGATGAAGAACCTATAAAACAAAGCTTATTAAATGAAGGTGCAACTCCAGAAATTATCTCAAAAAATTTAGCTGAATTGAAAGCAAATAAAGTAAGCCAAAGATTGATTGATCATTTAGTCTTGGGAGCTGACAGTGTTATAGACTTAAACGGTGAATTAATTTCTAAACCAGAAAATAGAGAGCAGGCATTCAATATTTTGAAAAAATTAAATGGAAAAGTACATCATTTAATAAGTTCTGTGTGTATTTCAAAAAATGGTTCAATGATATGGAATTATACTGACAAAGCAAATTTAACGATGAAAGAATTTAGTGATGGTGATTTAAAAGAGTACTTAAACAAAATATCAGATGAAGCTTTATATTCTTATAATGTCTACCAAATAGAAGGTGAAGGAAAACATCTATTTTCTAAAATTGATGGAGATCAAAATACTATTATGGGACTTCCTGTTAATCAAATTAAACAATATATCGAAAGTTTACAGTGAAAAAATATTTAGTTGTTGGAAATCCTGTTGAACATTCACTATCACCAAAACTACATAATTACTGGTTAAGTTCTAATAAAATTGAAGCAATTTATGGGAAATTGCAGGCATATGATGATGATTTGAAAGAGTTGTGTAGTAATATTAAAAATGGCCAGATAAACGGGCTTAATATTACAGTTCCTTTCAAAAAAAAAATTATACCTCATTTAGATGTACTAAGTGGTCATGCATTAAGGACTCAATCTGTGAATACGGTTTGTCTGAGTAATGGAAATGTTACTGGTTATAATACTGATATAGATGGATTTGAGCTTAGTCTAGAGAAGTTGGATTACGATGTAAGTAATAAAAAGGTAATGATTTTGGGAGCAGGAGGAGTCGTACCTTCAATTATATATGCTTTAAAAAAATTGAATGCTCCACAAATTTATTTAAGTAATAGAACTAAAGAGAAGGCACAGATTTTAAAAAAATTATTTGATGGAATAGAAGTTATAAATTGGGGAATGCTTCCTGACTTTGATATGATTATTAATGCTACTAGCATTGGATTAAAGGAAAACGATAAATTTGATATTGATTTTTTAAAAGCTGGGAATAATAAACTGTTTTTTGATGTTATTTATAATCCATTTAACACTGATTTTTCTAAAGCTGGAAATAAACCGGGAAATATAATTGAAAATGGTTTAAATATGTTTCTATTTCAAGCACAAAAAGCATTTAGTATATGGCATAATATTGAGCCAAAAATTGATCAAAAAGTGATAAAATTTTTAGAAAGTTAATTTTTGTGAGACTTAATAATAAAATTGCAATAATAACAGGGTCAGCATCTGGTTTTGGAAAAGGAATAGCAAAAAAGTTTACTGAAGAAGGTGCTAATTTAATATTAGTTGATGTAAATTTAAAATTATTAAAGGAAGTTTCTAAGAATTTATCTCAAGACTATTTTGTTGCCGATGTATCTAAAGCATCAAATTTTAATTCTCTACTAAAATATGCTTATAAGAAGTACAATTCCGTTGATATATTTGTAAATAATGCCGGCATTACACACAAACCCAAACCCATGGAAACTGTAACAGAAAAAGAATTTGATAAGGTATTTAATGTAAATGCAAAGTCAGTCTACTATTGTGGAAAATATTTTGTGCCGAAAATGAAAAAAATAAAAAGAGGAGTTATTCTAAATGTTGCGTCAACGGCAGGATTATCACCAAGACCTAAATTGAATTGGTATAATGCAAGCAAAGGCTGGATGATTACCGCAACAAAGGCCATGGCTGTAGAATTGGCTCCTTTTAAAGTGCGTGTTAATGCTATAGCTCCGGTAGCTGGAAAAACACCATTATTAAAATCATTCATGGGAGGTAACACGCCAAAAAAAAAACAAGCTTTTTTATCTACAATCCCAATAGGTAGATTTTCCACTCCTCAAGATATGGGAAATGCTGCTTGTTTCTTATGTTCTGATGAAGCAAGTATGATAACTGGAACAGTTCTAGAAGTTGATGGTGGGAGATGTATTTAAGTTTATATGATTAGAATAGGAGTTATTGGAGGAATTGGATCTGGCAAATCTTTTATATCTAAACTTTTCAAATCACCAGTTTTCAACGCAGATAAGGAAGTAGAGTTTCTATATAAAAATAATTTGGAGTGTTATAAAAAATTAAAAAAAAAGCTCCCTAGATTTATCAAATCTTTCCCAATTGTAAAAAGTCAACTAATAAAGGCAATTAACGAAGATAAAAAAAATCTGAAAAAGATATCTTCTGTAGTTCATCCATTAGTAAGAAAAAAATTGAAATTATTTTTAAATAAAAATAAGAAAAATAAAATTATAGTTCTAGATATTCCCTTATTAATAGAAAATAAACTTTATAATAAAAAAGATATTTTAATTTTTGTTAAATCTAATCAAAATAAAGTAATAAAAAGATTGAGAAAAAGAAAAAATTATAACAAAAAAATTCTATTAAACTTAAAAAAAAACCAAGCCAATCTGCTAAAAAAAAGAAAATTAGCAAATTATATTGTCGATAATAATTTTAGTCCAAATATAATGAAAAAAAAAATTAGTTTGCTAAAAAACAAAATTTTATATGAAAGAAATAGTACTTGACACTGAAACTACAGGTCTTTCGGTAAAAGACGGGCATAGAATAGTAGAAATTGGTTGTATAGAAATTGAAAATTTAATACCGACCAAAAATGTTTTTCATTGTTATCTAAATCCTGAAAGAAAAGTTTCTGAGAGTGCATTAAAAGTTCATGGATACACAGATGAATTTTTAGCTGACAAAAAAAAATTTAGCGATGTTGCTGATGATTTCTTAAAATTTATAGAAGGTAAGAAAATTATAATTCATAATGCAGAATTTGACATAGGTCATCTCAACAATGAGCTCTCATTAATAAAGAAAGAAAAGATTTCAAAAGATAATGTCATCGATACTCTTGAAATCGCTAGAAATAAATTTCCTGGTTCTGGAATAAGTCTAGATGCATTGTGTAAAAGATTTAGAATAGACAACTCCAAAAGGGAAAAACATACAGCCTTAATAGATTGTGAATTATTATCTAAAGTTTATGTCAATCTAATTGATCAAAAAGAACCTATATTTCAATTCCAAAAAGAAATAATAAAAAAGAAAAACGAAAATAACGAAGAAATAGTTTATTCAAAAAAAATAATAAAGCCATCAAAACAAGAGCTAGAAAATCATAAAGAATTTATGAAAAGAGAATTCAAAAGAAATTTCTTTAATTAAGTTTTTGTTGATAGAGTTTTTCAAAGTCAATTTTTTTATCTAACTTCATATCTGGAAAACCAGCGTCTTTAATTGACTTTAAAAAAATTTTCTCTAAATCAGGATATATTTCATTTTGTAAATCGCAAAGTATAAGTCTTTCTAATTCGTCCTTTTTCATTTCTTTATTTTTTAATTTAATTACAGTGGCATATGAAATTTCAAAATATGATTTTCTTTTATTTTCACTCTTATCTTTGTAGTTTAAATTTGTAACCACTTCGATAGTTCGATCTTTGATTGGATTTGTTGATATATTTAAACCAAGAGTATATTTTGTTATATTTTCTCTACTAAATAAAAATGTTTCAGCATCAGGTATTTCAACTGAAAGATCTTTAATATAATTAAGAACTATTTCATAATTTTTTGTCATTGTCGTCACTTATATCCTCATAATCACCTTCAATATAATTATTTTTTTTTCTATTTTTATTAATATTTTTTTTTACAAATCTGCTAAGTAAAATTCTTCGAGTAAAAGGAATAACTAAAAGTATACCAACTAAATCTGTGGCAAATCCTGGCAAAATCAGGAGAAATGCCGCAAATGCAAGAGTTGCGCCGGATACAATTTCATATACCGGCATTTCGTTTTTTACTAGTTGTCCAATTCCTGATTTTAAAGTGTTAAAACCTTCATACCTTGCGTAAGCAACTCCAATCACGGCTGTCGTTAATATAAGTAAAACTGTATTAAATGCGCCTATTTGTGATCCAATTTTGATAAATAAATAAATTTCAATAAGCGGAATGCCTATAATTAAAACTATTGCTGTGTTCATTTGTCTATTATTTAATTAGCAGGTTGAAATTTATCAACATAGTAAATATTATACATATATGAGTTATAGCTTTGAATACATCGATATCATTCTTCTTGCAATGATTGCTGGTTTCATTTTTCTAAGATTAAGAGGAATTTTAGGGAAAAAAACAGGTTTCGAGGAAGATATCGAGTCAAGTTTTGCTCATGAAGCTCCACCTTCGAAACCTATAGTTGATTTGAATGCTGGCACATTTGATGAAAATGCTAAAAAAGAATTTGTGAAAGGAGCAAAAATTGCATACGAGACGATAATTACAAATTTTGCAAAGGGAACATTAAAAGATATTAAAACTTTATTAGATAAAAGTGTTTATCAACAATTTGAAGATGCAATTAAAGATAGACAATCAAAAAAACATTCTTCTGAAACGACATTTATTGGAATCAGTTCTGCAGAAGTAAAACAACACGAACAAAATAAGAATATGCTAGAAGTAACAGTTGAATTTGTAAGTGAAATAATTTCGTGTGTAAAAGATAAAGATGACAAAGTAATATCAGGCGATCCAGAAAAAATAAAAAAAGTATTAGATACTTGGAAATTTTCAAAAGATAGCAGATCTTCAAATCCAAACTGGTTATTAATTGATACTCAAGCTTGACAAATAAGATATCAGATAAAGATAAAAAAGACTGGCAAAAGTTTTTAGATAGTTCAGAAAAACTTCAGAATAAAGATGTGTATCAAGCAAATAATCATATTATTTCTGAAAGAACAATTGATCTTCATGGATATACGTTAGGAGATGCTAATAAAAAAATTTCAGAATTTATTGAGAATTGTTACGTAAATAAAGTAAAAAAAATTAATGTGATTACTGGTAAGGGAATGAGATCTAAAAATTTAGATGATCCTTATCAATCTAAAGATCTAAGCATTTTAAAACATTCAGTACCAGAACATATAAAAAATAGTCCTGAATTAATGAGCAAAATTATCAATATTGATTTTGATTCAGTTAATAGTCCTTTGAAAGGACATTTTGATATATTTTTGAAAACTATAAAATAAACTTTGAAAGATCAGTATCTTTCACTAATTCGCCAATATTATCTTTTATATATTTGCCGTCTACAGTAATTTTTTCTCCAGCTCTATCTGTTGCTGTAAAACTAATTTCATCTAATACTCTTTCAATTATAGTATGCAATCTTCTTGCTCCGATATTCTCAACTGATGAATTTACTTCGCTCGCTATATGTGCAATTGTATTAATTCCATCTTCTGTAAATTCTAAATCAACATTTTCAGTTTTTAAAAGAGCCTTATATTGTTTAATTAAACTATTATCTGGCTCCTTTAATATTCTAATAAAATCCTCACTATTAAGAGCATCAAGTTCAACTCTTATTGGAAGTCTACCTTGCAACTCTGGTAGAAGATCTGATGGTTTTGCTAATTGAAATGCTCCTGATGCAATAAATAAAATATGATCAGTCTTAACTGGACCATACTTTGTGCTCACTGTAGTCCCTTCAATTAATGGTAATAAATCTCTTTGTACACCTTCTCTTGAAACGTCTCCACCAACTCTGTCTGTTCTAGCTGAGATTTTGTCGATCTCATCCAAAAATACTATACCATTATTTTCTGTAGAGTCTTTTGCGGACTTTATAATTTTGTCTTGTTCGATTAATTTATCAGACTCCTCATTAATTAAAATATCGTGGGATTCTTTCACTGACATTTTTTTCTTTTTAGGTTTTTGACCCATAGATTTTCCAAGCATGTCAGATATATTTATCATTCCAACATTTGCACCCGGCATTCCAGGTATTTCAAATGATGGCATTTGATTAGATTCGCTAACTGCAATTTCAATTTCATTATCATCCAGATCGCCGTCTCTAAGCCTTTTTCTGAAACTTTCTCTTGTAGCAACACTTGCTTTATTTCCAACAAGTGCATCTAAAACTCTGTCTTCGGCTAATTTTTGTGCTTGAGCATGAACTTCTTTTCTTTTCTTCACTTTTTCCATTGCAATAGCGATTTCTAATAGATCCCTAACAATTTGCTCTACGTCACGCCCCACATATCCTACTTCAGTAAATCTTGTAGCTTCAACTTTTACAAATGGTGCTTCAGCCAATTTTGAAAGCCTTCTAGAGATTTCAGTTTTACCAACACCAGTTGGTCCAATCATTAAAATGTTTTTTGGAAGAACTTCATCTTTCATATCATCTTCCAATGCTTGTCTTCTCCATCTATTTCTTAAAGCAATAGCAACAGCTCTTTTAGCTTTATTTTGCCCAACAACAAATCTGTCTAATTCTGAAACAATTTCTCTTGGTGATAATGAATTTGCTATTGTAGTTTTTTCTTTTGCAACTTTACCTTTTGGAAATGAAGTAACATTTGATTTTTCCATTATATTTTCTCCATACTCAAATTGTCGTTAGTAAATACGCAAATATCTGATGCGACTTTAATAGATTTTTTTGCAATTTCTTCTGCAGACATGTCAGTATCCATTAATACTTTTGCAGCAGCCAAGGCATAATTTCCACCTGAACCAATTCCAATTACATCTCCTTCAGGTTCAAGAACATCCCCTGTTCCTGAAATTATAAAACTTTTTTCTTTATCACCTATTGCCATTAAGGCCTCTAATCTTCTTAAATATTTATCAGTACGCCAATCTTTTGCTAATTCTACAGCAGCTCTCGTTAGGTTTCCTGCATGTTTTTCAAGTTTTGACTCTAATCTTTCAAACAATGTTAAAGCATCTGCTGTTGATCCAGCAAAACCTGCAATCACATTTCTTTTCTCAATTTTACGAACTTTGTTTGCAGTTTTCTTAATTACAGTATTACCCATACTAACTTGACCGTCACTGGCCACAACTACGTCATTATTCTTTCTTACAAGTACAATTGTTGTCATGGACTATAGATGGATATGAATTTAAATAGTTCAAGTCCAGGTTTAGTATTATTGATATAATCAAAAATACCTATATACCTAATTTAAATTATGAAAAGAAAAGCAAAAATAGCTAGAAAAACAAAAGAAACCAATATCAGTGTCGACCTTAATATTGATGGCAAAGGTAAGTACAATGTTGACACAGGAATAGGTTTCTTAGATCACATGCTCGAACAGTTATCTAAACACTCATCGATGGATTTAACTGTTAAGGCTAAAGGTGACACACACATTGATCTTCACCATACAACGGAAGACACTGGAATTGCTATTGGAGAATGCTTAAAGAAAGCATCAAAAAAATTTGTAGGCATTAAAAGATATGCTCACATACTGTTACCAATGGATGAAACATTAACAAGAGTTGCAATCGATGTTTCAAACAGACCTTATTTGATTTGGAATGTAAAATTAAAAGTTGAAAAACTTGGTGAGATGGACACAGAATTATTTAAAGAATGGTTTCAGGCATTTTCTCAAGCAGCCGGAATTACTTTGCATGTCGAAAATATTTATGGTGACAATAGTCACCACATTATAGAGTCATGTTACAAAGGGCTAGCAAGGACTTTAAGAGCTGCACTAGAATTAGATCCAAGGAACAAAAGCACAATTCCTTCTACAAAGGGCTCTTTATAAGATTAATGGACGTCACAATTCTTGACTATAAATCAGGAAATATTAGCTCTGTAATTAACTCATTTAAGGAAGTTGCCAAGGATAAAGTTAATATCGAGGTAACCTCAGATTTAAATAAAATTAAATCTAGTGATAAAGTAGTTTTACCAGGGCAGGGCTCATTTAAGAGCTGTATAGATGGTTTAAATAGCATAACTGGTATGATTGATACTCTAAGTGAATTTGCCTTAAATAATAAAAAACCTCTTTTAGGAATTTGTGTAGGTCTTCAAATGTTCGCAGATGTTGGATATGAGGAGGTTGAAACAAAAGGTTTAGGATGGATTTCAGGCAAAGTTTCTAAAATTGATAATAAGGATGGAAAATATAAACTTCCTCATATTGGTTGGAACCAAATAAATATTGTTAAAGATAGTAAAATTTTTAAAGGTATAGAAAATAACTCACATATGTATTTTGTTCATAGTTATGAGTTTATACCCAATGATAAGTCTGTCACTGCTGCTACAACTGATTATGCATCAAAAATAGTTTGTGCAGTGGAAAAAGAAAATATATTTGGAACGCAGTTTCATCCTGAAAAAAGTGATAAAACTGGTCTAAAAGTAATTGATAATTTTATAAATTTATAAAAAAATGAAATTAATTAATTATATTATTTTTCTGACAATCCTAATCATTAGTAGTGCAAATTCTAAAAATATTAGTATTGAAGACATTAATTTTGATGTTCCAAAAAGCCATATTTACATTGAGTATACGAATGATGAAGTTGAAGATTTTTTTCAGGAGTTTATGAATTCAGCAAATATCAAAATGTATCTTATGGGACCCAAAAAATATGTTGATTTAGAACGAGCCATTTTAAATGGTGAAGATGTTATGAATAATCAATATGCAAAGTCAATAATGAAAAAAATGGAAAAAAAGAATTTTAAAGACGAGGTTCAAGCTTCTAAGTGGGTAATGTCGGAAGTAAAAAAAATAATGAAAAAAGAGAAAATTGATTTCATATCTTATGTCATATTTTCAGACCAAAACTTAAAAAAAACTTTTTCTGACAACGATTTTTCCGGAGTTATTGATGAGTTAAATCAGATGAACTCCGCTGAATTGGCTGAACAAACAAAAGAGATTAGAAAAATGATTACAAGTTTATCTGGTAATAATAAAAGTATTCCAATTAATGATGATATGACAATAAATTTATCAAAATTTAAAATATCTAAAAATAAAAATAACCAATTATATCTAAAATCTGCAGGTGATTTTATTTATATATTTGGTCCTATGAGATTAGATATAGATTTAAATCTTTTCTTAACTGAGCATAATGATAAGGCAATTATGTTAATTTCAGCGTGTTATGTAAATTGTTCAAAATTTAATTCTAAATTTGATAAAATGAAAAAAAATTCTTTCAATAATACTAAAATCAACAAAGTAAAAATAAATAATAGTAATGATATAAATTCTAATATTGTTGAACAGTTAGAGCAGCTAAATAATTTGTACAAATCAGGTGTTTTAACTAAAAAAGAATTTGAAAAAGCAAAGAAAAAAATCTTAAATTAAAATGAAAATTTTTCCTGCGATAGATATTAAAGATAAAAAATGCGTTAGATTAATCAAAGGAAATTTTGAAAATAAAACGGAATATGAAATATCTCCGGTGGAGCAAGCTGGAAAATATAAAGATAATGGATTTAAAAATTTACATATAGTTGATCTAGATGGTGCGTTAACCGGAGATCCAATTAATATTGATATTATTAGTGATATTGTTTGTAAATTTGATCTTAAGATTGAAATAGGAGGTGGGGTAAGAAATTTTGAGACTATTCAAAAATATATTGATGCTGGTGTTGAAAAAGTAATTTTAGGAAGTGCTGCTATAAAAGATAGAAAATTTTTAGAAGAAGCGTGTAAAAATTTTCAAAATCAAATTGCATTAGGTTTGGATGCCAAAGATGGACACCTTGCAATCTCCGGATGGACAGAAGAATCTGATAAATTAACAACCGAATATCTAAAAAAAGTAAATAATTATGGAGTTAGCAGGATTATTTATACAGATATCAACAGAGATGGAACAAAGCAAAGTCCAAATTTTGAAGAAACACAAAAAGTGGCAAACATTTCAAATTGTCCAGTAGTTATATCTGGTGGTGTTTCATCAATTAATGATATTAAAAAAGCTAAAAATTTAAATAATATTGAAGGTGTTATAGTTGGAAAAGCTATATACGATGGTGATATAAAGTTAGATGAGCTCGCAAAAGAAATAGATGCTTAAAAATAGAATCATACCTTGTTTAGACGTTAAAAATGGTCGTGTTGTAAAAGGTATTAACTTTGTAGATCTAAAAGATGCAGGAGATCCTGTCGAACAAGCAAAAATTTATAGCGATGGTGGTGCAGATGAAATTTGCTTTTTAGATATCACTGCTTCAAATGAAAATAGAGATACTATTTATGATGTTGTAGAGAAAACTTCTAAAAAATGTTTCGTACCATTAACGGTAGGAGGTGGCGTTAGAAGTATTGATGATATTAATAAATTGCTTAATTGTGGGGCTGATAAAGTATCAATCAATACAGCAGCTGTTCAAAATTCAAAAGTTGTTGAGGATAGCTCTAGAAAATTTGGATCTCAGTGCATTGTTGTTGCAATTGATGCAAAAAGAAAAGACGATGGATGGGAAATCTTTACTCATGGGGGAAGAAACCCAACGGGTATAAATGCTTTAGAATTTGCTTCCAAAATGGAGAAATCCGGTGCTGGAGAGCTTTTAGTTACTTCAATGGATAAGGATGGAACGCAATCTGGATATGATATTGAATTAATGCAAAAGATATCATCTATGGTCAATATTCCAGTTATTGCATCAGGTGGAGTTGGAACTTTAGATCACTTAGTTGATGGAATAAAATCAGGTGCTAGCGCTGTTTTAGCTGCATCTATATTCCATTATGGTACTTACTCAGTAAATGAAGCTAAGGAATATTTGGCTTCAAAAGATATACCTGTTAGGATTTAGAATGTTAAAGATTTTAGAGGACCTCGTAACCCTTGCAAGAGATCGAAAAAGTAATCCTGTTGAAGGATCATATACCAATAAGCTTTTAAAAGATAAATCTTTAGCAAAAGAAAAAGTTTTAGAAGAAATAAATGAACTAATAGACGCTGTTGAGCAAGACTCAAATAAAATCCATGAAGCAGCGGATGTTTTATATCACTTAATAATATATTTTGAGAAAAGTGGTATTAAAATTGAAGATGTAATGGAAGAGCTAAATAGTCGGAAAAAATAACTATGATGCAGAGCTATATAAATTGGGAAAAAAGACAAATTCAGTGGTGGAAGAAAAAACTTGGAGTTTCCGAACATGGACTTGCATGGATATCCTTTATTAAAGGAATTTTAATAGGATTACTAATTTATCATTTCTTTTTTTAATTAAATAATATGAGTTTATTAGACGTAAATTTTAAAAAAAAACTGCTTATAGTTGTTCCATACAGGAATAGAGATCAACAATTAAAAATTTTTCAATATCATACAAAAATATACTTTAATGAAGACAAATTAGATAAACATTTGAACGTAAAGTTATGTATTTTAGAACAAGCAAACGATAAACCTTTTAATTATGGGCGTCTGTGTAATGCTGGTTTTTTAATTAATGAAGACTATTTAGATTATATAGTTATTAACAATGTTGATTTTTTGCCAATGATTGCAGATTATTCATATTCAGATAGCCCAATGCTATTAATAAAACATGGTCATAACAATTTACCAATGCGACCCTCATCAAATTCAAAATGGATAGTAAAAGGCTCTAAAAGAGAAAATTTCTTTGGTAATTCTGTTTTACTACCTAAACATATTTTTAAAAAAGTTAATGGTTATTCTAATTCATATTGGGGTTGGGGCTATGAGGATACAGATCTTAAAAAAAGAATAGATGTGAACAATATAGAAATAAAATACAGAGATGGATTTTTCAGCCCATTATTACATGATAATAATGGTTTCAAAATTACAGACAAAGACGAAGCTGTCCCTTCCGAATCAAGTATTAAAAATAAGAAATTGTATGATGAGAAATGGGCAAATAATGAAAATTATATAGATGATGGAATTAATAATCTTAATTATGAAATTAAATCTAATGAAGAAATTTACAAGAATTTAAGAAATAATGCTGATTTTGAAATCCGGCATATCAAAGTTGATTTTTAAAATTATAATTTCCCAGGTAACCATGTTGAAAATATTGGAAACAATATCATTAAAATTCCATATATAATTCCAACAATTGTAAATAATGGAACTTCTTTAAAAGCTTTGGCAGGGTTTTCTTTAATAACTCCTGCGGCTGTATAAATTCCAACGCATACGGGGGGTGTTATCATTCCTATTCCGGCAAAAGCAACAAACACCACATAAAGATGAAGTAAACTTTGATTAAAAGATAATGTGATTGCTGCAAAAATTGGAACCGTTAAATAAAACACAGGAACTATTTCAATAAAAGTCCCAAGGATCAAACAAATTGCTCCTAGCATTATCCAGAACAGATTCACACTTACACCTTTATCTGTGAAGAATGTAATAATTTTTTGAGGAGCCTGCGTGTAAGTTAAAACAACACTTAAGAAAGTTGCAGTCGCTATAATTGCAAAAATTACAGCTGTTATGATTGCCGTTTCCCTTAAACAACTCATCAAAGATGAAAAAGTCAGTTCACGGTAAATTAAAAATCCTATAAGGACTGCATAAACACCTGCAACAGCAGCGGACTCAGATGGGGTTAATATTCCTGCATAAATTCCACCCAAAATAATCACTGGTGTGATTAATGCCGGTAGCGCAGCGATGAAAGAACTTACTCTTTCCTTAAAAGATGCCTTCTCATCTGTTCTAATATGCCTGCATTTAAACAAAACTAGAAGGACCATCAAAACAAGGAGAACCAGGCCTGGAATAACTCCTGCAGCAAAAGTTTTTGATACCGGAACATTCGTTAGAGCACTAAATAATATTGCTGCATTGGATGGAGGTATCAATGCCTCTAATAGAGCAGCCGAGGCTGCTAGGACAACAACAAATGGAGTTGGATAACCTTGTTCAATCATCTTTGGCATCATAATTGTTCCAACCGCAGTAATTGCAGCTAAGATTGAACCACAAAAGGCAGCAAAGAAACCCATCGCAATAACCATCGCAACACCTAAGCCACCTGGCCAATGACCAACAAGTGTCGTTGTAAATTTAACTAATCTTGAAGCGGCACCTCCTTTTAACATAGCCATTCCTGTAAAAATAAATAATGGAACAGCGATTAGGACATGTTTAGTTAATGCACCAAATGAAACTTGAATAAGAACTGACCACGGCAAATTTAATCCAGCAATTGCAGCTAAAGAACTCCCTAAACCAAAAACTAAAAATATAGGTACAGAAATAATTAATGTTATAAGAGAAATAATAAAAGCTAGTCCAAACATTTATTCTTTCCTCAAAAGTTTTTTAAAATTATCTAAAATAAGCTCTAATGAAGTTAATGCTAAAATTAAAAAACCAACTGGAAAAGCTAAAAACATCCACCAGATAGGAATGTTTATTTCTAATTCCATCATCTGTCCTAAATTGTAATACATTGTTGTTGCATCAACTCCTGCTTTAAAGAAAACGCACGCAGAAATTAAAGCTATTAAATTTACAATTGTTCCAATAATATTTTTTGATTTTTCAGATAAATAATGACTTAAAAAATCTACTTTAATATGTTGTCCTTGCTTTAATAAAGGACCAAGTAATGGAAAAACCAACCAACTCACCATTACAGGTGGTAATTCAATAAACCAAGCAAATCCTGTGCCTGTGATAAATCTTGTTGTGGCGCTTAATGCTAAAGCTGCCACCATTAAAAAGACGATGAACATTGCGAGCGAAATTGCAGCTTTTGCTAGCAAATTATTAATAGCTCGCAATGCCCTCATAATCTTTATAGAAAAAGTTTAACTTCTTCTAATTACTTTTAGCATATGCTTGTGCTGCTTCTAAAGCGTCAGCATCGATCATTTTAGCCATTGCTGGCATTACTTCATCTTTCATAAGCTTATCAAATTTAGCTTTTTCAGCTCCTGAAAGCGTAGTAACAACCCCACCTCTTTCTTGGAATTTTTTAAGAGTGCTTTCTCCAGTATCCATAATTAAGTCAGTTGATCTTTTTCCTATTTCTTTACCAACATCCATTATGATTTTTTGTAAATCTGGAGACAGACTATTAAACCAAGTTGAGTTTGCCATAATATATGCATCAGCATAATATTGATAAGGCTTTTGAGCGTATTTCAAAAACTCCCACCAGCTATATGCTTCGATACTTCCCGGAGGGCTGTTGATCGTATCAATCATTCCAGTTTGTAATGAAGTATAAACTTCACCAGTAGGTAAAGATACTCTGTTTGCACCTAAAGCATCCCACATTGGTTCTTCGCTTTTTAAAAGTCTTCTAGCCTTTAGACCTTTCATAGCATCAATACCCGTTAGTTCTTTTGCGCTTGAAAAAGTCATTACAGGTCCAACTGGGTTATACATAACTAATGTTGAGTTAGTTTTTTTTGTTAACTCACCCCAAATTTCTTTTCCTTTAGGTGAATTTTGAAAAAAACCTCTTTGTTGTTCCCATGAATTAAACAAGCCTGGGAATGAAGCAACGTTAAAGTTTTTATTAATTGGTGGAAAACTTACGACTCCAACAATTCCTCCAAGTTCAACTGCACCAGAAGTTACCGCTCCCATTACTTCTCTAATTCCAAATAATTGTTTAGATGGATAAACTTCTATTTTTAATTTTCCTTTTGCTCTTTTATTAACTTCATCAGCAAATATTTGTGCATGTTTTGCACTATGGTGCTTTGGACTCCAGTGAACTGATAGACGTCCAACTATTTCCGAAAATGCAGCTGTTGAAGTAAGAACAAATGAAAAAATAAATGTTAAGCTTATAATAGCTTTGTAAATTGATTTAAATCTATTCATTTTTCCTCTCTTTTTTAAAATATGATCTTATTAGTTGCATATATTTTAACAATGCAAAAATTTAAAAAATTTAATAGAATATTTTTCAAAATGAAACGCAATGGTTTCACTTTAATCGAATTATTAGTTGTAGTAGCAATTATAGGTATCCTAGCCGCAGTGGGAGTAGTTGCTTATAGTGGTTATACTACAGGTGCGAAGGAAAGTGCTTGTAAAGCTAATCACAAACAAATAATTAGTAAAGTAAAAGCAAACCAAACACTGTGTGAATTCGAGTCATCACTAAAAATTCGTAATTCTTTTGACTGGCAAAATAATACCAAAGGTCAAGAGGTTGATGTTCCATGTTCCAGAGGCTTTTATTCAATTGGATATGCTACTGCTACAAGCATGACTAACTATTTAAATGATCCATATAATAATGAAGCTTGGCCCTATGCTGTAATGTCTTATAATGGCTCACCTCCTAAAAATGGTTATACGACAGTCTGGTCTTATTATGGAAATCCAAATAGAATAAAAATTCAGACTAAATGTCGAGATAAAGTAATTACTGAAGACTTAACAAATTAACTGACAAGATAAATTAGTATTTTTAATGTTAATTTAAAGTTATATATTAAAAATAAAATTTTAAGTATGTCATACGATAATAATAATATATTTGCAAAAATCTTAAGAGGAGAAATTCCTTGTAACAAAATATATGAAGACGATTATGTTTTATCTTTTTATGATGTTAACCCTCAAAAAAAAATTCATGCTTTAGTA
The DNA here is from genome assembly GCA_902599485.1 of uncultured Pelagibacteraceae bacterium. Classification (GTDB taxonomy): domain Bacteria; phylum Pseudomonadota; class Alphaproteobacteria; order Pelagibacterales; family Pelagibacteraceae; genus Pelagibacter. The sequence continues at coordinate 43,459 of CACKFP010000004.1, read as the reverse complement.
ATTCCAAAAGGAAAATATATTGATTTAGATGATTTCAATTCAAATGCTTCAAATGATGAAATAGTAGGTCTAATGAAAGGAATAACAACAGTTTCGAAAAAATTAGGAATTTCATCGATTGATGGTAAAGGGTATAGGGCTCTTGCCAATATTAGTGATTATGGTGGCCAAGAAGTGCCACACTTACATTTTCATTTATTTGGTGGAGAAAAAGTTGGAAAAATGGTTTCGTGATAACCAAAGTTGACAGAAAGTATTTGGAAATTAACTCTCTTAATGAAATTAATTCATCTGAGCCTAAGACTAATTGTAAAATTGAAATCAAAAATCCTCCAGATTTTCAAATAAATAAATTTTTTTATAAGCAAATTGGTAAAAGCTATCGCTGGATTGATCGATTATCCTGGAATGATGAAAAGTGGATGGCTTATACAAACAATTCAGATTTAGAAACTTATATATTGAGAGAAAATGATGATTTGATTGGTTTTTTTGAGCTATTATTCCATCCTGAGACCAATAAATGTGAAATCGCTTATTTTGGAATTTTAGATCAATACATAGGGAAAAATTATGGAAAATATCTCTTATCAGAAGCTCTCAAGTTAGGGTTTAGAAAAAAGACTAAAAAAGTATGGCTTCATACATGCTCTTTAGATCACAAACATGCTTTAAAAAACTATTTAGGCAGGGGAATGAAAATTTTCAAATCTGAAACTATAAATTTGGATATTAGTTGATATAATTTTGGACTCTAAATAATCTTTCATCAATTATTATATTTGTTTCTACATTAGACAATTTTGTTTCAACTTTGTTAAGATAAACGTCAGTTGTAGTCCATCCTTTAATTTCATAATTAATTTTATCAAAAAAAATATTTAATAAATTGTTGTTATGTACAATTTTAAAAGAGAACGTTTCATCATTCTCTTTAATTGTTTCCACCTCATCTAGTTTGTCTAGTAGAAATTTTTTATCTAAAATCAAATTGAGAGGAGTATCTTTAAGTTGGTATCTTAAATAATTTTTAATTTTTTTACTATTTATCACGAGTGATCTTCCGTTAGAGACTAAAATTTTATTATAAATATCATCATACTTACATAAAATTTTTTTTGGATACGAAATTATGCATCCTCCTTGCTCGGTCTTTTTTCCAATTTTTTGTACAAATTTAAAAGATATATTATCTGTACTTTCTAATTTATTTTTTATTAGTTGCTTTGATTCTGCAAAAATATTCAATGGGTAAAAGAATATTAAAATAAAAATTATATATTTCACTATTTTAAAACTTCTCTTTTGCCAACATGGTTAGCTTTACTAACTTCACCATTTGCTTCCATTTGATCAATAATCCTTGCAGCCCTATTGTATCCAATTTGTAATTTTCTCTGTAAAAAAGAGGTAGATGCTTTTCTTTCTGATTTAATTATTTCTAATGCTTCATTATACAATTCATCAGTATCAGAATTATCTTTATTTTTTTCACCTATTTCTTTTTCGTCAGCAAAATTCAAAATTTCATCAACATAATCTGGCTCTGCTTGATTTCTGAGAAAGTTATTTACTTTATCTATCTCTATTTCAGATACATAAGGCGCATGTATTCTTGTTATTCTGTTTGCAGAAGACATATATAACATATCACCCTTACCTAAAAGTTGTTCTGCTCCTTGCTCACCTAAAATTGTCCTGCTATCAATTTTAGAAGTAACTTGGAATGAAATACGAGTAGGAAAATTAGCTTTTATTGTTCCAGTTATTACGTCAACACTCGGTCTTTGTGTAGCCATTATTATATGAATTCCAGCCGCTCTAGCCATTTGTGATAATTTTTGAATATAGTTTTCAATCTCCTTACCAGCCACCAACATAAGGTCCGACATCTCGTCAACAATTACAACAATATAAGGCATTTTAACTTTGTGCTTTTCATTATAACCATCAATATTCCTTACACCCACTTTTGTCATCAATCTGTATCTACTCTCCATTTCTTTAACTACCCAACCTAAAACAGATGCAGCTTTTTTTGCCTCAGTTATAACTGGACATAATAAATGCGGTATACCTTCGTAAGTTGAAAGTTCTAACATTTTAGGGTCTATCAAAATGAATTTACAAATTTCTGGTGTGTGTTTGTAAATTAAAGAAAGAATAATGGTATTAATACATACAGATTTACCAGATCCAGTTGTTCCTGCTATCAATAAGTGAGGCATAATACTTAAATCACTTGTTATTGGTTCACCGGATATACTTTTTCCAAGAGCAATTGGTAATTTTATTTCTTTTCTTTTAAAATTTTTATCTGAAATAATCTCTCGCAAGAAAACATTTTCTCTTGAAATTTTTGGCAATTCAATACCCACAGTATTGCTACCGGGTATAGTTGCTATTCTTGCGGATTCAGAGCTGGTATTCCTTGCAATATCTTCTGATAGATTAATTATTTTAGAAACCTTAACTCCAGCCGCAGGCTCAAATTCATTTAGAGAAACAACAGGCCCATGACTTATTTTTTTTATTCTTCCCTCTACACCAAAATCAAGAAGTATTTTTTCTAAACCTTCTGCATCTATTTTAATATCATCTTTTTTATTGGAAACTTTTTCTGGTTTTTTTAAAAAATCAATTAAAGGTAATTTAATTTTTACATCACTTAAAATTGATTTGTTATTAGAAAATAAATCCTCTTGAACAGGAGGTTCCTTAGATCTTTCAATTATAGTATTATTTTTAAAAGTATCCTGGGTAATTAAGTTGTCTTTTTTTGATGAAAACAATTTTTTTATCACAGTAAAAAAATTTAAAATATGAGTAATTTTGAAATTACTGCTTAGCAAAAAAAACAATAAAATAAAAAAAATTAAAAAATAGTAACTTACTGTTTTATTAATTTTTAGAAAGTCTGAAATAATAGTCTCAGACATTAAATCACCAACAAAACCATTATTTCCATTTATTATTAGCAAATAAGTTTCTTTATGGAAAATACCAAAGAAAAATGTTGCAACAATAATGTAGAGAATTATGAAAAAAATATTTTCTATAATAATAATAAATTTTTTGTTAATTGTTATTGATACTCCAGTAAATAGAAGAGAAAAAGGAATTAAAAATGAAATTATTCCTATTGATTGAAAAAATATATCAGCAATGAGGCTTCCTCTAAATCCAAGTAAATTTTTTATCTCTTGATTTTCAGGAAATATAAAGTTTGGATCCTCTGGTGAATAGCTAATTAATGATATAAAAAGTAATATTGAAGTAAGTATTAAAAAAATACCAACTAGTTCTGCCAACCTCTTTATAATAAAATCGCTTATTTTATTGATATAATTTTTAAATATCATGAATCAAAACTGCTTTTGTCACTTTGTATCATTTAATTTTTATTGTTAAAATTATTTTGTTATGAAAATTTGTCTTATAGGCCAAAATTTAACAAATTTGATTCTTGCTAACGATTTTGAAGAAAAAAAACTCAAAGTTGACATATATTTAAATAAAAAAATAAAAAGTATAAAAACTAATAGAACAATAGCTTTATCAAATGAAAATTTTGATTATTTAAAATTTTTAACAAAATCAAGTATTACACCTTGGAAAAGTAAAGAAATTAAAATTTTTACGGAAGGTTCTCATACGAAAGAGATAATCAATTTTAATAAAAAAAATAAACAAATTTTTAATTTAATATCCTACTCAAAATTAAATGAAATTTTTTTAAAAAAAATAAAAAAATCAAAATTTATAAAATTGCTTCATACAGAAACCTCTAATCCAAACATGCTAAAAATAATAGAAAATTATGATTTAGCAATAAATAGTGAAAACAAAAATTTTATTTCAAATAAATTTTTTACAAATAAAATAAAAAAAAACTATAGAAGTAGAGCATATACATTTCTAATAGAACACAGACGTAGAGATAATAAAACTGCAATTCAAATTTTTACAAAATTTGGTCCATTGGCATTTTTGCCATTATCTAATTCTAAAACATCAATAGTATTTTCATACAAGGGAGATGAAATGGAGGATGAGAAAATTATCGATATATTCAGAAAATATAATTCTTTTTATTCATTAACTAAGATTAGTAAAATTGAAAAATTTAATCTGAGTTTTGAAATGCTAAGAAATTATACTTATAATAATATACTTGCATTTGGTGATTTAATACATCGTATACATCCTCTCGCAGGACAGGGATTTAATATGACAATTAGAGATATTAAAATAATTTCAAGAATAGTTAATGATAAAATGTCGTTAGGTCTTCCGATAGATATCTCAGTTGCTGAAGACTTTCAGAATTCTACAAAACATCTTAATTATATTTATGGAAAGGTAATCGATGGAATTTATGAATTTTTTAGATTAGATAGTAATATTAATAATTCAATTTCAAAACCAGTATTTAGAATTTTAAACAAAAATTCTATTTTTAAAAAGTATTCAGATATTTTATCTGATAAAGGACTAAATTTATAAATTACTGAATAGTTGTATTATCAAACTCGTCTTTAATATAATTGTTAAGAATTTGCTCCATCTTTTCTTTTCTTACATTTATATCAAGACACTCTAATAATATTTGTTTTTCTTCTAATGAGAATGGTGACGCCATTGATAGATCGTTAAGAGTTTGGCTAAGATCTTTCTTTTCTAAATCCTTTAAGTTTACAATATATCCTTGTTTTTTGAAAAATGTTCTCATGTTTTTCATAATTAAGCTTAAGTCTGAAAAGTTAACTTCGTTACTTTTTTTCATTATATCTTTTGAAAAATGATCATATTGAACATTGCACTCACGGTACATTTTATCGGTATTTAACTCTGAGTTAATTTTGTATCTACAAATCCCGTTTAAAATAATGAGTATTCTACCGTCTTCTGTTTCATTGAAACTTGTGATTTTTCCTATACATCCTATTTCGTGTAAGTCAGGTTTTTTCAAAGACCCTGTTTTCTTTGGCTGTATCATTCCAATCATTCTATGCTTTTTCATACTATCATTTACCATCTGTAAATATCGAGGCTCAAAAATATTCAATGGAACAGTTGTTCCAGGAAACATTATAAAATTTGATAGTGGAAAAATTGGTATAGTTTTTGGTAATTCCTCAAGTTTCATGATTTAATTATAATTATTCTTTTTAAAGTTACAACTGGACAGAAATGATTCGATAGTCGCATTAAATTATTTAATTACTTGCTAAATTCTAAAAAAGCTCTTAATTTTGGTATTTAATATTAAGCGGGCATAGCTCAGTGGTAGAGCGTCTCGTTGCCAACGAGAAGGTCGTGGGTTCAAGTCCCATTGCCCGCTCCATTGTAGGAATTATATTATGAGTGATTTAGCAAGTAAAAAATGTATACCGTGCGAGGGCAACATCCCGCCATTTAAAACAGAAGAAATTCATAAATATTTAAAACAAGTTGATGGATGGGAAGTTATAGAAGATAAAATCGACGGATTTCATTTAATAAAAAATTTTAAATTTGATGATTTCTTACAAAGTCAAGAATTCGTCAATAAAGTCGGAGAAATTGCCGAAACAGAGGGGCACCACCCTGATTTATGGTTTGGATGGGGTTATGCAAGAATTAAAATATTTACTCATGCAATTAAAGGTCTTGCTGAGAGTGATTTTATTTTAGCTGCAAAAATAGATAAGATAAATTGATTAGTGATTAAAGTGTCGTGTTTTGGAAAATACTAAAACAGTATTAGTTTGGTTAGCAAATTTAATAATTTCTTTATCATTTTTTGAACCCGAAGGTTGAACGACTGCTGAAATCCCTGCTTGTACCAATTTTTCTATACCATCTACAAACGGGAAAAACGCATCAGATGCTGCTAAGATTTCATCACTATCGGTTGTTTTCTGAAACTTTTTCATTTTATCAATTGCTATTTTGCAACTATCTAACCTACTTGGTTGACCAGAACCTATGCCAATTGTTCTGTAATCTTTTGTAATGACTATCGCATTCGATTTTACACTTCTGCATATATTAAATGCAAAAATAAGTTTGTTTAAAGTTTTATTCGTAGGTTTTAATTTTGATACAATTTTAAAATCATTCTTAGAAAAATGTTGATTATCTGGATTTTGAACTAAAATAGAATTAAATTTATTTATAAAATTAAATTTAAAATTTTTTTCTACTTTACTAGAATCAATTAGCCTTAGATTTTTTTTCTTTTTTAAAAGTTTGACTGATTTTTTGTCAAATCCATTTGCAACTATTACCTCAAAAAATATTTTATTAATCTCTTTAGCTAAACTAATATTTAATTTAAAGTTACATGATACAACACCACCATAGGCACTAATCGGATCACTTTCTAAAGCCTCTTTAAAAGATTTGATTTTGTTTGGATTAATAGAAACACCACAAGGATTAGCGTGCTTAATTATTGCTACGCCTTTATTTTTTGGCAAAGTTTTGGATATACTTAGAGCCGAATAAATATCGTTATAGTTATTATAACTTAGTTGTTTTCCATTGATTTGTATAATTTCCTGTTTATTATTTTTTGAATATATTGCGGCTTTTTGATGAGGGTTTTCTCCATACCTAGTCTTCTCAACTAACTTTCCAGAAAAAATATTCTTAATTGGGAAAAGGTTTTTAGACTTTTGATTGAAATAATTAAAAATTTTCGATTCATAATATGCAGTTTCCATAAATGCTTCCTCGGCCAATTTTTCTCTAAATTTTAAATTAGTAGACCCTCTATTTCTATCTAGTTCAATAGTTAAATCTTCATACTGCTTTGTGTTACTTAAAATAACTACATCATTATAATTTTTTGCAGCTGATCTAACCATTGTTGGTCCTCCAATATCTATATTTTCAATTATATTTTTATGGTCAGAATTGCTTAACAAAACCCTTTCAAATGGATAAAAATTTATAATAACTAAATCTATATTTTCATAATTGTTAATTTTCATTTCTTCTTGATGTTTTTTATTCTGCCTTACATTCAAAATCCCAGAATGAATTTTTGGATGTAATGTTTTTACTCTTCCATCTAGTAGCTCTTTTGAATTTGTAAATTTAGATACCTCTAAACATTTAAAACCCATACTTTTAATTTTTTTGTATGTACCACCTGAGCTTATTATTTTAATTTTGTATTTTTTTAGTAAATTTAATAATGGTCTTAAACTGGATTTGTCTGACAATGAAATTAAAGCAGTCTTAATTTTTATTGAATTTTTTCGAATGCCCATTTAATTTCCTGAGTTATATCCTTTATTTTGCCTGATAAACATATATTTTGATTTTCACTTATTAAATTTTTATTACCGAAATATATACCCGATTCAATATTTATAATCTCGCAGTTAGTTGAAAATTTCCATCCAGAATTCTCAATCTCAATTAGTATAGTTTTATTATCTAAAGTTTTTGTTAATTTAACACCTGGCTCCATATGAAATCTGATATCATATTTTTTCGGTTCTAACTTGTTTTTTGAAATTATTTTATCGGTTCCTATCAATTTATTTTTTTCAACAAAAAATTCTAAAGATCTTTCATGCAAAATTCCGAATTTTTTTAAAAAGCCATTATGAGATGCTTTTATTAACCAATAGTTTTTTTCATTAACAATATTCTTTTCACTAATTTTCAAACCATTTTCTAGTGTTTTATAGTTTCCATTGTCTCTAAACGAACAACTTGAATGATTATCAATTATAAGTGCTGAATGAGCAGCAGTGGATTTTGATATTAGATTTAATTTATTTTTATAATCCTGAAAGTAACCAGAATTGGAAATAAGTTTTTTATCTTTGTAGAAGAATTCAAATGAAAGAGCTCCACTTTGATAGTTATATGAAAATGTTTTTTGGGGTGAATTTCCAACATCCATTGCAAGAATGCAATTTTTGTTTTTCAAAATAGCATATCCTCCTACTTCATTATTTGAATTTTCAAACTTATATTTATAAAGCGTAAGATATTTATTAAATTCCTTTAAATCATTTTGATGGTTCCCATTGAATAGTAAACTTTGTTCGATTTTAGAAAAAACAGAATAAGATTTTCCTAGATAGAAAATTATTTCATCAAGGTAATCAGGTATATCATTAAAAGACTCCTTTAATATTTCTCTTACAAGAACAAAATATTTTAAGTAAAAATTTAATTGCCTAATACTTCTTGTTTTTGGAAAATACTCATCATCAAAAGAATTGATAATAATTTTTCTTAGTAATTCTAATCCATAATTTAAAAATTTTTCATTCTCGTATGATAATCCTGTGATTATTATTGCAGTACATCCTAATAATTTATCATTAACAGATTGAGATTTGCTTATTTCATTTATCAAGTGATTAATTTGTTTGTTTACAGAAAAATTAAATTTATTTTTATATTTAGTGTCACTTTCATCATAAGATAATTTAGAGTTTGCTATCCAAGATATTATTCTCTTTGATAAAATATCGATTTGCCATGTTAATGAATTGTAATTTTGATTTTTTTCAATCCATTTAATAATTATTGATTGTGTAATATTTGGCGATGATTTTAAATCGATACTAAACAACCAATAAAAATTATTAAGTTTATATAAGTTATGCCCACTTAATAATTGATTTTCCCAAATATTATCTTTATCTAATTCCTCAATTTTGATTTTTTTTTTATCATATTTAACTAAGCAACTCAGAATACTTAGACTTGGTCTATATGTAATATTACTTATTTCAATTTTTGAAATTTTATTATTATAAAAATTTGATTTTAAGTATAATTTTCTTATTTGATTTTTCGATGTGTTAAAAAATTCATTTATAAAAGATAAAGAATTTTCTAAATACATCTTACATTGATCTTAGCGTTTCTATATTTTTTTTAATATCACCATTATTTTCATTAAATATAGTTGTTCCTGAAACCAATATATTTGCTCCTGCTGATATAACTTCCTTTGAATTAGAAAAGTTAATTCCACCATCAACTTCAATATCAAAGTTTAATTTATTATCTTTTTTTATTTGATGAAGCTTTTTAATTTTTTCAATTACCTCTGGCATAAATTTTTGGCCACCAAATCCTGGATGTACACTCATGATTAAAACTAAATCAATATCCTTTAAAAGTTTTTCTATGGTATTTATTTCCGTATTTGGATTTAAGGATATTCCTACTTTTTTCTTTAATTGCTTTATAAGTTGAATTGACTCAATTAAATTATTAGTTGCTTCAGGATGAATTGTTATAATATCAGATCCTGCTTCAGCAAAATTTTTAATATATTTATGAACCGGCGAGATCATCAAATGTACATCAAAGGGTAATTTTGTATAATTTCTTAAAGTTTTTATCACTGGGGGGCCTATTGTGATGTTTGGAACAAAATGTCCATCCATTACATCAACATGAATCAAATCTGCACCGCCATACTCTAGTCGTTTAATCTCATTACCTAACTGACTAAAATCTGCTGAGAGTATTGAAGGTGAAATTTGTATATTTTTCATTAATAAATAAAAACTAGTACTATCAATTTTTAAATATATTTGAATTATTATTTACCAAATACTTTGTAAATTTCTGCAGCTATTTCACTTTCTAATGGAAACGATAACATTCCCATAACAGAATAGCCCATTAAATAAGGCATTAAATAAAATCTAAACATATAAAAAAACCATGCAACATAAAGTGGAACTAGCGGCCCTATAATGAAGTTGGGAGTTACGAATTTAAAAATTTTAATAATTGGATTTGTGTATTTCACAAATACTTTCATAAAAAAGAATTCAGAATCTTCTTTTTGAAAAATATTCATTGCAGATCTTCCAATTAAAGTCCACATAATGATACCTAAAATGTAGTCTATTATTAAAATATATAAAGGCATTTATCTGAAAAAAATGGGGGCGAGTACCGCCCCCAAAAAGTTTAATTTAGTGTTGCTTACCAAGTATTGTCTTACCTGATGGAACACGAACTTCGTCTACCATTTGTTGTGTAGCTTTATCTGGTTCTTCAGTCATTAGACTTACTACAACCATTACAACTAAACAGACAGACGCTCCGATAATACCGAAACGTAAATGGTCAATACCTAACCAAGGTGCATTACCCATAAACTTAGGATACACATAAATTAGATAAGCTGTTCCTGACGCAAGACCTGCTATCATACCTGCTATTGCTCCTTGTCTTGTTGCTCTCTTCCACCATACACCAAGTATTAATGGGAAGAACAATCCTGACATTGCAAAGTCAAATGCCCAAGCAACTGCACCAAGGATACTGGTGATCCTCATTGATGCAATGTATGCCCCTGCAGCTCCAATAACAATTAGAAGTGCTCTAGCAACCAACAATCTTTTTCTTACATCAGCCTTTGGATCAATGATTTTGTAATAGATATCATGTGATAAAGCGTTTGCGATAGCAAGAATTAGACCATCAGCAGTTGACATCGCAGCAGCCATTCCTCCTGCAGCAACCAGTCCAGAGATTACGTATGGTAATCCAGCAACTTCAGGAGTTGCTAGTACAACTACGTCACCTCTCATAAACCATTCATTTAACTGAAGAATACCATCTCCGTTAAAGTCTGCTATGAAGGCTTGTTTTACATTAATCCAAGCATTTACCCACTCAATTTGCATAATTTCAGCAATTGGTTTTCCAATAATACCTGTTGGTAAGTTTGGATCTATTAGTGAGATCTTGGATAATGTTGCAAGCATTGGCGCTGAAGTATAAAGCAATGCAATAAAGAATAGTGACCATGCCACTGATTTTCTTGCAGCTTTAACACTTGGAGTAGTGAAGTATCTCATTAAAATGTGTGGTAAAGAAGCTGTTCCTACCATCATACATAGTGCTAATGAAATAAACTTCCATGCAGCCATTCCACCTTCTGGCACACCTGAGTGTGATACAGAAATAGATTTTAGACCACCTGGTACACCTGCAGCTTTGATGTCTGCAGCAGCATTTTTAACTAATCCAAATTGCGATTCAAGTGCACCTAATCTAGCAACTTCCTCACCTAACATGAAGTGTGGAAAGAAACCAAAGCCTGATTTGTTACTAATCCAGAATACTGGAATTAGATAAGCAATAATCAATACTATGTATTGAGCAACCTGTGTCCAAGTTACCGCTCTCATTCCTCCTAGCATTGAACAAAGTAAAATACTTACTAGTCCAACCCAAACTCCTAATTCAAATGGAATACTTAGTGCTCTTGATGCAATAGTTCCTGTTGCGTTAATTTGAGCTGTTACATACGTGAAAGAAGCCAATGTTAAAACAACTACAGCGCAGAACCTTGCAAAGTTCCCCCCGTATCTTGTTCCAATGAAATCTGGCACAGTATAACATCCAAATTTTCTTAAGTATGGTGCTAAAAGTGATGATACTAAAACGTATCCCCCAGTCCAACCGACCAAGAAAGCCATATAAGTATAACCACCAAAATAAATACCCCCAGCCATTGCAACGAATGATGCACCCGACATCCAGTCAGCTGCAGTTGCCATTCCGTTAAATACTGTTGGCACCTGTCTCCCAGCAACATAATAAGCATCGACCTGAACAGTTCTAGATAAATACCCAATCAAGGCATAAATACAAACTGTAAAGGCGACAAACAAAATACCAATTGTTTTAGCGGTCATACCTGCTTGCTCCGCTATCGCCATCAATATGATGAATACAATGAAGCCCCCAGTATAAGTTCCGTAAATTTTTGGTAGATTGTCAATAAAATTGCCTTTAAACATTAATCATCCTCCTTTTCGGTAAAACCAAACTCTTCATCGATTTTTTCCTGTCTATTTGCAAACCAAAAAATAAGGACCACAAATGCAATGATGGAACCTTGCGCACACATGTAATACGCTAAAGGATATCCCATAAAACTTGAAGTGTTTAGGTCAGAACCAAACATGAAGATCAGATAACCGAAAACAAACCAAATAATTAATGTAATTATCATTAATCCTTTGGTTTTTTCCCAGTGCTTTTCTTTGTTTGACATTATTTTAATCCTCCCTATAGGTTAAAGATATAATTCATACTCATTTAAAGTGATAATTAAAGGGTAAAAAATGGCATATATTTATAGAAAAAGTTGTAAAATAGACTCTAAATGGGCATCAAATACAAATTAAAGCTAAAAGATTTGAAATTTGAGTATTTGAAGGAATATTTTATTCCATTCTTAAAATATTTTAAAAAAACAAAAAAAATCGAAAATTATTCTGATTTAAAAGAATTTATTCAAAAAAAATCAGCTTGGGTAAGTCAAGTTACACTTTATGGATATCTTAAAACACGAATGGGAGCAAAATATGTTTTGATGTTTGAGGATGAAATTTTTCTGGGATCAATTAATAAAGCAAAATGGAATATTTATTCAGTTGCTTTGCAAGATTTAACTTTTTACACAATTTCATTTTTAAAAAATATTAGAAATCGACACGATACTGAAAAGGCAAATGAAATATATTTTGAAATTTTAGATAATGAACTTCAAAAAAATGAAATGCCAAAAGAAATTTATGAAAAATCAAAAAAACAGTTTTTAGATCGCTTTAATAAATTAAATTGGGAAGAATATCATGACAAACTTCCATTCAATACTAGCGCTCTGTCGCTTTATGAATGGTCACCTATCGCGGAAGAATTAAAATCATTGGATAAACAAATTGTTTTAAACTCAATGATACTAAAATGGGATAATGTTAAGAAAGAATTTATTCAATTAATAAATTTTTAAGTATTTTTTCTATTTTCAACCAAACTTTTTACAACACTTGGATCAGCTAGGGTCGTTGTATCACCTAATTGATCATGCTCATTTGCAGCAATTTTTCTCAGAATTCTTCTCATAATTTTACCCGATCTTGTTTTTGGTAAACCAGGTGAAAATTGGATTAAATCTGGTGTAGCTATTGGTCCAATTTGTTTTCTAACCCAAAGTTTTAAATCTCTTTCTAAGTCAAGCGTAGATTTTTCACCTACATTAAGAGTTACGTAGCAATATAATCCATTCCCTTTTATATCATGTGGGTATCCAACCACTGCTGCTTCGGCAACTTTTGGATGAGCTACAAAAGCACTTTCAATTTCAGCTGTTCCGAGATTGTGTCCTGATACAATAATAACATCGTCGACTCTTCCAGTAATCCAGTAATATCCATCTTTATCTCTTCGACAACCATCTCCAGTAAAATATTTTCCATCAAACTGAGAAAAATATGTATCGATAAATCTTTGATGATCTCCATAAACAGTTCTCATTTGTCCTGGCCATGATTGAGCAATACATAATCGTCCTTCGGCTTCTCCTTTTAAAACTTTTCCATCTTTATTTACTATTACTGGCTTAATTCCATAAAATGGTTTTGTAGCAGAACCAGGTTTTAAATTTATTGCTCCTGTTTGAGGACTGATTAATATTCCACCAGTTTCTGTCTGCCACCAAGTATCAACTATTGGGCAGTTAGAGTCTCCGACAGTTTTATAATACCACTCCCAAGCTTCTGGATTAATAGGTTCACCAACAGTTCCTAATAATTTCAACGATTTTCTAGATGTTTTTTTTACTGGTTTATCCCCTTCTCTCATTAATGCTCTTATTGCTGTAGGTGCTGTATAGAAAATATTAACTTTATATTTATCAACTATTTGCCACCACCTTGAACTATCAGGATAAGTTGGAATACCCTCAAACATTATAGTAGTCGCTCCATTAGATAATGGACCATAAATAATGTAGCTATGGCCGGTCACCCACCCAATATCAGCGGTACACCAATAAATATCTTTAGGTTTATAATTAAATATATATTGATGTGTCATTGAAGCATAAACCATATATCCACCAGTTGTATGCATAACACCCTTTGGTTTTCCTGTTGAGCCAGATGTATATAAAATGAAAAGAGGATCTTCTGCATTCATCTCTTCAGGATCACATTTGTTAGAAACTTTTTTAGTTAGTTCATGATACCAAACATCTCTTCTTTCATCCCAATTAATACGATTCCCTGTTCTTTTTACTACAACACATTTTTTTACATTAGGGCAATTTACTAAAGCTTCGTCAGCGATTGATTTTAGAGGAATAATTTTTCCTCCCCTAACACCTTCATCTGCAGTTATTAAGTAATCAGATTCACAATCATTTATCCGTCCTGAAATACTATCAGGTGAAAATCCTCCAAAAATAATTGAATGAACAGCACCTATTCTAGCACAAGCCAACATAGTGTATGCTAACTCTGGAATCATTGTTAAATAAATTGTAACTCGATCACCTTTTTTTACACCTAATTCTTTGAGACCGTTCGCTGCTTTTGAAACTTCTTTATGCAACTCTTTATATGATATTTTTTTATGCAATTTAGGATCATCACCGACCCAAATTATTGCGGTTTTATCTTTATTTTTTTTTAGGTGTCTATCTATACAATTTACAGATGCGTTTAAAGTTCCGTCATAGAACCATTTTATTTTTACATCTGACTTACTGTATTTAACGTCTTTAATTTTAGTATAAGGTTTAATCCAATTTATTCTTTTGCCTTCTTTTTTCCAAAATCCATCATTGTCTCTGATAGATACCTTATATTTTTTTTCGTACTGTGATTTATTAACAAGTGCTTTGCTTATCCAATCTTTTTTAGTTTTATATATAAGTTCTTTTTCAATTTTAGAACTAGTTTTAAACTTTTTTTTTCTTATAATTTTTTTTGTTTTCTTTTTCTTTTTTTTAGGCATGGATTTTTTTTCTTAGATACTACCCATCTTCAAAATAATTTTCCAGCATTTAGTATCTATAGGCATAACAGAAAGCCTACTTTGTCTTATAAGCGCAATATCTTTTAATTCTTTATTTTGTTTAATATTTTCGAGTGAAACAGCCATTTTTAGTTTACTTTTGTATTTAACTCTAACTGCTACAAATCGTTTTTGCTTGTCTGTAGGATCTATAAATGCGGTTTTAACAACTTCAACAATTCCGACAATTTCCTTTCCAATATTTGAATGATAAAAAAAACAAAGATCGCCTTTTTTCATCTTTTTAAGATTATTTGCTGCTTGATGATTTCTTACACCATCCCAATCAGCCCCTTTAGATCCAGTTTTTATTTGCTGATCAATCGACCAAACATTTGGCTCTGATTTTAATAACCAATACTGCATTTAGTTGTTTCTAAGGTTTTTGAAATAATCTTCACTGCGATGTTTTTTTGTTTTTTTTGAATATTTATATATTTGATCCTAAATCTAAATCATTGAATATTTTTTCTAGTTTTTTTATGACATTTTTAGCAGATTTTTCTGTGATAAAGTTATTTCTCATTATTCCTAAACCTGATTTTGCATGAACAATATATGCATTTTTATAATCCTTACTATAATTTTCTTTAACAAAATCAAGATCACCTGCGAGTATCCAATCCTTCCATCTATCTTTATTAAAAAACGACAAACTATTAATTGCTTCAAAATTTGCATGCCAAACTGAGATATTTTCATTTCTCAATTTTTCCATAAATATTTTTTTATCAATTTTTTTATCTAGCTTAAGAACTATTTGTGAATAAATTGGATTATCATTATAAGAGCTATCATCAGCGATATTAAGATATGGGTTAGTTGATACATAATCGATTATTAATTTTGCATTAGATCGAACAGTATTAAGTAATTTTTCATAGTTTTTTAGTTGTTCATAAATAAGAGCTGCTGTTACTTCGGATAATCGTCCATTCCAAGACAATGTTTCTTGATCTCTTATACCGTATTCATGAGTTTTATCTCCCCAATTTCTTATCGTCCTCAACTCTTTTGCTAATAAATCATCATTAGTTACTATAAAACCTCCCTCACCTGCGGTAAGTGGTTTTGTTGAGCCAAAAGAAAATATTCCCACATCACCAAATCGTCCAACTTTCTCGCCTTTGTAGGTAGCTCCGATTGAAAGACAACAATCTTCTATAACTTTTAGATTATATTTATCTGCAATCTGTTTTACTTTTTCCATATTTTCTGAATTACCCCACATATGTATTGGAATAATACCTTTTGTTCTTGGAGTAATTAGACTTTCTATATTATCAAAATCTAACTTTAATGTATCCAAAGAGATATCTGAAAATATTGGTGTTACACCCGCATTTAGTATTGCAAATGAACAAGCAACACATGTATCAATTTGGTGTATAACCTCATCTCCTGGTTTAAAACCTAAACCTCGTAAGGCCATCTGTATTGCAACACCCCCCGAACTAACCAGTACTGCATTTTTTACACCAATATATTTAGCAAATTCTTTTTCTAGTTTTACATGTATACCGTCGTCACTAGACATATTCCATACACCAGAATCCAAAACTGATTTAATAGTTTTTAATTCATCACCTAAAACAAAAGGATAATAATTTTTGTTAAAAATTCGCCAAACTTTTCTAAGTAATCCTCTAAATCTACTTTTTTTTGCAAAATCAATTAAATTTCTATATCTCATTTTTTTTTAAAACTAATTTAAAAAGATTATAAACAACTCTTTGTATTTTATTTAATATTTTAGGAATTATGCTAAATGCATATGATCCAAATAAATCTTCAAACTTTTTTCTTTCTTCTAAATCTTCTATAATATCAATCCTACTAATTGTGTCATATTTTTCAGCCAGTTTTACATCAAATTTTTTAGAACTAGAATTATGGACACCTGAATCATCCATACCATTATTAAAAACAAAAGATTTCCCTGGATATAATGTTAATTTATTTTGTAAGAATGTACTTATATACCATCTAATTGCCCAAGAATCAATTTTACCGTCAATCTGATCTTCCAACATTTTAACGTAAGGATAAGTGTTGTTAAAATTTATCTCACGTTGACTTTTTGTTTTTTTTACTTCAGCTAATAATTTATTGCCATTTGCTTCAAATATTTTCCATGAATCTTTCCAAGTTCCCCAACCCCAGCAGTCTGCACCTTTTATGAAGAAGGAATGTTTTGACGTACTTTTTATGGGGTATATATAACCATGAATACAAGCAACCTGATCATCATTTTCATAAATATTTAAACCGTCATTCATATAATTTAAAAAATAAGGACTTGTAATAAGGTCATCCTCAAGGACGATAACTTTGCCAAAATCATTTATAATTTTGGACACACCGTCAATAATTGAACCAGCAAGACCATAATTTTTTTGTCTTTCGATTATTGAAATCTTTTTAAATCCATCGACAGTTTTTATAAAATTACGGACTTTCTCTACTGCTAAATTGGCGTTATTGTTTTTTGGTGCGTCAGAGAAAATAAATAATTCACTTTCATTTGCAAGTTTGTTTTTTTGGAGTTCCGTAATCGTTTTTATTGTATGATCCAATCTGTTGTAAACAAATAGTAATATAGGTGCTAAGTCTGGCATCGATTTTATTTTTGTATTAAAAACCTGTTATGATAATTCAATATATAATTATTTAAGCTTTTATTCTAGTTTTATTCTTGTTTGTACAAAACTTGAAAAAAACAAAAACTCTATTTCATAATTATTTCTAAAAAATAATTGTGTGGATATTGATTATATATTGTTAAAACTTACTTCCTTTTTTATTTCTTTTGTCATTTAGTTGTTCCCAAGTTTCATCATAAAATAGTGTTATACAATATTACGTATTATATGGCCTTAATTAAGAGTTCTGAGATGGAAAGAAAGGTAAAATGTTAATTAATATTGGTGAGGATCGCATAGGAAAACGTTTAACTGCATTCATTAAACAGTATTACACAATTAAATTTATTATAAGTATATCTTGTAATTAGATTAATATTTAGAATAATTTGTTAGAATTATTTATATAGAACTTATCAATAAATGGATACTTTATTTAAAAACGCTATTAATTTTTACGAAAATAAAGAATACGATAAAGCAAAAAAAGTCTGTGAAGATATCTTGGACATCCAACCAGATGATTTGAATGCAACAAATCTTTTGGCCATTTTAAATTTTCAAAATAAAGATTTTGTACAATCTATAAAATTTTTTGAAAAAGCGATTAAAATTAATCCCAATATATCTGAAACATATAATAATTTAGGAAATGTTTATTATGAATTTAAACAATTTAATTTAGCAATAGAAAATTATAATAAAGCAATAAAATTAAATCCAAACTTTGTGTTATCTTATTATAACAGAGCTAAGGCTTTACAAGAAATTAATCAAAAACAAGAAGCGATATCTGACTATAATAAAGCAATTAGTTTAAAAAATAATTTTTCTGCAGCTTATAAAAATTTAGGAAATTTATATGCAGAATTAAAAATTCTAGATAAATCAATTTATAATCATGAGAGAGCTTTAAAGATAAATCCAAATATGAGTTATTTAAATGGAACTATAATTCAATCAAAATGCGGTCTATCTGAATGGACAAATTTTAAAGAAGATAAATTATTTTTAAAGAATGGCATTTTGAGTGAAAAAAAAAATACTAGTCCTTTTCCAACAATATTGATTTATGACTCACCATCATTGCAAAAAAAAGCTATAGAAATTTTTGTAAAAAACGAATTTGAAAATACAAAAAAAATTAAATTTGAAAAAAATAAAAACAAAAAAATAAAAATTGGATATTATTCTTCAGACTTTCACAATCATGCAACAATGTATTTAATGGCTAATCTTTTTGAGTGCCATGATAAAAATAAATTTGAGACTTATGCCTTTTCTTTTGGTCCAGATGATGGCTCAAAGATAAGAAAAAGAGTTGTAAAAACATTTGATAAATTTTTTGATGTAAAATTTAAAACAACTAAGGAAATTGTTCAGCACTCAAGAGAATTAAATATAGATATAGCTATAGATTTAAAGGGTTTTACAAATAACAACAGATTTGATTTATTTATTGAGAGATGTGCTCCAATTCAAATTAGTTATTTAGGTTTCCCCGGTACTAGTGGATCAGATTGTATAGATTACTTAATTGCTGATAAAATTATAATTCCAGAAGAAAATAAAAATTATTACTCTGAAAATATTATTTATCTTCCTAATTCCTACCAAGCTAATGATAGCAACCCCACTTTATCTAAAAGAATATTTAGTAAAAAAGATTTTAATTTGCCCGAAAATAAATTTATTTTCTGCTGTTTTAATCATAATTTTAAAATTTTACCCGATATGTTTGAGATATGGATGAGGATTTTAAAAAAAGTAAAAAATAGCGTCATTTGGCTACTTATTGATAACGAAATAGCACAAAATAATCTGAAAAAAATTTTAGTTTCCAATGATATTGATCCAAACCGTATGATATTTGCAGGAAGATTACCACACTCAGAGCATATAATACGACTTGGTTTAGCAGACTTATTTCTTGATACCTTCCCATGTAATGCTCACACAACCGCAAGTGACGCTCTTAGATCCTCTTTACCTATTATTACAATTAAGGGTAATTCTTTTGCAAGTCGTGTTGCATCAAGTTTATTAACATCAGTTGGTTTAGAGGAACTTATAACAAATAGTGAGAAAGAATATGAAGAACTAGCAATTAAAATTGCTGAAGAAAAAAATTTTTATAAAGAGATTAAGCATAAACTAAAAAAGAATATTATAGAAATGCCTCTGTTCAATTCAAAACTTTTCACAAAAAAATTAGAAACGGCTTATGTAGAAGTATACAAAAATTATAATGAAAACACAAAACCTGAAACTATACAAATAAATTAATTCTTATTTTATAATTTTACTCCAGCACCTTTCAAAAACTTTGCATTTAAATCGAGAGGTAGCCTAGGGCTTGCTTGTAAATCTAAATTATCAAATTGATTAATTTTAAATTTTTCTAATCCAACCATTGCTATCATTGCTGCATTATCTCCACAAAGCTTAACATCAGGATAGATTACCTCAAAATTATTTTCTCTACTTACTTGGCTTAATTTATCTCTTATTCCTTTATTTGCAGCAACTCCACCGGCTACAACAAATTTTTTTCTTACTTCTCCAGAAAATTTTTGAAATTCATAAAAAGCTATTTTTGTTTTTAAATATAATATTTCCTCTATAGTTTTTTGAAATGATGCAGCTAAATCAAATCTGTCTTGATCTGTTCTAATCTCATTACTAATTTTTAAAATAGCGGTCTTCAGTCCAGCAAACGATAAGTTGCAACCTCCTTTGTTAATAATTGGTTTTGGTAGCTTAAATCTTTTCGGATCACCTTTTTTAGCAAAAATTTCTATTTTGGGACCACCAGGAAATTCTATTTCTAAAAGCTTGGCAGTTTTATCAAATGCTTCACCTAGAGCATCATCAATTGTTGTTCCAATTCTTTTATAATTACCCAATCCATTAACAATCAAATATTGACTGTGTCCACCAGAAATTAAAAGAAGTAAATAAGGATAGTCTATATTCTGTTGAAGTTTTGGACTTAATGCATGACCTTCTAAATGATTTATTCCTATAAAAGGAATTTTTAAAGATGATGATAAAGCTTTAGCAAAATTTAATCCAACACTTAAACAGATTATAAGTCCAGGCCCAACGGTTGCAGCAACCGCAGAGATTTTATCTAAACTAACTCCACTTTCCTTAATTGCTTTGTCAGCAATTAAATTAATTTTTTCTACATGAGATCTCGCTGCAAGCTCTGGTACAACACCTCCAAATTCTTTATGAACATCAAATTGACTAGAAACAACATTTGATAAAATCTTTGGCACATCATTTTCAGTATCCTGGATCAATGAAACCGCAGTTTCATCACAACTAGTCTCAATACCTAATATTATTGGTTTTTCTGTCATAAATTATTTTTTATAATTAATACAATTAATCTATAAGAATGTAATAAAAATAACTTTTATGAAAAGAGCTAATCTTGTAATTGGAACACGTGGAAGTAAGTTAGCAATGATTTACGCAGAAAATGTGAAAAAAGAACTAAAAAAATATTTTTCTAAAGAGATTGAATTAAAAAAAATAGTAACAATAGGAGATCAAAAGAAAAATGAGAGATTATCAGAAATAGGAGGCAAAGGATTATTTTCAAAACAAATTGAAAAAGATTTATTAAATAAAAATATAGATATAGCAGTACATGCTTTCAAAGATATGCCTACTGAAGAAACTGAAAATCTTTTAACTAATAATTTTTTAAAAAGAAATTCTCCTAATGAAATTTTAATAAGTAAAAATAATATAAAATTTGAAGATTTAGAACCAAACTCAATTATTGGTACATCATCATATAGACGAGAATATCAACTAAAGAAAAAAAGACCCAACTTAAAATATAAACTTATCAGAGGAAATGTTGATACTAGAGTTCAAAAGTTAGAAAAAGGCGAATATGATGCGATAATTCTCTCAAAAGCAGGAGTAGATTCTTTAAATTTACAACATAAAATTTCACAAGAATTTAGTGTTGATGAACTTATACCTTGTGCAGGTCAAGGAATTATAGCAATTCAATGTAGAGAAGATGATAATGAAATTAAAAAATTACTTGAAAACATTAATGATCAAGAAACAAGAACTGTTGCAAAAGCAGAAAGAGAGGTTTTAAAAGTCCTTGAAGGAGATTGTGACACTGCAGTTGGTGTATTTGCAAAATTAAATGGGGAAAAAGTAGACCTATTGACCGAATTGTTTTCTGTCGATGGAAAAAATAGATATTTCATAAAAAAAAGTCTGCAAAAAGATAATATTGAGTCTACTAGTAGAATGGTAGGAGAAGAGCTTAAATTAAAATCAAAAGGTTCTTATAAAAATTAAAATGCATATTTTATTAACCAGACCATTAGATGATAGCAAAGAATTAATTATAAAATTTACTTCGATGAATCATAAAGTTTCTCATTTACCCTTATTACAAATAAAAAAAATAGAAACACAAGAAATAGATTTTACCCAATTCAAAGGTGTTATTTTTACGAGCGCTAATTCTTTAAAAAATTTAAATATTTCAAAAATAGATAAAAAAATAATTTGTTTTTGTGTTGGTCTTGCAACAGAAAGAAAGGCAAAAGAAGTAGGCTTTCAAAATATTTTCTGTGCTGAGGGTAATGTAAATAATCTTAAAGAATTAATTTTACAAAACTTTGACCCAAAGATTGGACCAATGGCCTACATTAGTGGTGAAATTGTTTCTTATAATCTTGATAAAGATTTAATTTCAGAAAATTATGTCATAAAGAGAATTATAAATTATACGGCAGTACCTAATGAGAATTTAAGTGATGACTTTCTAAGAGATATCAAATCTTCTGTGCCAGAAATTGTTTACATATATTCTGAAAATAGTGCGAAGACATTTTTTACTTTAATAAAAAAATATAATTTAGATAATATTTGGATGGAAACTAACCTAATGTGTATGGGTGAAAAAGCATCATCAGCATTGAATGACATAAAATGGAAAAAAATTTTTCTTTTTAACCCTGGTGAAGAAGAGTTTTTGCTATATAAAATTTAAAAATGGACGTTTTAAATAAACTTAATGAGTTATTTTTATCTGTATGGAAGCAGGGAATTCTTGGGGTAGATTTCTTTCAGATAATAGTAGGTCTTGGAATATTTGTATTATTTTTAATATTTAGAGGTCTAATCAGTAAACTCGTAATAAAAAAATTGGAACTAATTTCAAAAAGAACAACTAATAAATTAGATGATACTTTTGTAAAATCTATGGAAGGTCCTGCAAGGTTTCTTCCAATTGTTCTTGGTGTCTTTTTTGCCAGTTACTATATGTCATTTGATAATGAGACTAGAGGCTTCATAGATAACGTGAACAGAACTCTAATAACAATTTTAATATTTTGGATAATACATCAAATAATTGAGCCAATATCATATATTTTAAGTGGATTAGATAAAGTACTGACAAAAGAATTAATAGGCTGGATTATAAAATCTCTTAAAATTTTAATTTTTATTTTAGGAGCAGCTGCTGTTCTTGAGTTATGGGGAATTAAAATTGGACCAATAATTGCTGGATTAGGTTTATTTGGAGTAGCAGTAGCATTAGGCGCTCAGGATTTATTTAAAAATTTAATATCTGGAATTTTAGTATTAGTTGAAAAAAGATTTAGAATTGGTGATTGGATTAAAGTTGAGGGAGTTATTGAAGGGGTTGTTGAGAATATTGGATTTAGATCAACCGTTATAAGAAAATTTGACAAATCACTGGCAATTATTCCTAATTTTCAATTTGCAGAAAATGCAGTGATTAATAACACAAGAAAGACTAATTGGGCTATTAGTTGGATAATAACTCTTCAATATGACACCACTATTGATCAATTAAAAACAATAAGAGACGAAATTGAAGATCACATAAATAAAGGTGACGATTATGACCAATCTGTAGGAGTCGCCGTAAGAATAGATAAGTTTTCAGATAGCTCAATTGATATGTATGTAAGATGTTTTACAAAAACAAATAGTTGGACTAATTATTTACAAGTAAAAGAAAATTTGGCACTTGAAATAAAAAAAATTGTTGAAGGTAAGGGAGCTGCATTTGCATTCCCAAGTCAGTCTATTTATGTTGAAAAAAAATGATTGCTATATTTTATTTAGCTCTTCAAATTTTAAAACTTTATTCATATGTTGTAATTGCCAATGTAGTTATAAGTTGGTTGGTTGCTTTTAATGTACTAAATACAAGCAATCGGTTTGTATATTTAATATTAGATTTCACTTATAAAATGACAGAACCGATTTTAATGAGAATAAGAGGATTTTTACCTAACCTTGGTGCTTTTGATATTTCTCCTATCGTACTTCTTTTGTTGATATGGTTCATAGAAATGTGTATGAAACTCTACATTGCACCACTAATATTTTAATAAATGATTTTAATTGATGGAAAAAAAGCTGCTGCTGATTTAAGAGAAGAGCTCAAGAAAGAAGTCTTATCTTTAAAAGATAAGCATAATAAAGTACCAGGTTTAACAGTCATATTGATTGGTGATTTAGCACCTAGTCAAATTTATGTTAGAAATAAAGAGAAATCTGCCAATGAAGTGGGCCTTAAATCAGAGGTGATTAGATACCCTGACAATGTTGAAGAAAGTGAAGTTTTAAAAAAAATCGATGAACTTAATAATGACGATTCTGTTTCAGGAATTTTAGTTCAGCTCCCACTTCCTAAACATATTGATAAACAAAAAGTTATAGAGGCAATTATGCCAGAGAAGGATGTAGATGGATTTCATCCCATGAATGTTGGTAATCTGTCGTCAGGTTATGAAAGTTCTATTCCATGCACTCCTTTAGGTTGTTATTTATTAATAAAAAAAATTGAACCAAACCTTAATGGAAAAAAGGCTGTAATTGTTGGAAGATCAAATTTAAATGGTAAGCCAATGACACAGTTGTTGTTGAAAGAAAATTGTACAGTTACAATTACTCATTCAAAAACAAATGATCTTAAAGGAGAATGTTTAAAAGGAGACATTATAGTCGCTGCTGTTGGGATCCCCGAGCTTGTAAAAGGTGATTGGGTAAAAAAAGATGCAATTGTGATTGACGTTGGTATTAATAAAACTGAAAACGGCCTAGTTGGCGATGTGGCATTTGATGAAGTATCAAAAGTTGCAAAAGCTTTAACTCCAGTTCCAGGTGGAGTCGGACCCATGACTATTGCATGTTTACTTAAAAATACAATTGAGTGTTTTAAGAGAGCAAATAAATAAAATTTATTACTGATTTCTAATTAAAGGATAAACTTTAGGACTTAAGTATTTAAGATTAGTTAGCATAATTAAAATCAAGGTCACAGTTCCTATAGAGGCGCCAAGGTAAATTAAAACTTTAAAATCAAATTGCCAAACTAATTCAAAAATATTCTCCATAATAAACTTTGATCCAATTACTGCAAAAAAAATTGCAATTAATATTACCGACATAAAAATAATTATAAATTCTATCAAAGATGAAAATATAATTTCTTTTTTTGAAAAACCTAAAATTTTAAATACAAGATTTTGGTACTCTTTTACTTTTCCTTGGACCATTATAGCACTTGAGATAACAATCAATCCAATGACAATTGTTACACCAGAAATTAGGGTTACAGCTATGAAGACTTTATTTAAAACTGATGTTACTTTATTTAAGTAATCAGCAATTTTTATCATAGACAAACTCGGTAATACTTCTAACATTTTGGTTTCATCAAAATTATCTGGATTTTTAAATTTAGCAGTTGCCAAATATTCATGAGGAATTTTTTTTGCAAATTGTGGATTAAATAACATGGCAAAATTAATACTTAGATCACGATAATCAACTTCTCTAAAATTAACTATTTCTCCATCAATTTCTCGACCATAAATGTTTAAAGTAAAAATATCTCCCAACTCAATATTAAAATCTTTAGCCACATTTGCATCAAGTGATATCTGAAGTTGGTTAGGTTTAGATAAATCCCACCATTCTCCTTTCAAAATTGGGTTATCTTTAGGAATATTTTCAACCCAAGAAGATCTTCTTTCACTTCCAATTACCCAATAACTATCATTATCTGGTTTAATATAGCTATTTGGATTCACACCATTAATTTTTACTATTCCGGAAGAAACCATAGGTACTATTTCAATGTCCGCATCAGGGTCCATTTTGTAAACACCTTGTTCAAATTTTTTCTTTTCACCCTTTTGAATTCCAACAAAAAAATAATCAGGTGCAATATCTGGAATAGATCTTGCAATTTCTCTCTTAAAATTTGTTCCAACCAAAGCTAAAGTTAATAATAAAGTTACACCTAAGCCTAAAGACATGATTGTGATAGGAGTGATACTTTTTGTTTGAGTTATATTTTTAATCGATACTTTTAAAGAGATATTTGAAATAAAATTAAACTTTTTTAGTAAATAAATTATAATCTTTGAAAGTAAAAAAAATACAATTAGACATATAAAAAAAGCCAGAAAATAACCCAAGCTATAAGAAGGTCTTTCAGATCCTAGTGTAAACAATAAAACTAAAAATGATAACAAGATAAAACTTAAAATAACTGACTTTTTTGAGTAATAAAATTGTAGGTTTTGGAATACATTTCTAAATAGGTTTGATGCTTTAACTTGATCAATTGAACTTATTGTTGGTATTGAAAAAATTATAAGAACTAACAAACCTACAATAAATATTTTTATAAAATTAATTAAAGAGAATTTTGGATAAACATTTAATCCCAACCCATCAGATAAATATTTGTCTGCAATTGGTACAATTAAAAAACTTGAGCCATAAGAAATTACAGTAATAATAAATAATAATATAAATAATTGAAGATAATAAAGTGTTTTTATATTCCCTGAATAAAATCCTACAGCTTTTCTTACAGCTATAGACATATTGTTCTGGTTTATAAATGACAACAATGTATTAGCGATACCTATTCCAGCAATTAACATTGCACTAATTGAAACTAAAGAGAGAAATTGGGAAAAATTATTAATTATCCTTTTTAAGCCACTTGCTGAATTTTCCGGAAATCTAAGTTTTACTTTTTGGTCATCTTTAAAAATATCTTTGATCTTACTTTCTATTTTTTCTGGATCATCACTTGGATTAAATTTTACTTTATATTCATAATTTAAAAAACTACCTATTCCATTTAGTTTTAGTATCTCCAAAGTTTGTTTTCCTGCTAATGCCCAATCTCCAAAAGCTACAAACCCACTGACATCAGGTACAGATTTTATAATTCCAACAACTATGAAACTTTGATCTTGTACCTTAACTTTGTCATTTATTTTTATCTTTAAAGTTTTTGATAAACTTTCATTAATCAAAATTGTCTTTGGTTCCTTTTGCATTCTTTCATAAGCATCTTCTGGCTCATAAACAACTTCACCGTAAAGTGGATATTTTTCATCAACTGTTTTAATCCTTGTAAATAATGATTTATTTTTTTCTCTGCCTGTCGTAGAAAGCATTGTACTGAACTCTATCATTTGTGAAACAGTTGAAAATTCCTTTACTTTATTGACTAAATTAAGATCCCCCTGATTACGGTTATAATCGATTTCGAGATCTCCACCCAAAAGAACTTTTGCATTATCATTAAGCTCTTTTTTTAAACTATCTTCGATTGTAAAGATGGCACTTAAAATAAAAAGACTGATAAACAGCGTTACAATAATGCTTGAAATTTTTTTATAATTTCTGCTTAAATCCTTCAAAGCATACTTGAATATTAAACTTAACTCCGAAGAATTATTTAATTTTTCCATCTTTGATTTTAATTTTTCGTTTTGCTTTGTCTGCTAATTTTGGATCATGTGTGACCATTATTAAAGAAGACCCTTCTTCTTTGACGTATTTAAATAAAATTTCAGAGATCATTATTGAGTTTTCGGTATCTAGATTACCAGTTGGTTCATCAGCTAAAATCAAATCTGGTTTCATTGCAATAGCTCTTGCAATCGCCACACGTTGTTGCTCTCCGCCAGATAATTGACTTGGAAGATTATTGAATCTATGTTTTAGACCAAATCGATCTAATAAACTTTTTGCTTCTTTCTCTGGATTTTTAAATTCATTAAGTTCAAGTGTTAAAGCTACATTTTCAACAGCTGTATAATTTGGAATTAAATAGAAAGATTGAAATATAATTCCTATATTTTGCTTTCTAATTTCAGATACTTCGTCTTCATTAAGATTTGTTATTTCCCTGTCTTGAAATATAATTTTCCCTGAGGTTGGACGTTCTAGTCCACCAATAAGCATAATCAAGCTTGTTTTTCCTGACCCACTTTCTCCAACCACAGATACAGTTTCTTTTTTTTTTATAGTTAAATCAATATTTTTTAAAACATTGATATTGTCCTTCCCAGTTTGGTATTTGAGATTTATTTTTTTTAATTTAAGAAGTGTGTTCATGAATAAAAGTTTATTTATAAAAATATTGTTATTCTTTCTAGTGCACATAAATGCAAGTGCAATAGAAAAGGTTATATTATTCGGCGATAGTTTAATGGCGGGTTATGGTCTACCTAAAGAGCAACACTTATCTTTGGTTTTAGAAAGTAATCTCGTTAGGAGTGGTTTAAATATTAAGGTAATAAATGGAAGTGTGTCAGGTAGTACTTCTTCTGGTGGATTGAATAGAGCAGAATGGAGTTTATCAGAACCCGGTATTGATCTAATCATCCTTGGTCTTGGAGCAAATGATATGCTTAGAGGAATTCAACCAGACGAAACCGAGAGAAATTTAGAAGAAATAATTAAAATCGCTAAAAGTAAAAAAATAAAAATTATAATAGCTGGGATGGTTGCGCCAACAACTCATGGAACTAAGTAT
Organism: uncultured Pelagibacteraceae bacterium; assembly: GCA_902599485.1. Lineage (GTDB taxonomy): Bacteria > Pseudomonadota > Alphaproteobacteria > Pelagibacterales > Pelagibacteraceae > Pelagibacter. The sequence goes on along the minus strand of CACKFP010000004.1, from coordinate 15,085 downwards.
AAAACAAATTTTGATGCTATTTATCCTAAATTGTCAAAAAAATATAATTTACCCTTAATTCCATTTTTGCTAGAGGGTGTTGCTCTTAATCCAAATCTAAATCAACAGGATGGCATACATCCTAACAAAGCTGGAACAATAGTTATAAGTAATACAATTCAAGATATTATTTCAAAAAATTATTAATCGGATATGAAAAAAAAATATCATCATTTAGCAAATGGCACATTTCGTAATCCTGAAGGATCAAAGGTGATTGATATGAATTTCAATTGGTCGTTTAAGGTCTTTAACCAAGAAAAAAAAAAATTAGATATGACTTTTCCTGAAAGTAATATCATTAAAAAAGAAAAAGTTTTATTGGATTTAAATAATTTCCAAAAAGAAGATTATGTAGCGTGGATAGGTCATGCAACATTTTTATTAAAATTAGGGGGAATAACAATAATAACAGATCCAGTTTTTTCAAAAAATGCAGGACCTTTATTTTTTGGGCCAAAGAGATTTACCGAACCAGCATTAAAACTTAATGAGATACCAAGAACAGATATTTTTTTACTAACTCACAATCACTACGATCATCAAGATATGAAAACAATAATGAGATTTCCTTATAAAGAATCTAAAGTCCTGTTACCTTTAGGACTAAAAAAATATTTTAAAATTAATAGATTTAAAGATGTAAATGAAATGGATTGGTATGATCAAATAAGAATAAATCAGAATTTAAACATTACTTTTTTGCCATCAGTCCACTGGTCAAAAAGGAGTTTAACGGATACTAACAAAACTTTATGGGGCAGCTATTTGATTGAATACAAAGGAAAAAAAATATTATTTTCATGTGATACTGGTGTTGGAAAAATATATAAAGAATTGGGAGATAAGTATGGTCCAATTGATTTAACATTTATTAACATTGGCGCATATAATTTTTATCCTATGGCTTCAATTAAAGATTCTTCTGCTTACCACACTAACCCTGAAGAAGCCCTTGGACTTGCTAAAGATTTAAAAAGTAAAAAAGTAATTGGAATGCATTGGGGAACTTTTGTCTTATCACTTGAACCAATATTAGAGCCCCCTTTAAGGTTTAAGCAAAATGCAGAAAAATTTGGATTTAAAAAAGATGATGCAATTATTTTTAAAATTGGTGAATTTAAATTATTTAAAGAGCTTTTTGATACTAACTAGAATTTTCCATCAACCACAATCCATCTTGATTTAAAAAATATAGTTTACCATTTATAGGATGAATTTGTATGTCTCTGATTCTTCCAATTTTATCTTTAAATATTATTTCCTCTTTTACGTTTGATAAATCATTAAACTCTAATTTTCTTAAAGACTTATCTTTAAGAGAAGTAATTAATGCATGACCATTCCAATCTTTAAATTCATTACCTTTATAAATTGTGATTGCACTTGTGGCTATTGATGGAACCCAATATTGAATGGCTTTTGTAAAGCCAGGTTTCCATTTTGGTCCTATTGGTATACCTGAATAATTTGTGCCACCCCATCCAAGAATTTTCCAACCATAATTTTCACCTTTCTTTGCTTCACCAAACCAATCGCCTCCTTTTGCACCATGATTGCTCATATAAATTTTTCCATCAAAAGGTGATAAAGCTAAACCTTGAGGATTTCTTACACCAATTTGATATATTTCAGGTAGCCAGTCTGATTTCCCCTCAAAACGAGGATTGTCTTTTGGAATGCCACCATCTAGATAAATTCTAATTATACTTCCTGGATGTTTATTTCCATCTTGAGCAATCATTCCCCCGCCTCTTTCACCTGCAGAAGCAAATAAATAGTTGTCTTTAATTGCAAGTCTTGAACCAAAATGATAGGGCGAGTCGATTGGAGGATTGGCTTGAAAAATATTTTTAAAATTTAATTTGTTTTTATTAAATTTTGCACGTGCAATTGAAGTACTAGTCTTCCAATTATTTCTATTTTCTGTGTATGAGATGTAAATGTAATCTTCATGATACAGAATATCCAATAATCCTCCCTGTCCATATTCTACAAAATTTAAGTTATGATCAATTTCATTTATCTCCCTTGTAGAAATGTTTACAAATTTTATTTTGCCACCTTTCTCGGTAACAATCATTTCATTTTCATTAACGAACGACGAACCCCAAGGTGCTTCTAATTCAATAATTTTATTAAAATTTAAATTTTTACTAAATGAATTAGTTGAGAATAGTATTAATGATAAAAGAAATAATAATTTCTTCACTCTATGAAAGTTTTGATCTACCACCATCGACAGCAATAATTTGTCCTGTAACCCAAGAACTGTCTTCAGTTATTAGAAATTTTGCAAGCGAAGCCGAGTCTTTACCCTCTCCAAGTCTTTTTAATGGATGGGCTTTTGCTATACCATCAGCTAAAACTTTATTTTTAAGCATTGGCTCTGCAATTTTTGAATTAGTTAAACTTGGAGCAATGCAATTTACTCTTATATTAGGAGCAAATTCAGCTGCTAAAGAAACAGTTAATCCTTCCACAGCTGCTTTAGTTGAAGCTATAATTGCATGATTTGTAAATCCCCTTTGAGCAGCAACAGTTGAAAACAAAACAATCGATCCTTTATTTTTTTTTAAACTTTCTTGATAACCTTTAATTAAATCTACTGCAGAATATAAATTTAGTTTCATACATTTTGTAAAATCTTGTTCTGAAACCATTCTTAAAGGTTTTAAATCAATTGAACCAACACAATAAGCTATACCTTTGATATCATCTATTTCGGACTTAATCTTTTCAACAAAACCATTTTCTAAAACATCAGAGACTGTATATTTACAATTTAGTTTTTCAGACAAAGATTTTGTTCTTTCTTCATCCCTACCAATTAAATGTACTTCTTTGCCGGCTGCGTATAACTGTTCGGCTAAATTAGATCCGATAGATCCTGTCGCACCTACTACTAAATATTTTTCTGACATAAATTTTTAAAGGGATATATATAGTTAATGAAATTATTTTTTCTACTTGGAAATCAGCTTTTCTCAGAGAAATATCTAGAAAAGTACAGAAAAGACCACTTTTTCTTTATGGCTGAAGATTATCAGCTTTGTACGTACGAAAAGCATCATAAACAAAAGATATTATTGTTCTTATCTTGCATGCGATCTCACGCAGATAGACTAAAAAAAAATAAATTTAAATTAGAATATTCTTCGATCGAGGATAAATCTTTTAAGCTGGATTACACAGAAAAATTAAAAAAAATAATTAAAACAAAAAAAATTAAAGAAATTTCAAGTTTTGAAATTGAGGATAAGTTTTTTGAAAATAAAATTACCAATTTTTTAAAAAAGGAAAAAATTAAATGGAATATTATTCAAACACCAATGTTTTTAAATTCTAGAGAAAAATTTAAAAACTATTTATCGAAATCAAAAAAACCTTTTATGGCAGTTTTTTATAAAGAGACTAGAAGAGATTTGGATATACTCATGAAAAAAGATGGTAATCCAGAAGGAGGCAAATGGAGTTTTGACGAAGAAAATCGAAATAAACTTCCAAAAAATATATCTATACCCAAATTTCCTAAAGTTAATGAGACTGTTCATACGAGAAAACTAAAAATTTTAATTAATAAAAATTTTAAAAGTCACCCAGGTAATACGAAAGACTTTTGGTTTGCTACGGAATATGATGATGTAATTAAATTATTAAATTTTTTTATTAAAGAAAAATCAAATTTATTTGGGGATTATGAAGATGCAGTTGATCAGAAAGACAATATATTATTTCATAGTGCTTTAAGTCCTTACATCAATTTAGGTCTTATCACTCCAGAATTTATCATTAAAAAAGTTTTAGATTTTCACAACAAAAATAAAATAAGATTAAATTCCTTAGAAGGTTATATTCGTCAAGTAATCGGATGGAGAGAATTTATGAGGGGAATATATCAAAGCTATTCAAAAGAAATGGAAACTAGAAATTTTTTTAAACAAAATAGAAAAATGAAAAACTCATGGTACGAAGGAACAACAGGATTACCACCTTTAGATTATGCTATTAAAAATGCAGTGAATTATGGTTGGTCACATCATATTGAAAGGTTAATGATCTTATCAAACATAATGAATTTATGTGAAGTGAAGCCAACGTGTGTTTACAAATGGTTTATGGAAATGTTTGTGGACTCCTCTGACTGGGTAATGGTCCCGAATGTTTATGGAATGGGGCTTTTCAGTGATGGAGGAATATTTGCAACAAAACCATATATATGCGGCTCCGCTTATTTCATGAAAATGATGGATTTTAAAAAAGGAGAATGGTGCAATACCATGGATGGTCTTTATTGGAGATTCATAAATAGAAATAGAGCCTTCTTTTTAAAAAATCCTAGACTTTCTATGATGGTTAGAATTTTTGATAAAATGAAACCTGATAGAAAAAAATTAATTTTAGCTGAGGCAGAAAAATTTATTAAACAAAATACTACATAGTGAGAAAAGAAAATTTACCCACAAAAATTTGCCCTGTATGTAAGAGACCTTTTACTTGGAGAAAAAAATGGAAATTAAACTGGGATAAAGTGAAATATTGTTCTAAGAAATGTTCAAAAAATAACTAATTAACAACAAGAGCAGCTTTTCTTTTTCTCTAGTTTTTTTTCTTCAATCACTTCTTCTTTAGGGGCTGATTGTTCAAGAATTTTTGCTGCCTCAGCTTCTTTCTCTTTTAATATTTTATTTTCAATGTATGCGTAAAGAGAGTTGAAACCTAATTTTGAAGCTTTCTTTTCTTCGTAATTCCTTCTGCCTTTAAGATTTTCAATAATTTCAAGAACTTGAGGGTTATTCATATTATTGTTATCTCATAATTTTGATAATTTACAATAGTTCTTTAAAAAAATTCTTTAATTATAGTTGGTATATACTTTTTGAAATTAAAAAAACCTTTATTGCAATATTTCCAAGAACTTCGGTCTAAATTACGATAAAGAAATTTTATATTATTTATTCCTTGAGAAGTTAAAAAATCTAAGTTTTCTCCAACACAAGGATAAAAAAAATAACTATTCTCAATTTTTTTAAGGTTACCAATATCAATAATTTCACAATCCAAAGATTTTTCATCCAACCTTCTTTTTTGATCCTGAATTAAATTAGTCTTAAATTTCATTGTTTTTTCACTAAGTTTAATATTTCTACTGTCGTTATTATTATTTACTAAATAAATCTTTTTAAATTTATGGTCTTTGAAATCAGTCAACTCAAAAGAAAGATTATTATCAAAAATAATTAAATTTTGCTCATCCAAACTTACTGGATTACTAAAATCTTTTAAGACAGCCTTGTATATTTTCTCGCTAACTTTAGGTGGTGCATTTTCATTTAAATTAATGTTATTAAATCTGTTATTAGTAAATTTTTTTATATTCCATTCACTTGCCAAATAATGCTTACCTTGTGTTTGTATCCCAGCAACCCATCTCCATCCCAATGTATTAGATGCTGCATCTCCATCATAGAGATGTTTCATAAAAAATTCAGCTCCTAATTGCCAAGGTAAATTTAAAGTAAAAATCCAGATACTGGCAAACCACATTCTTGTATGATTATGAAGGTAATTAAATTCTTTTAATTCTTTAACCCATTCATTAAAACATTCTATATTTGTATTTCCATCAATTGCATTTAGATAATCTTTATTATCTTTGTATTTTTCTCTTATAATTTTTATTTCTATTATGTAATCTGTCCATACACTAGGTCTTAATTCTAACCATCCTTTCCAATAAGTACGCCACAAAACCTCCTGAATAAATTTTTCATTTTTAGAAAATGAAAATTTCTTTAAGGCTTTATCTATAACTTCTAACTCATTTAATATTCCATGAGATATATATGGAGAAATACAAGATATATTTGATCTTTTATCTGGACCAAAATCAAAATTTCTCAATCTTGAATATTCAGAAAGATTATTTTCAATAAAATTATCTAGTTTATTAGTGGCTTGCGCCCGACTTGGTTCAAAATTCATGATATTTTATTTTAATTTTTTCTTGTGAAAATTAATAAATCTTTCAACATTTGATTTATTAAAAGTTTTATTTTCCTCAAATGAAACTTTTTTCATAGAATAAGCTGAACTTTTAGTTATTCTTGAATGAATAATAACATTCCCTTTATATAACCTCAGTTTAACTGATCCATTAACTTTACTTCTCTTAAGATCAACAATTCTTTGTAATTTAAATCTCTCTTTAGAAAACCAATATCCATTGTAAATCAGTTCCGCATATCTAGGCATAATTTTTTCTTTCTTATGCATTGTATCTTTATCAAGTGTAACAGACTCTATAGCCCTATGAGCGTGCATTAATAAAGTTCCGCCTGGTGTTTCGTATACACCTCTTGATTTTATACCGATAAATCTATTTTCTACTAGATCAACTCTTCCAATAGCATTTTTTCCAGCTATGTCGTTTAATTTTCCAAGCAATTTAGATGGAGATAATTTTTTCCCATTCACTGCAATCGGATCTCCACTTCTAAAATCTATTTTTACAATTGAAGATTTATTAGGTGCTTTTTCTGGAGATACCGTTCTTTGAAAGATAAAGTCAGGCGCAGAGTTTTTTGGATTTTCTAACAACTTTCCTTCTGTTGATGTATGAAAAATATTATCGTCTACTGAAAAAGGTGGCGCTCCTTTCTTGTCTTTAGGTATTTCAATTTTATTTTTTTTTGCATAATTAATTAGATCTGATCTAGATTTCAGCTTCCAAATTCTCCAAGGCGCAATAACTTTTATTTTAGGACCAAAATAATGATAACCTAACTCAAATCTTACTTGATCATTTCCTTTTCCTGTTGATCCATGAGATACAGCATAGGCATTAAATTTTTTAGCAATTCTAATTTGATCTTTTGCTATTAAAGGTCTAGCAATTGAGGTTCCAAGCAAATAAACACCTTCATATATTGCATGGCCCCTAATCATTGGATAAACATAATCTTTTACAAAAATATCTTTTAGATCTTGAATAATAATATTTTTTACACCAAGTTTTTTTGCGTTTCTGAAAATTTTATTTCTATCTATTTCTTGACCAATGTCTGCAGTATAACAAATTACTTCTGCATCATAATTTTCCTGTAACCATTTTAATATGATTGATGTGTCCAAACCTCCAGAATAGGCAAGAACTATCTTTTTCTTTGATTTCATTATTTAACTGCAGCTTTTTTTAGCCGCGTTATATGCTTTAGTGAAGCCCATCAAAGAATAATGATCAATTGTTTGAGATCCAGATTTATTATATCCAGTAACCATTAATCTTGAGGCCTTTTTCATTCTGCTAACAACTTTTTTTTCAATTTTATTACTTGAAATCCATGCAAAATTATCTTGAGCTATATCAAATTTATATTTTGATTTACCAGAGCTAGCTGTAATTGAATTTTGGCTGTTGTATTCATAGCCTGAGGTTGTGCTTACTTCGTCTTTAATTTTTTCAGATGGTCTAAAAGTTACAAATAATCTTGCATCTCTATCATTTTTTTTAGGAGATTGAAGAACAGGTTTAGATTGAGCAAAACATACTTTACTATCCCCATTAGTAACAACAATTGCATCCCAGTCTTTAAATGTTCCTATTTTATTTAATTCTTCTGAATAAGAAGTTGATCCAAATAAGAGAATAAAAAAAATTATTTTAAAAATTATGGACATGGATTTGGATATTTTTTTTGAATTTCATTAATTTCATTAATTATTTCTTTATCAAGATTCACTTTTACACTTTCTATATTTGTTTTCAACTGCTCCATTGTTGTTGCACCAATAATAACGCTAGACATAAAATCCTGTATCTCACAAAATTTTATACACATTTGACTCATATCAATGTTGTATTTTTCACTAATATTAAAATACTCATCAACAGCTTCGTTAGTATTTGGTTTTCGATATCTTGTCCAAAAATCCCAATCTCTTTCCATCCGAGATCCTTTTGGAAATTGCTTATTTCTATATTTACCACTTAAAAAACCACTGGCTAAAGGAGAATAAGATAAACAGCCAATATTTTCTCTTATAGACACCTCAGCTAATCCAACTTCATATGACCTATTTAATAAACTATAGGGATTTTGTATGGACATCATTCTTGGCAAACTCTTTTCCTTTGAGAGTTTGAGATAATTCATAACACCCCAAGGAGTTTCATTAGATAAACCTACATGTCTAATTTTACCTTGCTCAATATACTTTTGTAATTCAACCAACACGTCTTCGAATTTATTCCATTCATTTTCTTTATGCACATAACCAAGTCTTCCAAAATTGTTTACATTTCTTTCTGGCCAATGAAGCTGATATAAATCTATATAATCAGTTTTAAGTCTTTTAAGACTGTTATGAAGTGCAGTTTCGAGATTCTTCCCTACAAAACTATTTTCACCATTTCTAATATAATCTCTTGCGGGACCACAAACTTTAGTTGCAAGTATCACATCTTTTCTTTTTTTTGTTTTTTCAAACCAATTTCCAATGATCGTCTCTGTATGACCAAAAGTTTCAGCTTTAGGAGGTACCGCATAAAGTTCTGCTGTATCCCAAAAATTAACCCCATTTTCTAGTGAGAAATCCATTTGTTCGAAGGCCTCTTCTTGGCTATTTTGTTCACCCCAAGTCATGGTGCCGAGACAAATTGTACTAATATCTATGTCAGTTGTTCCTAATTTTTTATAATTCATTAAATATAAAGTATTTGTTACCTATATTTTGACTGCTTGAAAAATTTTAAATTTATTACTATATATTTTATTATGGAATTCAATAGAGACAATATCTTAAGAAGATCAACGACAGCAAAAAAAGCTGTTGTAATGGATGAAGGCCTTAGAGCCTACATGCTTAAAGTTTACAACTACATGGCAACTGGAGTTTTGCTAACGGGTATCATTGCATTGCTATCTTTTAAAATGTCAGTAGTTACAGATGCAAGTGGATCAATAGTTGCTTTAACTGAGTTCGGAAATGCAATTTATCTATCAGGATTGAAATGGGTGGTTATGTTAGCTCCTCTCGGAATTGTTTTTTATATGAGTTTTGGGATAAATAAAATGAGTTCTTCAAAAGCTCAAACTACTTTTTGGATTTTTGCAGCCTTGATGGGTTTATCACTATCATCAATTTTATTAGTTTACACAGGACTTAGTGTGACGAGAGTATTTTTCATATCTTCAGCAACATTTGGAGCTATGAGTATATATGGTTACACAACTAAAAGAGACCTCACAAAATTTGGATCATTCTTAATGATGGGTTTGATCGGTATTATAATCGCGTCTTTAGTAAATATTTTCTTAAAATCATCAATGATGTACTTTGCTATTTCAATCATTGGAGTTCTTATATTTGTTGGATTAACTGCATACGATACACAAAAAATTAAGAATATGTACGTAGCATCAGATTCAGGTGAAGTAATTGGCAAGAAAGCTGTTATGGGAGCTTTAACATTATACTTAGATTTTATAAATTTATTTATAATGCTTTTAAGATTGTTCGGTCAAAGAAGATAATCAAAAACTATAGTTTTTTCCAATTTGTTTTTTTTAGAAGTATTTCTAAATCATAAGCATTATTTAAAATTTTACCATTTCTGTCAGTTATTAAATATTTCAAATTCTTATTAGATGGTTTAAAATTTTTACAAATGTTGTAAATAGCTTTTTCTGCTGCATTTTTAAAAATACTAAAACTTACTCTTTTACTTGATATTGAGAGGCCATAGTCTTTCCAAGATCCTTCAGATACCATTTTAGCATATAGGTCTAATATAATTTTTAGTTCTTTTTTTTCAAAAAAATACCTTTGGTTTTGTTCTTTATTTGAATTATTTATTACTAATTTTAAATTACTCATTTAATTTGTGTTTATTAATCAACCCAACTTGTGATGCTGTAAAGATGAATGTAATTGGTAGCATTCCCCAAACTTTAAAGTTAACCCAAAATTCTTCTGTTTGAGTTCTCCAAACAATTTCATTTAATATAGCTAAAAAAATAAAAAAATAAGTCCATCTGTTATTCAAAATTTTCCAACCTTCATCAGACATTGGTAGTGTTTTTCCAAGTATTAATTTTAAAACTGGTTCATTGGTGAAGTATTTTCCAAAGAATAAAGCTAAGGCAAATAAAATATTTATAATAGTGGGTTTCATATAAATAAAAATTGGATTATCAAAATAAATTGTTAAACCTCCAAATAGAGTAATTAAAATTCCTCCTAACAAAGGAACCATCGGAACTTTTTTTTCCAGTATCCAAACCAATAGAACAGAAATTATTGTTGCGACAATTAGAGGTGGTATTGCAACTTTTAAATTTTTATCACTGTTATAATAAAAGAAGAAAAAAATAGCTAAAGGCCCAACGTCTGTAATGAATTTTAGAAGTGATTTATTCACTGCTACATATTAACAGATTAATAAAACATTTATATTTTTTTTATTGATTTTTTTCATCAAATATCCATATTTAATATCGTGAGTACTCAAAAAGCTAAATTTTCAATTGGAGACGTTGTAAAACATAGACACTTCGATTTTAGAGGTGTAATTTACGATGTTGACTTTGAATTTAATAACTCAGAGGAGTGGTATCAATCGATTCCAAAAAACGTGAGACCTAGAAAGGATCAGCCATTTTATCATTTACTAGCAGAGAATGACGAAATTACTTACGAGGCTTATGTGTCTGAGCAAAATCTATTATTTGATGACTCTGAAGAGCCTATAAAACACCCTCTAATTAATGAAATTTTTTCAGGTAAGCGTGGATCAAGCTACTTCAAGCCTTCGAATTAACTAATAGCCAATATTTAAACACAATTGTCCCAAATCTCTGTCATATCTGTTTGTTATAAAATATTTAATTCTGATCAAGAGTACTGTTTTTCCTCTATCTCCCTCTGTATTCTTGGTCAGAAAATTTTGAACAATTTTAATCTAAAATTTATGTGTTATAAAAAATTATGATTAATTATTTCAATCCAAATAATACTTTAAAGATAATTAATAAAATACAAAAGTTTGTATTTGCGCTATTTATAATTGTATTGTTGCTTGGATTAGTTGAAGCTTTAGTTCTTTCTCCCGAGGATTATAAGCAGAGTGACTCAGTTAGGATTATGTATGTCCATGTTCCATCAGCTTGGATATCACTCGGAATATTTTCATTTATTTCCATTCTTTCTTTTGGAGTTTTTGTTTTTAAAAATAAAAATTTCTCTTTAATAACAAAAAGTTTAGCACCTTCTGGTTTTGTTTTTAGCATAATAGCTTTAGTTACAGGATCAATTTGGGGAAAACCAACCTGGGGAACTTGGTGGGCTTGGGATGCAAGAATAACTTCAATGCTCTTACTTTCAATTTTTTATTTATTGTTCATTACTTCTTGGAAGATTACGACAGACACTAGTAAAGCAGAAAAAGTTAGCTCAATAATAGCAATTATTGGTCTTATAAATATTCCAGTTATAAAATTTTCAGTAGAATGGTGGAATACTTTACACCAACCTGCGTCAGTAAAAATTTTGGAAGAAACAACAATTCATTCTTCAATGTTGACACCATTAGCTATAATGACTGCGGCATTTGCTCTATTTTCACTTTTGATATTTTTAATGAAATATAATACAGAACTGTTAAAGATTAAAAATAAAGGCCTTAATAGATTATGATTAGTGAACTACTAAATATGAATGGATACGGTGTATACGTTTGGTCATCATTTATATTTACTCTATTTTCTTTTAGCTTCTTGTACGCGGTAGTAAAATTAAATTTAATTAAAGAGAAAAAGAAATTTGAGGAAAATTATAAATCACTAGATGAAAAGAAACTTGCATCAGTAGCTAAGCAAAAAACGTACAGAGAGATATTAGCAAACACTTCCACATCTAAAGTTTAACTAAAATTCACATGTACGGAAAAAAAGTTAAATTTAGAGCTCTTTTTATTTTTTTAATTTTAATTTCATTAGTTCTTACAATTTTTTTGGTTGTTAAATCTCTTGAGGAAAACGTAGTATATTTTAAGTCTCCAACAGACATTAAAAACCTTAATGAAATCAAAAATGCTCAAAAAATAAGAGTTGGTGGAATGGTGAAAAAAAATTCTATTAAAATAAATGATAAAGAAATTTTTTTCGTAATTACGGATTTCAAAAATGAATTATTAGTTAACTTTAATGGATCGGTACCTAATTTGTTTGAAGAGGGTAAGGGTGTAGTTGCTGAAGGTTTCTTAAAGGATAAAAGTTTTCTAAATGCTGACAAGATTTTAGCAAAACATGATGAAAATTATATGCCTCCTGAAGTTAGCGAAGCTATGAAAAATAATTAATTTGTATGTCTAATTATTTAGGAAATTATTCTTTATATATAGCTTTAATTGCATCTGTTTATTTAATTTTTAAGTCATACTTGGATGCAAATTCAGAAAATAAATATTTAGATAAAAACTTTATTTTAATTACTTCAATACAAACTATAATGATTACAGTAAGTTTTTTTAGTCTAGTTGCAGCTTTTGTAATTTCAGATTTTAGTAATGAAACTGTTTTTAACAATTCTCATACTTTAAAACCTTTATTTTATAAAGTTTCAGGTACTTGGGGAAATCATGAGGGAAGTTTATTATTGTGGTTATTAGTTCTTTCAATTTTTCTATTTATTTTTTTATTAAATTCAAGATCACAAGATACTAAATACAAACTTCTAACGATACTATTTCAACAAATTATTATTTCAGGTTTTCTATTTTTTATTTTATTAACTTCCAACCCATTCAAAACGCTATATCCAATTCCTAGCGAGGGATTAGGTTTGAACCCTATTTTACAAGACCCTGCTTTAGCTATTCATCCTCCAATTTTATATTTAGGTTATGTCGGAACATCTATTATCTTTTCAGCTTCACTTGCCTCAATGATTAGCGGAAATATTGGAGATAAGTGGGCAAGGCATATTAAAAAATGGGTTTTGCTATCTTGGGTATTTTTAACAATTGGTATTTTGCTTGGATCTATATGGGCATATTATGAGCTGGGCTGGGGAGGTTTTTGGTTTTGGGATCCTGTAGAAAATGTTTCATTGATGCCATGGTTTTGCTTAACAGCACTCCTGCATACAGTAATTGTATTACAGAAAAGAAATTCATTTAAAGAGTGGACTATTATTTTGTCAATTACAACTTTTTCACTGAGTATGAGCGGTACTTTTCTTGTTAGGTCTGGAATTTTAAATTCAATTCATACTTTTGCAAACGATCCATCAAGAGGGTTATTTATATTAAGTTTTCTCTTTATCCTAATATTGATGTCTATATTAATTTTCTTTTTTAATCAGAATAAAATATCAAACACAGCAAAAGAGAATTTTATTTTAAGTAAAGAGACCGCAATATTAGTGAATAACTGGTTTATGATGTTTTTTTTATCTGTTGTTCTTGTTGGTACAATTTATCCAATTTTTCTTGAAGTTTTAAATGGTTCAAAAATTTCTGTTGGTCCACCTTTTTATCATAATCTTTTAATACCTTTCTTAATTCCTTTTTTAATCTTTATGAGCTTTGGCCCAAGTTTGAAATGGATTAAAGATAAATTAAAAAAGTTTAACTATAATATTTTAATTATTTTTTTAGTTTCATTGCTTATTTCATATGTCATTTTAACAAAAACAGAAAATTCATTTTTGTTATCTATTCCTCTGATAGTTTTGAGCATCTATCTCTTATTAGTAACAATTAAGGATTTTTTTGTTAGTAGGTCCTCGATTAGCCAAAAAATTTCACATTTTGGTTTTAGTTTATTAATCACAAGTATCTTATTGAATGGCCTTTTTTCTAATGAATTCAATTCAAATATGAAAGTAGGAGATGAAAGAATATTCGACGAAAAAGTTGTAAAATTAAAAGAAGTTAATGTTAAAGATGTGGACAATTATAAATCTCTTAAAGCTAGTTTTGAAGTTACAAATAAAAATTCCTCTTTTGCTTTATACCCAGAAGTTAGGATTTACCAGCAGCCTTTAACTATTACGAGTGAAGCAGATATTAAGACAACATTATTTTCAGATAATTTTTTAGTATTTAATATTTTAAAAGACGATGGATATTATAACGTAAGATATCAATATAAACCCTTAATGATTTGGATATGGATCTCAACTATATTTATTGGTTTTGGTGGTTTATTAAGTGTTATTAGAAAAAATGAGCAAAAATATTAAATTTTTAGGATTACTACTAACATTAATAATAATTTTTATAATCTTGCTCAAGGGATTGAACGTATCGAAAGATTACTCTAACGAGAAATTAAAAAGTAAAATAGATATTTCACTTAATGCAAAAAAACTATTTTCAGATGAAATAATTAATATTTCAGACTTATTTGATAAAAATAGTCCTTCTGTAGTAAATATTTGGGCATCTTGGTGCGCACCATGTAGAGAAGAGCATCAGTTTTTAATGAAATTAAAAGATATGAACATAAATATAATTGGAATTAATTATAAAGACAGTCCAAAAAATGCGAAAAATTTTTTAAACTCACTTGGAAATCCTTATTCAGAAGTTATTACCGATAATGATGGAACAAAATCAATAGAATTCGGAGCCATTGGTGTTCCTGAAACTTTTATTATAAGTGGTAAAACAAATGAGATAATAAAAAAGTATATTGGTCCATTGACAAGCGAAAATTTAATAGAAATAAAAAATTTATTAGAAGAAAATGCTTAAAATTTTAAAATTAATATTGCTGCTATATTTTAGTTTTAATTTTTCCTATGCTAATGAAATAAATACCAAAGTAGATCAAATTACAAAAAACTTAAGGTGTTTGATATGCCAAGGTCAATCTGTTTACGACTCTCAGTCCGATTTTGCTGTTAGTATGAAGCTTGTTGTAAAAAATAAGATTGATGAAGGTAAAGAAGAAGAAGAAATATATGATTATTTAAAAAATAAATATGGAGAGTGGATTGTATATGAACCAGAATTAAACCAAAATACATTTTTACTCTG